>CALJIC010000345.1 GCA_937974195.1 uncultured Roseiflexaceae bacterium | reverse complement strand
GCAGCGACGAGGTAGGAGAGCAGATCAAGGATATTCACGGGCGCCCGTACATACCCGGCTCATCGCTCAAGGGGGCGTTGCGGACCGCGCTCGCCTGGCATTCCTTCTCCAAGGTCCATATGCCACCCCTCCTGGAGGCAATCACGGCATCGGGGCGTCTGCGCGACGCCCGGTCTGCTGATACGGTCTACGAGCAGGAGCTGTTCGTCGGGCAGAGGACGGGGACGGGGACGGATGCCAACCGCGACCTGCTGCGTATGCTCCAGGTGAGCGACAGCACGCCGGCGCCTGACGGCCGGCTCATCCTGGCGCCGATTGAGGTGTACGGCGGGACAGCGCAGGAGAAGGGGCGGGACAAGAGATTCAACGTGCTCAACGTCGAGGCCGTCGCCGCCGACACAACCTTTACGACATCGATCTTCATCCCATCGTACTCGTTCGACTCGCCCGATGCACGGAGGCGCGGGCTCAGCTTCGGCGAGCGGCGCGCCTGGCTCGAGGCGTTCGTCGCTGCGGCGCGCGAGCGGGGGATGGCGCGGATCGCCGCCGAGCGAGCGTACTACCGCGAGCACGGCCCGGCCGAACTGGAGCGGTTCTACGCGGCGCTGGAGCAGGAGGCCCGCTCCATGGGGCCGGACAGCTTCCTGCTTCAGATCGGCTGGGGCACCGGCTGGTCGAGCAAGACGCTCGACGAGCATCTGCGCGTGGACGAGCATGCTTTCGGTGAGATAGTGCGCGGCTACAGGCTCAACCGGCCACGGCGGGGCCGCACCTTCCGAGACGGCGACCTGTTTCCGAAGACGCGCAAGCTGGTGTTGAACGGCGACCGGCCCTGGCTTCCGTTCGGGTGGGTGCGCGTCGATGTTCGGCAAGAGGCATAGCGATGACCACACTACTGCTCGTCAATATCGGCACTCGCGACGTGCAGCTCGATGATAATGCCGTGCTCCCAGCGGAGATCTCTCCCAAAGAGGGCAGCCCGCTGGCGCGCCTCGTAGGCGCCTATCTGCGCCACCAGGAGCGCTTCGCCGCCTACAAGGATCGCATTCGCCTGCCGATGATCGAGAAGGCGCTGGGCTTCATAGCGCCTGGAAACAAGGCCGCCGTCCAGATCGTGCTCTTCGCAACCGACCAGCCGGAGGCAACGCCGGCCCGCTTCCGCGACAGCGATACCATCGAGTATGCCCAGCTGATCCGGGAGCTGCTGTTCGATCGCTACCAGGGGGACGGGCTGCAGAAAAAACACATCCTGATCCGAACCACCAGCCACAACCCTGCGGACTATGACCTGATGTTCGACTTCTACCGTGAGGAGCTGCGGCGGATCGCCGAGCGCCCTGATATGAGGGAGTCGCAGGTCTATCTCCTGGTCGCCGGCGGAACCCCGCAGATGAACACAATGCTGCTGCTCTTCGGCAGCGATTTTTTCGGTGCGCGCGCTCGCCCGATCTATGTCTCGCCGCAGCGCGACCGTCCGCAACTGCTTGACACCGGACGGCAGATCTATCGCCAGGCGCTGCGCCGCAACTTGCGCGTGCTGCTCGACGCCTACGCCTACCAGCCAGCGCTCAGTCTGCTGGAAAATGAGGGCTCCGTGCTGGAATCGTGGCAGTCGCAGCTACTCGACGCGATGCTCAAGCACGCCGATGCGCGGCGCAACCTGGATCTAGAGGCGGCGAGGGCGGCGTTCGATGAGGTGCTGCCACTCACCCGCGAGCTGCGCGAGCATGTCGCTGAGCTTCAGCAGAGTGTCGCCGACAGCAGCGAGGAGGTGTTGCTGCTGGAGACGATCTATCTCGCACAGCTCGCCGAGCAAAACGAAGACTGGAGCGACTTTCTCGCCCGGCTGCATCGATTCTCCGAGGGGTGTATGCAGCTCATCGCCGAGAGGCTGGGCGTCGAGTGGAGCGATCCGAAGAAGCGCGCGAGCTACAAGGCCGCCTGGTGGAACGCGCACCGGCCGATGCTGCACGAGCTCGGTCTGGCCGAGGCTGTGCCGCCGCCTAACCCTGAGGCCGAGAACTCTTGCCGTGAAGTGAACCGCAGCAACCTGCGCAAGATTATCGAGCGGCTCGCGCGCGACCAGGATCAGCCGCGATTCCTCGCGGCCCTTGACGAGCTCGCTGTGGTGGATAGGCCGATCCTACTGCGGAACGATATCGTCCACCGCTTCAGACCGATCTCGCGTGATGAGGTGGAGCGAAGGGCGAAGGTGCAAGTCCCCGATCTCCTGGCAGCGATGCGGAGCGCCTACCAGCACGCATTCGGCGTGTCGATCGGGGCGGAGCACCCGTACACGATGATCAACAACCTCTGTGATCGCTTTCTGCGAGGCGCCCGATGAGCCTGCTGATCTGCACCCTCGGCAGCAGCGACCTCGCCGCGCGCGACGAGGCGCCGCGCAAGCCCCCCGAGCGCGAGCGCGCCGCGCGCATCCTCGCCGAGTGGCCGGAGTCGGGCGCCGGCCTGGCGCTGCCGATCATCGGCAAGGCGCTGCGCTACGTCCAGTCCCGCCCCGAGCCGCTCGAGCTGGTTGTGCTGGTCGCCTCCGACCAGGGCGCCGACCCGCCGGCCGACGCCGAGGCGCGCCACGACTGGAGCAAGGATACGATCGTCACCGCCGAGGTCGTCCGCCGCCTGCTGGTGGCCGGCGCCGACGGCTGCGCCCCGCTGCCGCCCGAGCGCGTCGCGGTCTGGACGGTGGCCGGCGAGGACGGCGCCGGCTGCGACCCATCGGACTACGACGCGGTGCGGCGCTTCTTCGAGCGCCGGCTGCCCGAGCTGCGCGCCTCCCACCCGGAGGCCACCGCCTACCTGGAGGTGACCGGCGGCACCCCGGCGATGACCACCGGGCTGCTGGTGGCCGGCACCGAGGTGTTTGGGGCGCGCGCCGAGGTGCTCTACATCAACGCCCGCCGCCCGCTCCCCGCGACGCTGAACACCGGCAAGCGCCTGCACGCCGGCCCGCTGCGCGCCGCGCTGCGCTCCAACGTCGCCACCTTCGACTACGACGCGGCGCTGCGGCTGCTCCGCGAAGAGCGCGCGGTCATCGCCGACCGGCTGGCGCCGGGGGCGGCCGAGGTGCTGGACGCGCTGCTGGAGCACGCCCGCTGCCGCTTCAACTTCGACCTGCCCGGCGCGCGGCGGGCGCTCGAGGGCGGGGTGGACGCCGCCGGGGACGGGCGCTGGCGCACGCAGCTGATGGACCTCTACCAGTCGGTGTACCAGCCGCCGCGCGAGGCGCTGCTGGCCGAGGTCTACCACGGCGCCGCGGCGCGCTACAAGGTCGGCGCCTACGCCGACTTCCTCACCCAGGTGGTGCGCTTCCAGGAGAACGCGCTGCGGCTGCTGTGCCTGCGGCGCGGCGCGCAGTTCATCGACCGCAGGGGCCAGCCGAGCGACGACGGCGGCCGCCTCTCGCAGGCCTGGGCCGTCGCGCAGGGCTTCGTGTCGAGCACGAGCACCTGGCGGGACCTGCAGACCAACCGGCCGCGGCTGCGCGACCTGGCGCTGCACCTCGCGGGGCAGCGCGGCGAGGACCTCACGCCGGTCATCGACGCGCTCGACCGGCTCAACCAGCTGGCGAATCTGCGCAACGAGGCGGTCCACAGCCTGAAGGGCGTGACGCCCGCCGACCTGGCGGAGGCCTTCGTGGGGCCGGGCGCCCCCGAGCATCGCGCCGGCGAGATCGTCCCGCACCTGGCGCACACCTACGCCCTGCTGGCCGGGCGCGCGCCGGGGGAGTCGCCGTTCGCCGGCATCAATCAGCTGATCGAGTCCCTGCTGCGCGAGGCCGGCCGGCCCTGAGCGCGGCGCCGTTCGCTGCACCTTAACAATCGAGCGTTCTCTTTCCCTGGCCGCTGCGCCGCCCACGCGGGCGATGGGGTGGCGGCGCCCCAGCCCGCTTCAGCAGCACAGGCGCCGCCCACACGCACCAGATCGGCGCTGTGGCGCTGGATCTCCGCGGCCGCGCCACAGCGCCAGCGCCTTCTGAATCCTCGTCAGGGGTAGAAAGGAACTACGATGCCGACCGCACTCGTCCTGACCATCCGCCCGGCCGTGGCGGGCGACGTCCCCGCCGACCTGGCGCGGGCCGCGCACGCCGCCGTGCTGCGTCTGATCGCCGCCGCCGACGCCGGGCTCGCCGCGCGGCTCCACGACGGCGAGGGGCCCAAGCCGCTCACCGTCTCGAACGTCCTCGGGCTAGCGCCGCGCCGCGGGCACGTCCCGGTGACCCCCGAGCGCGCCTACCACCTGCGCGTCACGCTGCTCGCGCCGGAGCTGGAGGCGCTGGCCAACGCCTGGACGCCCGAGGCGATCGGCGCGCTCGACCTCGACGGCGCTGTGTGGCGCGTCGAGGCGCTGGCGGCCGAGCCGGCGGCGCACCCGTGGGCCGGCCGCGCCAGCTACGAGGGGCTCGCGGCGCCGGCGCTGCTGCGCGCCGCCGACGGCCCGACCCGCTGGACGCTGGAGTTCGCCGCGCCGGTGACCTTCCGCCAGCGCGGGCTGACGATGCCGCTGCCGCTGCCGGATCTGGTGTTCGGCAGCCTGCTCGACCGCTGGAACGCCTTCGCGCCTCTGGCGCTGCCCGAGGAGGTGCGGCGCTTCGCCGCCGAGTGCCTGGCCGTGAGCCGCTTCGAGCTGCGCTCGCAGGCGCCGCTCGGCAAGGGCGGCGCGCCGCAGATCGGCGCGGTGGGGCGCTGCACCTACACCGCCGTCAACCGCGACCGCTACTGGCTGGCGTGCGTCGAGACGCTGGCGCGCTTCGCCTTCTACAGCGGGGTCGGCGCCGGCACCGCCCGCGGCTTCGGCCAGGCGCGGCTGCTCCCGGAGCCCGCCTAGGCTGCGCAGCCAGCGCGCCGCAGCCCCACTCGCACCGAACTCTATGCTGGAGAACTGCCGATGGCGACGCTCTATGTGGTGGAACAGGGAGCCGAGCTACGCTGCGACGGCGAGCGCATCGAGGTGCGCCGCGGCGAAGAGATACTCGGCAGCATCCCGTTGGTCAAGCTCGAAGACATCGTGATCATCGGGAATGTCGGCCTGACCACGCCGGCGATCAAGCGGCTGCTCGATCGCGGCGTCGAGGTGACGTTTCTGACTGTGGAGGGGCGCTACCACGGCCGACTTGTCGGGCAGGTCACGGCGCACGCGGCGCTGCGCCGCGCGCAGTATCGCCGCGCCGAGGATGCCGCTTGGGTGCTCCGCCAGGCGCAGGCGTATGTCACGGGCAAGCTGCGCAACCAGCGCGCGCTCCTGCGCCGCTTCGCCCGCAATCGGGCGACCCCGCCGCCCGAGGCGACCAGTGCAGCCGACGCGCTGGATCTCGCGATCGCGCGGGTGGGGCGCACCACCACGCTCAACGCGCTGCTCGGCGTAGAGGGCAGCGCCACCGCGCGCTACTTTGGCGGTGTGCGCGCCCTGCTATCGCCTGAGTGGCGCTTCGAGCGCCGCAGCCGCCGCCCGCCAGCCGACCCGGTGAACGTCCTGCTCTCGCTCGGCTACACGCTGCTTACGCACAAGATGCTCGGGGCCGTGCAGGCGGCCGGCTTCGACCCGTACCTCGGCTTTCTCCACCAGTACGACTACGGCCGCCCATCGCTCGCGCTCGATCTGATCGAAGAGTTCCGCCCGCTGCTGGTGGACTCGCTGGTGCTGCGCTGCTGCGGCGACGGCCGGCTCACTGTGGCTGATTTTGCCGAAGGCGCCGACCCGGCCCGGCCGGTGGTGCTGAGCGACGAGGGCAAGCGGCGCTTCATCGCTGCCTTCGAGGAGCGGATGCGCACCGAGGCGACCCACCCGGATGGCGCGGACGGGCGCCCCGGGAAGGTCACATACCTGCGCTGTCTGGAGCTGCAGGCGCGGCGGCTGGCGCGGGCGGTACAGCGTGGTGAGGCGTACGAGCCGTTTGCCGCGCGCTGACCAAGGGGGACTAACGGATGCTGTACATCATTGTCTACGACATCCCAGGAGATCGACGGCGGGCGCGGCTGGCGAAGGTGCTCGAGGGTTTCGGCCAGCGGGTTCAGGGGAGCGTGTTCGAGTGCGACCTCACCGACCGGCAGTACGCAGTGCTGCGGCGCCGGCTGGCCAAGATCGTGCGCGCCGACGAGGGTGACAGCCTGCGCACCTACCGGCTCTGTGCCAACTGCGCCGCGACGGTCGATGTGATTGGCAACGGGCCGCCCGTTGCGACCAGCATTGACACCTACATTATCTGATGCTATGATCGCGGCAGCCGCGCGAGGGCTTTCTGATGCTGAGAATGCGCGTTACGGGCTATCGGAACAGGCCAGGCGCAGCGATGGAAATCGCCCTTGCGCTGCCTGCCGCGCATAGCGCTCGTTCCAGGGCGTCCTGATGCGCCCCACGGAAGGTGGGTTCAAACCACGTAAATCCTCGTGAGGGGATTGCTACCATTCTCTCCCTCTTTCGTAGGCGCGCCCAATAGGGGAGTTCAAACCACGTAAATCCTCGTGAGGGGATTGCTACCCTATCGTTCCTGTTCGTTATTCGTTCGCCGGGGCAATCCAGGCTCAAACCACGTAAATCCTCGTGAGG
>CALJIC010000344.1 GCA_937974195.1 uncultured Roseiflexaceae bacterium | reverse complement strand
AGGAGGAGCTGATCTTCCTCGGGCGCGAGATCAGCGAGCAGCGCAACTACGGCGATGACGTGGCCCGCGCGATCGACGACGAGGTCCACCGGATCGTCTCGGAGGCCTACGCCCGCTGCGAGCGGCTGCTGCAGAACAACCGGGCGGTGCTCAACGACATGGCGAGCGCGCTGATCGAGTACGAGACGCTGGACGGCGAGCGGCTGCGCGAGCTGCTCAGCCGCGTCGTCCCGCTGGAGCTCGAGGGCATCCACACCAACGGCAAGGGCAACGGCGCGACGGCCGACATGCCGTCGATCGATATGCCGCGTCACGTCGACCCGGGCGTGGCGTAGGACCCGAGCGCCGATTCGGGCGTATCACGCGCCCAACGACGGCCCCTCGCTCCACATTGGGGCGGGGGGCCTCATCGTGCGCCGCCCCTCGAGACGCGACGCACGTGTTCGCCCGCGCCAGCGCCCCGCCGGGAAGCAAGAAGGACGCGCCCGCCACGGACGATTCTTATCTGCGACGGGGAGATGTGGCGGGCCAGGCGATCACGGACGTTGCGGCAGCGGGGAGGTTTGGAGGGCCTGCGGTCCCGAGGGCCTTTTTGCCCGCCGCACTGGGGCAGCGCTGCTGCAGAGCGGCGCATAAGGCACCTGGGGCCGCCACAGCTCGCGGGGCGCGGGGCTTCGCCCCATCTCGTAAGCCGTGAAATGATATAATACCCGGAGCATTCCAGAGACCCACAGGAGGCGCTGTATGTCCGGCCACTCAAAATGGCACTCGATCCGCCGCACCAAGGGCGTGCTCGACCAGCGGCGCGGACAGCTTTTCACCAAGCTCGCGCGTGACATCACGATCGCCGCACGCGAGGGCGGTGGCGACCCAGACGCGAACTTCCGCCTGCGGCTCGCCATCGACAAGGCGCGCGATAACAATATGCCGATGGAGAACATCCAGCGCGCGATCGACCGCGGCATCGGCAAGGGCTCCGACGCGACCGCGCTGGAGGAGATCTACTACGAGGGCTACGCCCCCGGCGGCATCGCGCTGCTGATCGAGGCGGCGACCGATAACCGGAACCGCACCAACGCCGAGGTGCGCGCGACGATCACCAAGGCCGGCGGCAGCCCCGGCGAGCCTGGGTCGGTGAGCTGGATGTTCGAGCAGAAGGGCCTGATCACGATCGACCTGACGCAGAAGCGGCTCGACTCCGACGAGGTGATGCTGCTGGCGATCGACGCCGGCGCCGACGACGTCGAGGTCAGCGATGATGCGATCGAGATCTACACCGACTTCAAGCAGCTGGCCGCGGTGCGCCAGAAGCTGCTCGACGCCGGCCTGCCGATCGCCAGCGCGGAGAAGACCATGCTGGCGAAGACGACCATCCAGCCCGACCCGGCCGACGCGCTCAAGGCCATGCGGCTCATGGAGAAGCTCGAGGACCTCGACGACGTGCAGAAGGTCTACAGCAACCTGGACGTGACCGACGAGCTGGCCGCGCAGTTCGCGAGCGAGTGATGAGAACGATCGGCATCGACCCCGGCACGGCCCGTATGGGCTGGGGCATCGTGGACGAGAGCGCCGGGACGCTCAGCCTGGTGACGTGCGGCGTGCTGGTGACTCCGGCCGGCATGCCACAGGCCGAGCGGCTGATGCGGCTGTACGACGAGCTGCGCCAGCTCCTGCGCGAGTTCAAGCCGGACGCGGCGGCGATCGAGGAGCTGTTCTTCGGCAAGAACGTCAACACTGCGATCACCGTCGGGCAGGCGCGCGGGGTGGCGCTGCTCGCGCTCGGCCAGGCGGGGCTGCCGATCCAGGAGTACAAGCCCACCGAGGTGAAGCAGGCGGTGGCCGGCTACGGCGGGGCGGACAAGCGCCAGATGCAGGAGATGGTCAAGATCACCCTCAATCTGGACAAGATCCCCAAGCCGGACGACGCGGCCGACGCAGTGGCGATCGCCATCTGCCACTCCTACGCCGCGCCGATGCTCAACCGCATGCGCAGCTCATGAGGTGCGGCGGGCCGTAGCGAGGCTTCCGCGGCCCCCACTGTGGGGCGAGGCCTCCGCGACACCGCCTTCGCAACGGATCGACGCGTTTCTGCTATAATGCGCGCCACGAGACCGCCCGCAAGAAGGAAGGCCCATGAAGCTGCTCGTGTTTGTGACTGAAGACAACGTCGCCGACGCCACCGTAGATGCGCTCGTCGAGCAGGGGTTCCGCGTCACCCGCCTCGCCTCTACTGGCGGCTTCCTGCGCAAGGGCAACACCACACTGCTCGTCGGTGTGGAGGACACCGCCACCGAGCGCGCCACGGAGATCGTGCGGCGCGCGGCGCCCGGGTCGCTGGCGATCACTCTTGACCTGGAGCGCTACGAGCGCGTGTGAGGGTCCTCTACATCGCCAGCGGCATCCCGGTCCCCGGCACGCTCGGCGGCTCCACGCACACCTACGAGGTCGCACGCGGGCTCGCGGCGCGCGGCCACGTCGTCCATGTTGTCGCGAGCGCCAGCCCCGGCTGGCACGGCCTGGCCCCCTTCGCCCGGCCGGTCTCAACCACTGACCACGGCTTCCACCTGCACCACCTGGATATCCCGAAGGCCGCGGCGCTGCTCAGCACGCCGGTGATCGCGCGGCTGGCGCGCGCGGTGCGCCCCGACATCGTGATGGAGCGCTACTACAACTTCGCCGGCGCCGGCATGATCGCCGCCAGGCGGCTCGGCATCCCCGCGCTCCTGGAGGTGAACGCCCTGATCGTCGACCCGCCGGCGGTGTTCAAGCGGCGCCTCGACGACGCCCTGGGCGCGGCGCTCGGCATGCGCGCCGGGCCGATGCGCCAGTGGGCGGTGACGCAGTGCCGCTGGGCGAGCCGGATCGTCACGCCGCTGCACACCACCGTGCCGCCGGAGATCCCGCGCGAGAAGATCGTCGAGCTGCCGTGGGGCGCCAACGTGGACCGCTTCGCGTCGATCGCGGACTGCAGGCGGGCCGGGGCGCGCCCCGAGGGCGGGGCACGCACCCCGGTGGTGGTGTTCCTCGGCTCGTTCCGCGCCTGGCACGGGGTGCTGGACTTCATGCGGGCGGCGGGGCTGCTGCTCGCGGAGGGGCGCGACTGCCGCTTCGTGCTGGTGGGCGACGGCCCGGAGCGCCAGGCGGCGGAGCGGCTGGCGGCGCAGTGGCCGGGGCGCTTCACCTTCACCGGGGCGGTGCCGTACGAGCGGGTGCCGGAGCTGCTGGCGCAGGCCGACGTGGGCGTGGCGCCATTCAACACCGCCCCGCACCCGGCGCTGCGCGCCGCCGGGTTCTTCTGGTCGCCGCTCAAGGTCTACGAGTACATGGCCGCCGGGCTGCCGGTGGTCACGGCCGATATCCACCCGCTCAACCAGGTGATCCGCGACGGCCTGGAGGGCGCGCTGTTCCGCGAGGGGGACGTGGCCGGGCTGGCGCGGGCGATCGGGCGGCTGCTGGCGGACCCGCAGGCGGCGCGGGCCATGGGGGAGCGGGCGCGGGCGCGGGTGGCGGAGCGCTACTCGTGGGCGCGGCACTGCGAGGCGCTCGAGCGCATCATGATCGAATGCACGAGCTAGACGTTCTCTTCCCGACGGATGTCTTCCCGCCGCGCTGCGGCGGCGCCGGCTGGAGCTCGCACGCCCTGGCGCTGGCGCTGCTCGAGCGCGGCCACCGTGTCACGGCGGTCGTCCCGCAGCAGGGCCGGCGGGGGGCCGAGCGCGGCGAGACGCTGGGGGTGCCGACCGTGCGCTTCGGCTACCGCGCGCCGGGCATCCCGTTCCTCAAGAACTACTTCCGCCACGAGCGGCTGTGGGGGCGGCTGGCGGACCAGATCGTGGCGCTCGCGGCCGACGGCGGGCGGCGCCAGATGGTCATCCACGCGCAGCACGTCCAGGTGGCGCCGGCGGCTGCGCTGGCCGGGGCGCGGCTGGGGGCGCCGGTGGTGGTGACGGTGCGCGACCACTGGCCGTGGGACTACTTCGCGACCGGGCTGCACGGCGGCCGGGTGCCCTACCCGCGGCAGACGCTCGCCTTGCTCGCCACCGATCTCCCGGCGCGCCTGGGGCCGCTGCGCGGGGCGGCCGGGCTGATCGCGATCCCGTACATCCTCGGGCACCTGCGGCGGCGGCAGGCCGCGCTGCGCCGCGCCGACGCGGTGATCGCGTGCAGCCGGTATATCGCTGCGCGGCTGGCGGAAGTCGTGCCGCCGGAGCGCATCTGCGTCATCCCGCACCTGGTGGACGCGGACGCGGTGGCGCGCACGGTGGCCGAGCCGCCGCAGAGCGTGGCCCCGGGCGAGCGCTTCCTGCTGTTCGCCGGGAAGCTGGAGCACAACAAGGGCGCGCACCTGCTGCTGGATATCTTCCGCGCGCTGGGGCGACTGCCGGCCGACGGCCAGTGGTCGCTGGTCATCGCGGGGGATGGCCCGCTGCGCGGGAGGCTCGAGCGCGGGCTGGCGCAGCTGGGGGTGCGGGCGCGCTTCCTGGACTGGGCGGACCACGACGAGACGCTGCGGTTGATGGCGCGCTGCGAGCTGCTGCTGTTTCCCTCGGCGTGGGGCGAGCCGCTGAGCCGGGTGCTGCTGGAGGCGAGCGCGTGCGGCGCCCCGATCCTGGCGATGCCGACCGGCGGGACGCCGGATATCGTCGAGGATGGCGTGAACGGGGCGCTGGCGGCCACGCCGGAGGCCTTCGCGCGGCGGCTGGCACAGCTGCTGGAGCAGCCGGAGCAGCGCCGGGCGCTCGGCGAGGGAGCCAAGCGGCGAGCCCGGCAGATGTTCGCGAAGGACGTCGTCGCCGGGCAGGTGGAGGACCTCTACCGCTCGCTGCTGCGCTAGGGGCGCAGGGCGGCCGAGACAGCATGTGTGGCGGGCGGCCCAGAGGGCATCTCGCCCGCCACTCCCCGTGAAGTGCCTGCTGCGGTGCCGGAGGTGGCATCGCCGCCCCCGGCACCCCTTCCATCTCACGCCTTCAACACCTCCCGATGTGGAAGGCGAGACCCCGCATCACGCCCTGCGCGACCGCAGCAGCGCGCCGGTGGCGAGCGCCAGCAGAGCGGCGAGCAGCGCGAGCGCGACCGGGAGCTCCCCGCCGGCCGTGCGCGGCAGCTCGGTGGGCGCCTGGGCCGGAGCGGCAGCGTCGCCGCCGGTGACCGTGATCATCCGCATCACGACGTTGCCATCGGCGTCGCGCACCGGCACATCGGCGCCGGGGAACTCGTAGGTGCCGACGGCGCCGGCGTCCACGTGCAGCATCGGCCAGAGCCCGGTGCCGGCCGCAACGTCCTCGCTGAGCGTCACCTGCACGTTCGGGTTGTCGCCGGCCCGCACCCCCGCGTAGCCGAGGACGCGCCCCGGCTGGCCGCCCTCGTCGAGGTGGATGACGATCCAGCCGTCGACGCTGGAGGTAACGTTGGCGACCGTCACGGTGCGGTTGGTGACCGCCTGGTCGGCGGCGTCCACCGAGCCGGTCGGCGCCGGCTGAGCTGCCGGGGCCTCCGGCTGGGCCGCGGGCGCGGCCGCCCCCGCCTCCATCACGACGATCGTCGCCTGCATGGTGTCGTGGAACGTGCAGACGTACTGGAAGGTGCCGGGGCTGTTGAACGTAAATGAGAACTGCTGGCCGTTGTCGAGCCGGCCCGAGTCGAACGAGCCGTCGCTGGCCGTGGCGGTGTGCGGCGCGGTGTCGTTGTTGGTCCAGACAACCGTGTCGCCGACATTGATTGTGAGCTCGGCCGGGTCGAACGCGAAGTCCCTGATGTTGACATTCACGGTCTCGGCCGCGCGTGGGGCAGCGCCGGCGACCGGCAGGAGCGCGAAGAGCGCGACGAGCGCGACCAGGAGTGCGGTGACGAACGGGCGTATGGCGTGTGTCATGTGCCTATCCTCCTTCTGAGCCACCAACGGACGACATGTGGTGAGGCACGAGCTCCGGGCGATGCCCGCTTGTTGCGCGCGGCGCGGGCAGCTGCGGCGGGCCGGTGCTCTGTGGCGGAAGAGGGGCATCGGGCGAGGCTCCCCGGTCCCACCGCCGCGCAACTCGTGTCACTGTATAGTTCGTACTGCGGGCGCTATATGAATCTGTCGCGGGGCACGAAGCGGCGCGTCGCCTCACCCGGGGCCGGGGTCGCGAACGGCGCGCCGCGGGGCGGCACAGGAGCGGCTCGCCTGGTATAATACGCGTCGTGAAGAAGAAAAATGCCGTTCCAAACCTGTACGACCTGTCGCTCGCTGAGCTGGAGGAGCTGCTGCGCAGCTGGGGGCAGCCGGCCTACCGGGCACGGCAGATCCACCGCCAGCTGTACGTCAACCTGGCGGACTCGCCGGCCGCGATGACCGACCTGCCGCTCGCGCTCCGCGAGCGCCTGGCGGCCGAGACGCGCCTCGACCCGGTCGAGCCGGCGCAGCAGCAGAGCGCCGACGGCGGCCTGACCTGCAAGGCGCTGTTTCGGCTGGACGGCGGCGTGGTGGTGGAGAGCGTGCTGATGGTCTACCCGGGCCGGGCGACGGTGTGCGTCTCGACGCAGGCCGGCTGCGCGATGGGGTGCGACTTCTGCGCCACGGGCCGGCTCGGCCTGCTGCGCAACCTGTCGCCGGGCGAGATCGTCGGGCAGGTGCTGTGGGGGGCGCGGACGCTGCGCAGGCTCGCCGCTGGCGGCCTGCAGCCGGCGCTGCATTCCGAGGGCGCCCTCGTGCAGGTGGGCGAAGAGGCCGGCGACGCCCTCGGGCGATCCTCCGGCGCGCGACGGCCGGCGGCCCAGGCGGATCTTTGGTGGACGCCGGCGGGCAACGGGGACGGCACCCCGGCGGCCGACGGCCGCTGGTCGCCCCCGGCGCGGATCACCAACGTGGTCTTCATGGGCATGGGCGAGCCGTTCGCGAACTACGACCGCTGGTGGCAGGCGGTGGAGCGGCTGCACGACGCGCAGGGCTTCAACCTGGGCGCGCGCAGCATGACCGTCTCGACGGTCGGGCTGGTGCCGGGCATCCGGCGGCTGGCGGGCGAGCGCCTGCCGATTAACCTGGCGATCTCGCTGCACGCGCCGAACGACGAGCTGCGCGGCGAGATGATGCCGGTCAACCGGCGCTACCCGCTCGCGGAGCTGATGGGCGCGACGCGCGAGTACCTGGAGCGGACCAACCGCCGCGTGTCGTTCGAGTACGTGCTGCTGCAGGGCCGCAACGATGAGCCGTCGCACGCCGCCGAGCTGGCGGGGCTGCTGCGCGGCGAGGGCGGCCAGGCAGGGCTTCCCCTACGGCTGGTGCACGTGAACCTGATCCCGTGGAACCCGGTGCCCGGCATGCCGCTCGGCCGCTCGGAGCGGCGGCGCGTGCTCGCGTTCCAGCGGGTGCTGCAGGAGCACGGCATCGCCTGCACGGTGCGCGTGGAGCGGGGCGTGGCGATCGCTGCGGCCTGCGGCCAGCTCGCCGGCGCAGTGTAACATTTCATTACAGCCCATCGTTATATTCTTGCGTTGGATGGCGCTCGCGCGGGCGCCATGGTTTCGTTTTACTTTGTTTTGTGGGGTTGGGTATGGTGAACACGCTTACCGTCGCACTGCTGGTCCTGCGGCGACTTACCGGTCTGGTGCTGCTGGCGATCGGCGTCCTCGGTCTGCTCCTGCCCATCCTCCCCGGCTGGCCGTTCATCATCCCGGCGGTGGTGCTGCTCGGGCGGCGCAACCGCATCGTGCGGATGCTGCACCTGATGATGCGCTACACGCTGCGGGCGCTGCGCCGATCGCGCAGCGCCCGCCTGCGGGCTCTCGGCTGGCGGCTGTCCAGCGAGTACGTCCGCGCGCGCCGGATGGTCATGCCAGCTATTAACGCGACCGAGCGCGCCTTCTCGGGCCGGTGGTTCGCGGCGTAGCGCGCCCGCGCCTCAGCGGATCACGAACGGGATCACCGTCTGCGTGCCGCTGTCGCGGCCGACCGCCACCATCTCCCAGCGCCCGGCGGGGACGTCGTGCGGCGCCAGCCAGCTGAAGTCGAGCCGGCCCTGGTCGATCTCGAGCCGCTCCGCCGTCACCGCCTGCACCCGGCCGTCGGGCCGGTTCACCCACAGCGCCACCGACTCGCCCTTGGCATAGCCCAGCGCGAAGAACATGAACAGCGTGCCGGGGCGGCCCTCGCCCGGGTAGACGTTGGCGCGCTCCCCGCCCTCCGGCTCGGCGGCCGCCTCGGCGCCGATCGTGAATGTGATCACGTGCTCGACCCCGCTGTTCACGCCGTGCGCGACCATCTGGTACGTGCCGTCCGGCGTGCCCTCGGCGGGTGTCCAGAACCAGTTGACGCGCCCCTCGCGGGTCGCGCGCCGCAGCCCCACGGCCTCGATCTCAGTGACGCGCCCGTCCGGCGTGTTCAGCCAGACGGCGACGCGCTCGCCGCGCTGGAAGCCGGACGCCAAGAAGGCGAAGCGTGTGCCGGCCGGGCCGGACGGCGGGTAGACGGACGCCTGGCCGACGACCGTCTGGGCGGCGGCGGGCTGGACCGCGGCCACGAGCAGCGCGAGGGTCAGAAGAAAAGCGAAGCGATACCGCATCGATCTACCTCTACAATAGGGTTTCAGACGCTTCAGGCATCCGATGGCCTGAGCACCCTAATTGTAGCGCATGCGCCAGCGGGCCGCCTCGCACAAACGGAGGAAATGGCCGAGGGGTGCGGCGCGATCTGACTCCTGCTCGCCGCTAGAGGTTGTTCGGCCGGTAGCCCCAGGCCTGCACGACGCGCGGGATGCTGGCGACGGTGCGCTCGTCGTACACAAGCTCGTAGAGCTCGTCGAGCAGGCGATCCAGTTCGTCCACCGACGCCAGATCTTCGGCCAGGATGACATGCCTGACGTTCTCCAGCGTGACCGGGCTGATCAGCTTCACGTAGCTCTCGCTGCCGGCCGGCTGCACGACGTACATCCTCACCTGCTCGGCGCCGGCGTCGAGCAGCATCCCCGGCAGGCGCGGGCCGATGTGCGGGTCGCCGCCCCGGCGCAGCGCCGCCTGCGTGTAGAGCTCCACGTAGCGCCGGTAGGCCGCCGATTCGGGATAGCAGAACGACCCGCTGTAGTCGATATCCTCGACGATCAGGCGCCCGCCGGGGCGCAGCAGGCGCAGCATCCGCGCGAGCGCGCCGGCGGGATCTTTGAGGTGGGTGAGCAGAAAGCGGGCGTACACGACGTCGAACTCGGCCTCGCCCACGCTCCGGGCGATATCGGCCAGCTTAAAGGTGACGTTGCCGAGCCGGCGCTCTTCGGCCTCGCGCCCCGCCAGATCGAGCTTGGTCGCGTCGATGTCGATGCCAACCACCCTGCCCGTCGGCCCGACCAGGCGCGCCAGCTCGAAGGTCACATCGCCGCCGCCGCAGCCGGCGTCGAGGCAGACCATCCCCAGCTCAACCCCGGCGCGCCGCAGCAGACTGATGGTGGTCGGCTGCATGATGCGCCCGACGATGCGCAGGCGCTCGTGGCCCTCCAGGCCGCCGCGGATCAAATAGTGCTGCTGCAGCACCATATGGCCTCCATCTGCAATAGCTTCGCTAATGAGATCCTGGGTGGGCGTGTGGTGGCTCCGGCCTCACGCGGCGCCATCGAGCTTCGCCAGCGCGCGCCGGGCCACATCGCTCGCCGGGTTGATCGCCAGCGCGCGCTCCAGGCAGTAGCGCCGCTTGGCGGCATCCGTCAGCATGGCCGCGCACAGCAGCCAGTACACCTCGTCGGGCGAGTTGGTCAGGACGGCGTGCCGCAGCACCTGCGAGTCATAGGCCGCGGCGCGGATGGAGGCCTGACGCGCCACGGTCGCATCCTGGCGCGGGCGCTGGCCGCTGGCGACTTGGGCGGCCAGAGCGGCACACTCGCGCCACAGCGAGGCCATAAGCGACCGCATCCCAATGACCCGCGACCGATTGAGGGTTGCCATTGCTGTTCCTCCGCTCGGGTGTGGGCTGGAGCTCCGGGGAAAGGTCTGCGCTCCCCGGTCCCGCCCGTTACGGCGCGGCGCTTCGACCGCCGCTGTCGTCGAGCACGGCTGATGGTGCTCGTATGGCTGGCGTGCGTGGGGCGAGGGGCGCGCCCTCGCCCCACGCAGCAGTGGGCTGGCCTGCTTGATTGGGCTCCTAATCCTCCGGCGGGCTGTGCTCGGCGGTCACCTCCCGCAGAAACGCCACCAGATGCTCGATCGTCGCGAAGCCCTTGCGCGCTTCGTCGTCGGCGGCGCGCAGCGTCGCCCGCCAGGGCGCAGTCGCGCTTTCCCGCCACAGCGAGAGCAGGAAGGTGTAGCGCTGGGGCTGATCAGGCTCTTCGGTTGCTGTCATCGCGCACCTTCTGTGTCGAGCCGTCGGTAACGCCGCCAGCCTAGCGCACGTCTGCGACCGAACTATTGCCACGTGTGGTCACAGTTGCTACGAATCCCCCTGGCTGCGTCCACACGCGCCGCCCGCGCGGGCGCACAGGCGCGATTGGGACAAGGTCGCTCTACTTGCGACCGGGCGGCAGTTCGTCCATAATGGCAGGAGCTACGCGGTCGCGCTGACGGCCCTCCCTCGCGAGGAACGGAGGGCTGCACGTCCTCCACGGTCTCTTGTTTCCCGCCGCTCCGCGGCAGATCCCCAGGAGGTGCGGGGGCGACGCCACCGCACACGTCGTCGTTCGCAGGAGCTGCGCAGTCGCCGAGGATCGCATGGCCCAGCTCAGCATCAACCTGCTGGGTTCATTCCAGGTGCAGCGCGCCGGGGCGCCGGTCACGCGCTTCCGGGGCGACAAGGTGCGCGCGCTGCTGGCGTACCTGGCCGTCGAGCCGGAGCTGCCGGTGGCCCGCAGCGTGCTGGCGGGGCTGCTGTGGCCGGAGCAGCCCGAGGGCCAGGCGCTGCGCAACCTGAGCCAGGCGCTGGCCCGCTTGGGGGAGGCGCTCGGCGAGCCGCCGCTGCTGGTGACCAGGCAGGCGATCCAGTGGCGGCCCGGCGCCGCCGAGGTCGATGTGCGCGCGTTCACCCGGCTGGCGAGCAGCAGTGAGACAGCCGACCTGGCGCAGGCGGCGGCGCTCTACCGCGGCGAGCTGCTGGCCGGCTTCAGCCTGCCCGGCTGCGAAGCCTTCGAGGAGTGGCTGCTGCTGACCCGCGAGCGCCTCCAGCAGCAGGCGCTGTCCGTGCTGCACACCCTCACCGAGCAGCACCTCGCGGCCAGGCGCCTGAGCCACGCCGCCGCCAGCGCCCGCCGCCAGATCGAGCTCGACCCGTGGCGCGAGGAGGCCCACCGCCAGCTGATGCTCGCGCTCGCGCTGGGGGGCAACCGCGCCGCGGCGCTGGCGCAGTACGCGGCCTGCTGCCAGGTGCTGAAGGACGACCTGGGGGTCGAGTGCGATGACGAGACGCGCCTGCTGGCAGAGCGCATCCGCGCCGGTGAGTTTGCGCCGGCGGCGCCGGACACGCCGACGCCCGCTGGCGAGACGGGCATCCGCGCTGATGAGCCTGCGCCGCTGCCCGCCGCCCCAACTCCCACCCACAGCCTGCCGCTCCAGCTCACGCCGTTCGTCGGGCGCGAAGAAGAGCTGGCCGAGATCGCCGCGCGCCTGCGGCAGCCCGGCCTGCGGCTCCTGACGCTGGTCGGCGCGGGCGGGATGGGCAAGACGCGGCTGGCGCTCGAAGTCGCGTGGGCCCAGGTCGACCGGCTCGCGTCAGCAGCGCAGGGCGCGCCGGCGGAGGCGCCCGGAGATGTCTTCCCCGACGGGGTCTTCTTCGTCGCGCTCGCCCCGCTCAACTCGGCGACGCAGATCGTGCCGGCGGTCGCCGCGGCGGTCGGCCTGGCCCTGCGCGGCGACGACCCGAAGCAGGCGCTGCTTCAGTTTCTGCGCGACAAGCGCTGGCTGCTGGTGCTCGACAACTTCGAGCACGTGCTCGACGGCGTGGGGCTGGTGATGGAGCTGCTGCAGGCCGCGCCGCACCTGCAGATCGTCGTCACCTCGCGGGAGCGCCTCAACGTGCGCGGCGAGCAGCTCTACTTCGTCGAAGGGATGGACCGCGCGGCTGAGGATGTGGCCGTGTCCTCGGCGGTGCGGCTGTTCGTGCAGAGCGCGCGCCGCGCGCAGCCGGGCTTCAAGCTGAGCCCGGAGAACGCGCCGGCGGTGCTGCGGATCTGCGAGCTGGTGCAGGGGATGCCGCTCGGGATCGAGCTGGCGGCGGCCTGGAGCGAGACGCTGCCGCTCGATACGATCGCCGCGGAGATCGAGCGCAGCGCCGACTTCCTGGCGTTCGACTGGCGCGATGCGCCCGAGCGCCAGCGCAGCATGCGGGCCGTGTTCGACTGGTCGTGGCAGCTCCTGACCGAGGCCGAGCGCCAGGTCTACCGGAGGCTCGCGGTCTTCCGCGGCGGGTGGACGTACCAGGCGGCCCAGGTCGTGGCGGGCGCCACGCTGCGCGTGCTGACCGGGCTCGTCCACAAGTCGCTGCTGCGCTCGAGCCGGGGCCACGCGGGGGCGGGGCGCTACGAGATGCACGAGCTGCTGCGCCAGTTCGCCGCCGAGCAGCTCGAAGCTGCGCCCGACGAGCTGGCGATGGCGGAGGAGCGCCACAGCCGCTGCTACCTGGCGTTCGTGGTCGAGCGCGAGCAGCGGATGGCGCGCGGCGAGCCGCGCGAGGCGACGGACGAGCTCCGGGGCGAGATCGACAATATCCGCAAGGCGTGGGGGTGGGCCGCGCGCCAGCGCGCCATCGAGGACCTGGATGCCAGCGCCTACACCCTGTGGCAGTTCTACACCTTCTCGGGCCTCATCGCCGAGGGCGAGCGGGCCTTTCAGCTCGCCGCCGAGCAGCTCGGCGCCCACGAGCCGGCCCCGCCGCCCGGCAGCCAGCGCGTTCTGAGCAAACTGCTCGCCATCCGCGCGTCGCTGCTGATCTCGCAGAGCAAGCACGACCAGGCGCTGGCCCTGGCGGAGCAGGCGCTGGCCCTGGCGCAGGCGAGCGGCAGCGTCGAGGGCGAGGCGCTCGGCACCCTCGCCCGCGGCCAGGCGCTCCGCCGGAAAGGGCAGAATCTCGAGGCGCGCGCCCTGTTCGAGCAGGCGATCGCGTCGGCGCGGCGCCACCAGACGCCCGCTGCGCCGAACGAGCTCCTGTACGATGTCGAGTGGCTGGCGCACGTGTGGCTGGGGTCGATCGCCTCCAACCCGCTGCACGATTACGCCGCGGCCAGAGGCTATCTCGAACAGGCGATGCAGCTCTGCCAGCGGCTGGGGAAGATGCGCGGCGAGCTGATAACGCTCCACAACCTGGCGTCGCTCGACTACCTGACGCACAACTACGCGGCCGCCCGGCGCGGCACCGAGCAGGGGCTGGTCATCGCCCGTAAGCTCGGCTACCGGTGGGGAGAGGCCCTCTCGCTCGGGGATCTGAGCGACGTCGTCCGCATGCAGGGCGAGTACAGCCTGGCCTACGAGCTGGCCGAGCGCGCGCTGACGATGCTCGAGGCGCTCGGCGCGACGGTCGAGAGCGCCACCGCCCTGGTCCGCCTCGCCCATCTCAGCACGGTGCTCGGCGACTACGCGCAGGCGCAGGCGTGGTTCGACCAGTTCTTTCAGATCCTCCGCATCATCGAGTCGCCGGCGGGCGAGCTGCTGGACGGGCTGCTGCGGCTGGCGGTGTTCGCCCACTCCACGGGCGACCCCTCGCGCGCGCTGGCGTACGCCGCGCAGAGCCTGCAGATCGCCCAGGAGCAGCGCGACCCCTCGCGCCAGGCCCACGCGCTGATCGTCGAGGCGTACGTGCTCGCGGGCCTGGGGCGGCACGCCGAAGCGGCGCCGGCCTACCAGCGGGCGCTGGCGTTCGCCGGCGAGATCGATGACCCGGCGCTGCTCGCCGAAGCGCGAGCCGGCCTGGCCTCCGTCGCGCTCGCCCAGCGCGACCTGGCGGCCGCCCGGGCGCAGGTCGAAGCCCTGCTGGCTATCCTTGACGATTACCCGCGGGCTGGCCTGGACGAGCCGTTCTTCGCGTACCTGGTCTGCTACCGCGTCCTGGACGCGCTTCGCGACCCGCGCGCCGCGGCCGTGCTGGAGGCGGGGCAGCGGCTGCTCCGCGAGTACGCCGACAACATCGCCAGCCCCGCGCTGCGGCAGTCGTTCCTGGAGAACGTCGCGACGCACCGCGAGCTGCTCGCCGCCGGCCCGCGCTGAGTGCCGCCTCGCCGGATCACCACCGGCTCATTCACTCTGCGCTTGTGAGCCGGCCGCCGCCGCGTACGGGTACCACCAGCTCTTGCGCTCCATCGCGAAGTCCCAGTGGACGTGCTTGGTCTCCAGAAACGCCTCCAGGCCCTCCTCGCCGAGCTCGCGGGCGCCGCCCGAGAACTTCATGCCGCCGAACGGCCCGGCGTCGTTGTCCGTCAGCGGGTCGTTGACCCAGCAGGTGCCGGCCTTGACCTCCTCGTAGTACTGCTTGACCTTGTGCGGGTCCCGGGTGTACAGGTTAGCGCCCAGGCCGTAGTCGCTGTCGTTGGCCAGCGCGATCGCCTCATCGAAGCTGCGGTAGCTCATGATCGGGATGGTAGGGCCGAAGGTCTCCTCGCGCATGATGCGGAAGGAGTGGTCCACGCCGGTGAGGACCGTCGGCTCGTAGAAGAAGCCGCGCCTGAGCTGCGGCGGCCGCCTGCCGCCGGTCAGGATGCGGGCGCCCTTCTCGCGCGCCTCCTCGACGTGCGCCTCGACCTTGTTGCGGTAGCGATCGCCGACCAGCGGCCCGATGTCGGTCGCGGGGTCGAGGCCGTGGCCGAGCCTGAGCGTGCGGACGTAGTCCACCAGCCGGTCGGTGAACGGCTTCAGGATGCTTTCCTGGACGTAGACCCGCTCGGTGGAGGTGCAGACCTGGCCGGCGTTGAGCAGCGCGGCCCAGGCCACCCCCGGCACCGCCACGTCCAGGTCGGCGTCCTCGGCGACGATGAAGGCGTCCTTGCCGCCGAGCTCGAGGTGGGTCTTCTTGACGCGCTCGGCGGCCAGGCGGGCGATCTCGCGGCCGGTGGCGAACGAGCCGGTGAAGGCGATCATGTGCGTGTCCGGGCTCACCACCAGCTCGCGCCCGACCGTCGCGCCGAAGCCGGTGACGATGTTGACCACGCCGGGCGGCAGGTGGTCGAAGATCTCGGCGAAGCGCAGCGTGGTGAGCGGGGTCATCTCCGAGGGCTTGATCACCACCGTGTTGCCGGCGGCGAGCGCCGGGGCGACCTTCCAGGCCATCAGGAGGATCGGGTAGTTCCAGGGGACGATGGCGGCGACGACGCCGTAGGGCTCCTTGAGCACCATGGCGAGCTGCGAGGGCTCGACGGAGGGGATGACCCGGCCGCGGGTGTTGCGCTGCAGCTCGGCGTAGTAGTCGAAGCAGGCCGCCGCCCAGCCCATCTCGTCGCGGTTCTCGGTGAGCGGCTTGCCGCCCTCGCGGGTCAGCAGGGTGGCCAGCTCCTCGGTGCGCTCGCGGATCTTGCGCGCCACCTCGTGGAGCATGTGCGCCCGGTCGTGGGCGGTGACGCGGCGCCACTCGCGGAAGGCGGCGTTGGCGGCGGCCACCGCGCGGCGGGCGTCCTGCTCGTTGCCCATCGGCGCGTGGCCGATCACCTCCTCGGTGGCCGGGTCCTGCACCTCGAACGTCTCGCCGGTCACGCTCGGGACGTGCTCGCCGCCGATCCACATCTGCTCCGACATCGTCGTCTCCCCCTTATCGCGTGGCGCGTCGAGACGTGCGAATGCGCAGCGTGCTAACGCGCTACCGGACTCACAGCCACCTGGCGATATCCTCCCACAGCTCCGGCATGCCTAGCGTCTCGGCGAACTGCGCGGCCCAGAAGCGGACGCGCGCCACGTCGAGGCCGGGGTTCGCCTGGATGATGTTGTAGATGTCCTGGAGGTCCTGGTCGCGGTGGGACACCGCCTTGTAGACGATCAGGTCTTCCGGGGTGGGCAGGCGGACCTTCACCCCCTGCAGGTCGCGGACGGATGCGCGGGCGATGGCCTCGGCGTCGAACGGCATCGAGCTCAGCGACAGGTCGATCGCGATGCCGGTCGGCTCGTGCTGGAGCAGCAGGACGCGGCTCTGGCGCGCGAGCTCCACGGACTCCTCGATGTGCGGGGTGATGTTGAAGGCCGAGGCCGCGAGCACGAGCACGTGCAGGTCGCTCAGGTCCAGCAGGAGCGTGACATCGATGTCGCGGGTCAGCCGCGGCCTGCCGAGGATGCTCGCTGCGACGCCGCCGATCACCATGCCCTGGTCATCGAACTGCCGCAGCAGGAGGCGCACGGCGTCGAGCGCCGAGCGCAGGGCCGTGTCGTGGATGTCGTAGATCGGGCTGGGCCAGTCGCGCAGGGCGCGCGACCGGAGCGGCGCGGCGACACAGGGCTGGGCCGCGCGCAGCCGCACCCAGCGCGCGCGTGCCGCGTCCGCGCCATCTTCGTGGGGCGGCGGGCCGGGGGCACGGGCCCGGCCGATCAGGGCCTCCAGCTCACGGAGGCGCTGCGCAGGCGTTGTGGCGCGCAGCTCAGCGGCGCCGGCCGCCTCCGGCGCCCGCCGGCGCTCGCGGAGCGCGATCGGCTCCTCTACGGTGACCACAGGCTGGCTCATCGCGCCTCCGTATAGGGGCGGGCGCGGCGCGCGTCTACACCTCGCCGTACTCCTCGAGCAGCTCGCGCCACTCGCCCGCCAGCTCATCGCGCCGGGCGGCGTAGTAGATGTGGTCCACGCCGTCCTCGTCGCGGTACACCAGGTCCACCTGGCTGCGCATGGGGCGCAGGTAGCCGATATTGCCCCACCAGCGGACCTTCTCCTCGTCGAGCGGCGCATCCTGCAGCGCCATGCGGGCGGCGTACTGGCGCACCGTGCCCTCCTCGATGTCCTGCAGGCGCCAGGGCGCGCCGCTGACCTCGCCGGTGCGCAGGTTGCGGAAGACGAAGCGCTGCTCGCCGTTCTCGTCTGCGGTGACGCTCACCACCTCGATGCCGGTGCGCGGGCGCGGCACGCGGATCAGGTTGAGCCAGGCCTCGGTGAGCTTCTCGCGCGGGACGTTCGGGTACTCCTGGTACCCGACGCCCTCCTTGTCCTTCATCGCCAGGTCGAAGCGCGGCTGCCCGCTCTCGTCGCGCCAGATGCGCCACAGGCCGCCGCGGCCGCGCCAGCGGTAGCGGCGCTCGCCCCACGCGCCGTTGGCCGGCTCCTCGGCCGGCTGCTCCTGCGTGAGCATCGGCTCATCCTCGCGGAAGGCGCGCGGCTCGCTCTCGACCGGCTCGGCGCCCTTGTCGCTGAGCAGCGCCTGCCAGCTATCGCCGAGGCCCCAGTCCGAGACGCCGAAGAAGACGTGGTCGATGACGCCGTTCGCGTCGCGGTGGACGAGGTCGTACTTCGTGCGGTTGCCCTGGCGGTAGGCGCGCCACAGGCCGAGCCGGCCGCGCCACTTCACCTGGCTCTGGACGTCGAGGCGCCCCTCGCGCATGTCCTCGTAGCGGCTGATGGCGTAGGCCCACAGCCCCTGCGCGCGCTCGCGGGTCACGCCCGCCGTCGTGCGCAGGTCGCGCACCTCGTAGTACCAGGAGCCGCCGCGCTTCTGCGCGCCGACGATCTCGACGCCGCTGCGGGGCAGCTCGAGCTCCTCGCCGTTGTCGAGCGGCGAGGAGGCGCCCTCGGCGAGCGCGCGCCGGCAGAGCTGGATCACCTCGCCGCGGTCGGCGGGCACCGTCTCGCCGTCGCGGCGGACGTAGATCACGCCGTCCGAGCCCATGAACGGCGGCGGCTCGTGGGCGCGCACCTCGACGCGCATCAGGTCGCGGCCCTCGTAGTTCATCAGCTCGAGCGTCAGGTACGGCTGGGGCGCGATGTGCTCCTGGACGCTGCGCCGCAGCGCCTCGCTCACCTGGTCCGGCCGGGCGACGCCGGTGATCACGGTGCCCTCGCGGTCGCAGCCGATGAACAGCGTGCCGCCGCCGAGGTTGGCGAGCGCCGCGACGTCCTTCCAGAGCTCCTCGAGAACGGCCGGGTCGTCCGGGCGGAGCACCTGGCGCTCGTTGGGCGGGCCGAAGCGCAGCGTGTCCACCTCCCACTGCTTCTGGTCGCGCTTCGGCACGCGCACCCGGTCGAACTCCTGCGAGGTGAAGAGCGCCTTGAGCGCGGCGAAGGTCGGCTCGGGCAGCAGCAGCTCGACGTAGCGGTCGCCGATGCCGTGGCGGTGCCAGGCGTCCCCCTCGCCGGGCGGCATGCGCCGCAGGCGGTGCGCATCCGAGCCCTGGATGCAGAACATGCGCCGCTCGTAGTGCTCGGTGCGGCCGTTGTAGAAGCCGGGCGAGGTGAACTTCTCGTGGTCGGTGTAGAAGTTGATGAACTCGAGCGCGTGCAGGTCGCGGTGCTGGGTGGCGGCGACGCGCGCCTGGCCGCTGGTGCCCATGCGCAGCGTCTCGGTGATCACGCCGTTCGGGCCGTTGACGTGCGGCGCGATCACGATCCCGCCGGCGCGGGCGATGATCTCGTAGGCCTCGGTGACGTGGCGCGTGTCAGCGATCGAGCATGCGCCCGCCTTGAGGACGTCGGGCGGGACGCCGAGCTGCAGCAGGGTGGCCTCGATCAGGCTGATCGGGCGGTCCGGCGCGAACAGGGCCAGGATGTGCGCGCCGTAGTGCGAGGTGAACTCGAAGCCGGGCAGCACGGTGATCTTGGACAGCAGGCGGCGGTACTCGCTCAGCCGCTCCTGCTCCTCGGGCGTGAGGCGCTGAGCGCGCTCCAGGGCCTCCAGGAAGTCGATCTCCTGGCGCATGCGCTCGTAGCCGTGAACCGTGTTGTGGTCGGTAAACCCGATGATCGAGAGTTCGCGCCGCTCGGCCTCCTGCAAGATCTCTAGGTAGCTTGCGTCCGGCTCGGCATAGTCCTCGGAAGCGGGCGTATGAATGTGTAAATCAGCTCGGAACCATCGCATCCCATCGCGTGCGCCATTTCCGTTGCTCGCCATGTTGTGTTGCTCCAATTACGCTCAATGACCAGAATCTCTTGGCCGCGCGATAATGCTCTCTCAATGTCTCTCCACGCGGCCGGTATACCGTCTCTTGTGCCGCCCCCGGCGGGGCGGCGGATCTCCTTTCTGTCCGCAAAGGTGGTGTGCTGAACTCGTGGCTGCTGGCTCTACGGCGCGCCTACGCCTCAAATCGCCCGCGCCGTGACGCTGTTAATGATACTCGAAAGCGCCCGTTCTCGCAAAGCTTGTGCGGCCTTCTCTGGCGCTCTCGCGAAGCCAGAAACGCGCGGCCCGCAGCCCTTCGCGCGCCCGCCCTCCCGCCGCGCCGGCGCCGCTGGGGGCGAAGCTCGGCGGGGCGAATTCTTCCCCCGAATCGCCTGCGCGTGGGCTCAGCACAGGCTATAATCCTGGCACACCGCCTGATGCGATCGCGGCGAGGAGGAGGATGCGATGAAGACCGAGCCTGAGCGGATCGGCGACCTCTACTTCGTGCCGAACGAAAACTACCCGTATCCGTTCAATGTCGAGCGGCCGCCGCACTTCTGGATGACCGAGCAGAGCGGCCGGCTGGAGGCCGCCGTCGAGGCCTACTTCAACGGCGAGAAGCTGAGCGGCGAGCAGCTCGATCTGATCAAGCAGTACCTGCGGCAGTACCTCGAGCGCGCGGTGCTCACGGCCGACGCGAACCGCGCCGCGCTGCTGCGCAAGATCGACAAGCTGCGCAGCACGCGCGACATCGAGCGCTTCGCCGACGAGATCGCCGAGTACGGGGTGGAGCCCTTCTAGCCCGGCGGTTGACAGAACCTCTCGCAATGGCTACAATAGGGTGCGTTCGGCGGGGCGTGGCGCAGACTGGTAGCGCACCTGAATGGGGTTCAGGAGGTCGCTGGTTCAAATCCAGTCGCCCCGACCAGCAGCAGACGAGGAGGGAGGTTGAGGCCGCCCTCCTCGTTTGTGTTATGGGCGCTCGCCCTTCGCCGCGTGTGCCGGGAGGCGGACCATGAGCGAGCCGGAGCTCGTGCCGGCGGTGCTGGTCGTGGCCGGCGCCCTGCTGGAGCTGAAGATGTCCCACGCCGAGCTGGGGCGCCTGCGCGCCGCGCTGGAGGGCGGCACGGGCCACGAGAAGTTCTCCGTGCGCTACCAGGGCGAGCGATACGTGCTGCGCCTGCGCCTGGCGGACATCAGCGCCCTCCTCGCGCCGCCTCCCCCCGCCCCCGGCTCGGTCTCGACGGCTCCCGGCCAGGTGGCGACGGCCCCGCGGCCGCTGTCTTAGCCCCCAATCCGCCCGCAGACCGAGGCGATCCGCACTTCCTTCTGCTACCCTCTGCGCACGGCCCTCCGCGGGAGGGGTAGAGTGAAAGCGAGGCATTGGTGAACTATCAGGCGTCGGTGCTTGTTCACATATCTGCACAGTGCGCCTGCGGATCGGGGAGCTAGCCGATCCTCTTCTCAACGTGTGTGCGATAGGGTCAGCAGCCTGCTGCGGCAGCCGCCGCGGCCTGGCTGGCCGCACCCAGCCGCACCAAAGAAGACGATGCCTCCGCCACGGGTGTGCTGCGCGCCCCGTGGCGTCTGCTTTTCAGCGCCGGGAGTGATGCTGTGCCTCCAACCAGCACCTCGCCACCGATGACATCTCGCTGACACGCTCCAGCGGTCTAGCGCCTGATCGCCAGCCACGGGGACGCCCCGTGGCTGGTTTTGTGTGCCGTTCCGCGCCGCCGGCGCGAGAGGCGGCGGCGCATAGACGCGATGGAGCACGACCTTGTCATTCTCATACTCCCGGCGCGCCCGCGGCCAGCGGCTGACGCGCCGCGACCGGACCCGCCAGGCCGAGCAGGGCTTCACCTGCCGCCACTGCAATATGTACGTCTCCTGCGCGCCGGAGCTCGCCGGCGTGCAGAACCGCAACCACTGCCCGCACTGCCTGTGGTCGCGCCACCTGGATGGCCGCGTGGCCGGCGACCGGCGGTCGGCCTGCCGGGCGGCGATGCGCCCGATCGGGCTGACGACCAAGCTGCGGCGCAACAAGTACGCCAGCGAGCGCGACGGCGAGCTGATGGTCATCCACCGCTGCACCGTGTGCGCCAAGGTCGCCGTGAACCGCATCGCGGCCGACGACAGCGCGGCGGCGCTGCTCGAGCTCTTCGCGGCCTCGTGCGGCCAGGCGGCCGAGCTGCAGGCCGAGCTGGCGGGCATGGGCATCCTCATGCTCACCGCCGACGACGGCGGGCTGGTGCGGCGGCGGCTCTTCGGGAACGCCGCAGCGCCTGATGTTTCCGGCGGCGCGCTCCCCGCGCCGGAGCTGGCGGTCCGCTGAAGGAGCGGAAGCGGCGCACGGGCGCGATTTCAGCCCGGCGCCGCTCTCCGTATGTGGGATGCAGGAGGGCAGCTAGCAGGAACGGCGGCCGCGCCGCTAGCGCCCGCGTTCCTGCTGCTGCATCGCCTTCTCCAGCAGCTGCGGGGCGGTCCGCTCGATCTGCTGGGCGGCCTGCTCCTCCTGCTGGAGGTTCTGCTGCAGCAGGCTCATCACCTGCTGGTTGCCCATCATCTGCGCGCCGGCCACCAGGCCGCGGTAGCTCGCCATCTCGTAGTGCTCGACCTTGGCGATGGCGCCGGCGATCATGCAGTCGCGGATCGGCCGCGACTGCGCCTCCTGCATCCCCTTCTGCCCCTCGCGCACCAGGCCGACGGCCGCGTCGCAGGTGATGCGCTGCGGCTGCTGGCCCAGCGCCTGGTACACCTGGTTGAGCACCTCGATCTGGCCCTGGGTCTGGGTGATGTGCTCCTGGATCATGCCCTTGAGCTTATCGTCGCTGGCCTGCTGCACCATCAGCCGCTGGGCCTCCAGGAAGCGGTGCTCGGCGTCGTAGATGTCCCCGAGCTCGTGGGTGAACTTCTCGTCCAGGTTTGTGATCGGCATTCCTCGCTCGCTCTCTAGCGCGGCCAGCACCGGCCGCGCAGACTGGGTTTCGGATACGGACTAACGCGGCATCTCGTTCAGCGCCCGCTGCACAACGCCGGGCTTGTTCGTCCCGTGCAGGCGCGGGTCGGCGGGCATGAGCTCGGGCACC
>CALJIC010000343.1 GCA_937974195.1 uncultured Roseiflexaceae bacterium | reverse complement strand
GGGAGGTTCGGAGGGCCGCAGGCCCTCCGAGGATCTTTTTTTTCCTCGGCGCTCTGCGGCGACGCAGTCGCCGCAGAGCGCCGAGAGAGATAAGTAACCCCCGCAGTTGAAACCGATGGCCCCCGCAGAGTACAATGGGTGCACGCGGTGTCTGCTCGACGAGTGACGCGAAGCGCCCTGGCGCCGAGCGTCCGATCTGTTACGGGGAACGATGATGTCCCGCGAGCGCCTGCAGACGATTGCACTCTGGCTTGGCATCTCCGTCGCTGCCGTCTTCCTGCTCGAGCGGCTGTTCATCGTGCTCGGCTTCCTGGCCTCGCCGCTGCTGCTGTTCGGGGTCGCCTGGCTGATCGCCCTCGTCCTCCAGCCGGCCGTCGCCTGGGTCACCGCGCTTGAGATCCCGCTGCCGGACCCGAGCCAGGCCCGCGCGCGCGCCGGGCTCGGCGCCCCGAGCTGGCATATTCCGCGCGCCCTCGCCGTGCTGCTGGTCTACCTGGCGCTGTTCGCCGTGCTGCTGGTGATGATCCTGGCGCTCGTCCCGGCGATCGGCCCGCAGATCCGCGGGCTCACCACCACCATGCCGAACAGCATCGACACGGTCGCGCGCTGGACGCAGATGCTGCAGGAGACGCTCGGCCGGCTCGGGTTCCGCGGCGACCTGACGATGATCGTGCAGCCGCAGGCGATCACCGAGCAAGTGGCGACCCTCGGGTCCACCGCGCTCCAGCAGTCGCTCGGCATCGCTGGCAGCATCGCGACGCTGATCTTCAACGTGACCCTGGTGCTGATCCTCAGCTTCTACATCACGTTGGACGGCCCGCTGATCGGCCAGCGCATGCTCGAGATCATGCCGCCCAACATGCGCGAGGAGACCGAGACGTTCTTCGCGATCGTGGACCGCACCTTCGGCGGCTTCCTGCGCGCGCAGCTCCTCAACTCCCTGCTCTACGGCCTCGCCACCGCGCTGGTGATGAGCGCGGTCGGCCTCCACGATGTGGCGCTCGCCAGCGTCATCAGCGGCTTCCTGGTGCTCATCCCGCTGATCGGCGGCTTCTTCGCCCTCATCCCGCCGGCGATGATCGCGCTGATCGAGGAGCCGAACCTGATCCTCCCGACCATCGTCGGGCTGATGGTCGTCCAGCAGGTGCTGTTCAACGTCGTGCAGCCGCGCCTGGTCGGGCAGATCATCGGGCTGCACCCGCTGCTGGTGTTCGGCGCGCTGCTCGTCGGCGGCGCGGTGGCCGGCGGCTGGGGCATCCTGTTCGGCATCCCGGTCGCCGGCGTCTTCGCCTCGGTGCTGCACTACATCTACCTCCGCTCGCAGCGGCCGCAGCCGTCGTCCCGGCCGAAGGAGGTCGCCCCGCCGGAGAAGAACGTCGTCGAGCAGCCCGTCGAGCCGTAGGGGCGGGCGCCGTACGACCGCCGGTCGCAGGCGTATGGCGCTCGCCTTGACATGTGCGGGACCCTCTTCTACAATACCGCCGCCTACGACACCTGGTCGCAGCCGTACCCCTGGCCTCATGGATCTGAGTCCCCTCCCACTGCCAAGAGCGCCGGTCGTCGCCGTGTGCGGCGCTGGCCGCTGTGACGAACAGCTGGCGGCGCTCGCCGAGAGCGTCGGCCGGGGGATCGCTGTGGCCGGAGCGATGCTGGTGTGCGGCGGCCTGGGCGGGGTGATGGAGGCCGCGTGCCGGGGGGCGCGGGCCGCCGGCGGACTGACGATCGGCATTCTGCCCGGGCCGGACACGCGCGCCGCCAACCCGCACGTCGTCGTGCCGATCGCTACCAACATGAGCGAGGCGCGCAACGTGGTGATTGTGCACACAGCGGACGTGGTGATCGCCATCGGCGGCGAGTACGGGACGCTCTCCGAGATCGCGCTGGCGCGCAAGGCCGGCCGCGCGGTCGTGGGGCTGCACACCTGGCCGCTCGGCGAAGGCCCCTCCGGCCCGCACATCATCGTCGTCGATACGCCCGAGGGCGCCGTCGCCGAGGCGCTGGCGCGCGCTCGCTCGCGGTGACCGGATCATTCATCGATCGGTAACCGCCCAATCACCGGCCTCTCAGCGCCCTATCAGGAAGCGACCGTATAATCGCGAACAGGAAGCCCATATCGAGCCGACTGCGAGGAATCCGCCTCGCGCACCTCGCCCGAGAGAAGGAGCCCCGAATGCGCAAGCGCACCATCTCGTCTATCGCCCTGCTTCTTGTGATGCTGACCAGCCTCGTCGCCTGGCCTCAGCACACGCGCGCCGCGGCCAGGAGCCCCGATGAAGTGCCGGCCACGCTCCCGCCCTATGGCTACCGGCTGTTCCCCGAGACCGGCCACTACGCGGTGAACTCGTTCCAGCAGTTCTGGGAGCGCACGCCGAACGCCCTGTTCGTGCTCGGCTACCCGATCTCGCAGCCGTTCATCGAAGAGAGCTTCACCAACCCCGGCGAGTACTACCGCGTCCAGTACTTCGAGCGCGCCGTGCTCGAGGAGCACCCCGAGAACGCCGGCACGCCCTACTACATCCTCGGGCGGCTGATGGGCACCCAGCTCGCCAAGGGCCGCGAGAACGAGCAGCCGTTCCAGCCCGTGTCGAACCCCGGCGACGGCACCTGGGACGAGTTCACCAAGCACACCCTGCGCGACAGCCCGGCGCCCTTCCGCAGCTTCTGGCTCAACAACGGTGGGCTGGAGGTCTTCGGCCGGCCGCTCTCCGAGCAGTTCCAGGAGGTCAACTCGCAGGACGGCCAGACCTACTGGGTGCAGTACTTCGAGCGCCAGCGCATGGAGTGGCACCCGAACGAGCCCAACCCGCGCTACCGCATCCTGCTCGGCCTGCTCGGCAATGAGTACCGCGACGCGCACCACAAGGGGAACGCCGCCTTCGACCGGCCGTCCGGCCCGCCGGAGCAGCCGACCCCGCCGCCCGTCAGCGGCGAGTTCGCCTACGGCTTCAACGCCATCCTCTACGGCCAGGGCAGCACCACGTGGCAGGACCGCAACCGCGTGCTGCAGCTCACCAAGGACGCTGGCTTCGGCTGGATCCGCCAGCAGGTGCGCTGGATGGACCTCCACGACCGCTCGGGCGCGATCTACTGGGGCGAGCTCGACCAGATCGTCGAGGATAGCCACCGCGCCGGCGTCAAGCTGCTGCTGAGCGTCGTCGCGGCGCCGAGCTGGGCCACGCCCGATGGCAAGAACGGCCTGCCCTCGCGCCAGCACTTCAGCACCTTCGCCCACTTCATGGGCGAGATGGCCAAGCGCTACAAGGGCAAGGTCCAGGCCTACGAGATCTGGAACGAGCAGAACCTGGCGCACGAGAACGCCGGGCGCGTGATGTCCGTGTCGGACTACATGGACCTGCTGGTCATGGCGTCGCAGGCGATCAAGGCCAACGACCCGTCGGCGATCGTCGTTTCGGGCGCGCCCTCGTCCACCGAGACCAACCGCGCCGATATCGCGATCAGCGACCTGACCTTCCTGCGCCAGATGTTCAACGACCCGCGCTTCCGCTCGGCGGTTGACGTCGTTGGCGTGCACCCCGGCGGGGCCTCCAACCCGCCCGACACCCTGTGGCCGGAGAGGCCCGGCCCCGGCCCGCACTTCGTGAACAGCCGCGAGTTCTACTTCCGGCGCGTCGAGGACGTCCGCAACCTGATGGTGCAGGCCGGCCTGGGCGACATGAAGATATGGATCACGGAGTTCGGCTGGGCGACGCGCAACAACACGCGCGGCTACGAGTTCGGCAACCAGATCTCGTACGAGAAGCAGGCCGAGTGGATCGTGCGCGCCTTCCAGATGGGGCGCTACGAGTACTCGCCGTGGGTCACCGGCATGTTCCTCTGGCAGCTCAACTTCGCGGTGCCGTGGCGCGCCAACGGCAACGAGCTGCACGAGCAGGCCTCCTACGGCGTGATCAACGGCGACTGGAGCCCGCGCCCGGCGTACCTCGCGCTCAAGGCGATGCCGAAGTAGCGGCCGTCGCGTAGGTCGGCGGCGCTTGCGCCCGCGGAGAGACATCCTTCTCCCTTCCCCTCTAACCCCCTCCCCATTTCGGGGAGGGGGTCTCAACTTCAGGATTTACGCGGCGCTGCGGCGCCGCCCTCCCGCTCGTTTCCCACCGCTCTGCGGCGGAGAACGTGAGATTCTGGGGAGGGCGAAGCCACCGCAACCCCCTCCGCGGGGTGCGGGGGCGACGCGGCCGCGTAACTCCCCCCCGATCCGAATCGTCATGGGAGCGAGGGCCGCGCGGGCGCCATCCTGGAGTGTGCTTGGCGTCAGTTATGGCTCAGATATGCCTCATCGGAGCCCAATGGAGGGTGTATCTCAAATTCGGGTACAATAGGGCCGCCGAGTGGGCAGCTGGTAGAGCGATCTTTCAGTCTGTCAAGATGTCTTCGAGGAGCTCATACGTGAAGTCTTCGTGTATTCGCATACGTGGGGCCGCCCTGCTGCTGGCAGGCGCGCTGCTCCTGCCACTCCTTGCAGCCTGTGGCGCTCCGGGGGCGCCTGCGCCGAACGAGCCGCCGCTCCCCACGGCGTCGATCCCGAGGCCGACAGATGGTGTTGCGCCAACCAGCGCGCCAGATGCGACGGAGGCGCCGTCCGGCGCGGTGGAGACGCCGGTGCCGCAGCCAACCCCCGAGCCCGCAGTTCCTGGCGAGCCCGGCTTCCCGATCCGGCTGCCCGAGGTCAACTACGGTGTCGTGAGCCACCTGTACTATACGGACCGCGAGCGCGTGCTGACGCTCACCGAGATCGCGGGCTTCACCTGGGTGCGGCAGCAGATCCAGTGGAAGGACATCGAGGGTCCTGAGCCGAAGGACTACAAGTGGGGCGACCTGGACAACATCGTCGACGATGCGGCCAACCACAACATGAAGTTGCTGATCAGCATCGTCAAGGCGCCCAGCTTCTACAACGCCACCAACGGCCTGCCGCAGAACCCGGCCGATATGGGCGACTTTGTCGAGGCGCTGGTGCGGCGCTACGGCACGAAGATCAGCGCGATCGAGATCTGGAACGAGCAGAACCTGGCGGTGGAGAACGGCGGCCGGGTCACCGAGGAGGACGCCGGGCACTACGTCGAGATCCTCGTCGAGTGCTTCAAGCGCATCAAGGCCCTCGAGCCGAGCATCATCGTGCTGGCCGGCGCGCCCTCGTCCAGCGGCGTCAACGACCCGTCGATCGCGATCTCGGACGAGAACTACTACCGGGCGATGTACAGCTACCGGGACGGGCTGATCAAGGATTACTTCGATGCCCAGGCGGTCCACCCCGGCGGCGCGGCCAACCCGCCCGAGACGCTCTGGCCGGACAACCCCAGCTACATCGAGGGGTGCCAGCCGGCGCCCGACCGCTGCTGGAACGACCACCCGACGCACTACTTCCGGCACCTGGAGAACGTGCGCCAGTTCATGATCGAGGAGGGCGTCGGCGACCACCAGATCTGGGTGACCGAGTACGGCTGGGCGACGCCGAACAACACGCCCGGCTATGAGTTCGGCAACTATGTCTCGCTGGAGCAGCAGCGCGACTACATTCTCACCGCCATGCGCATGGCCCGCGAGCGGTACCGCGATGAGAACGGCCGGCCGTGGATCGGCGTGATGTTCCTCTGGAACATGAACTTCGCGGTGCTGTGGAACGCCGAGGGCAACCCGATGCACGAGCAGGCCTCGTTCGGCATCCTCAACCCGGACTGGAGCCCGCGCCCGGCGTTCCTTGGCATCCAGAGCTACCTGGCGGAGCTCAAGGCCCGCGGAGAGTAGGCCTGCCGACCGCGAGGGATCTGTGAGGGCGCAGCACGCTGCGGGGCGCAGCGTGCTGCGCCCTTACGATTCTTCGCTCACCCATTCCCCACTTTTCCCCCCGCGCTTGGCCACCAGGCGAATATCGGTGATGCGCATCCCCCGGTCCACCGCCTTGCACATATCGTAGACCGTCAGCGCAGCGGCGGACACGGCGGTGAGGGCCTCCATCTCCACGCCGGTTCGCCCGGCCGTGCGGACGAGCGCCTCGATCTGCAGCGCCGCGCCGCTCGCGTCCGGCCGCAGGTCCACCGCAACGTGCGTCAGCAGCAGCGGGTGACAGAGCGGGATCAGGTCCGGCGTGCGCTTAGCGGCCATGATCCCCGCCACGCGGGCGACGGCCAGCACATCCCCCTTCGGCACGCCGCCGCTCAGGATCAGCTGCAGCGTCTCGGGGCGCATCAGGACCGTGCCGCGGGCCAGCGCCTCGCGCTGCGTCTCCTCCTTGGCGCCGACGTCGACCATGCGCGCGCGCCCCTCCGCATCTAGGTGTGTCAGCTCGCTCATGCTCCTGCCTTTCTCTGAGGGCGTATAAAGCGGCGTGCGGAGCGGCTTCCCCCCGCCGCACCCCGCCGGTGGCGCCCGCCGGCTGCGCGGCGCGCCACCGGGCATCACCATACCACATCGGAAGGTCTCAGTGATGAGGGGTTACGTGGTCGTTGACACTCCTTCCGAAGAGCTGTGCGGACCTACGGCCCTCTTCCCTGCCGGGAGGTTTGGAGGGCTGTAGGCCCTCCGAGATCCTCTTTTTCCCGCCGCTCTGTGGCGACGAAGTCGCCACAGAG
>CALJIC010000342.1 GCA_937974195.1 uncultured Roseiflexaceae bacterium | reverse complement strand
GGTGCAGGGCACAGCGCCTGCAGAACACGCCTGGGTGCAGGACGGACCACCGCGTAAGTCCTGATAATTGACGGGGGGCGAGCCGCGGATCTCAGAGGTGCACCAGGCTGATATCGGGGTCGCGCTGCTGCAGCGCCTCCGCGACAACCAGCCGGTGGCAGGTGGAGACGTCCGACTCGAAGCACAGCAGCAGCGAGCGGCTGGACCGCACGATCGCCAGCGCCTCCTCGAGCGCGGGCTCGTTCTCCTCCAGAAGCGCGCGCATCTGCGCGAAGAACTCCGCGTAGTCCTTGGTGCGGCGTATCTCGTCGCGCAGCGGCTTGGGCGTCCCGAGCGCAGGGATGTGGGTGTACGCGATTCCCGCCGCCTCCAGGTGCGCCTGCAGCCGCTTCTTGGAGAAGTCCGGCTTGCGGCTGAAGGGCAGCTGGCGCACGTCGATCAGGTGCTCGATGCCGTTGCCAGCCAGCAGATCGAGAAACGTCTCGATCGTATGGCCCTGGTAGCCAGCGGTGTAGCAGGTGATCATCGCAGCGCTCCTTGTGCGGCACAACGATTGTATCACACCCGGCGCGGCGGCACATCCCCTGCGCGCCACCGCCGGAGGCTGGCAGCGCTATCGAAGAAGGGCGAGCGTGCAGTACGCAGGGTGACGGGCGTGGCGCACGCCGTGCTATGATGGGCGCATGTCGATCGCATTTCAGATGCTCGGCGCCCCTGGCCAGGACAACGCGCTGCTGGTGCGCGTGCAGACCGGGCAGGCCACTCACCGGCTGCTGCTCGACTGCGGCGCGGGCTGCCCAGACCAGCTCAGCGTCGCGGAGCTGCAGGCTGTGGACCACCTGCTGTTCTCGCACCTGCACATGGACCACGTGGCCGGGTTCGACAGCTTCTTCCGGCACACCTTCAACCGCCTGGACCGGCCGAACCAGATCTGGGGGCCGCCTGAGACGGTGCGGATCATCCACCACCGGCTGCAGGGCTACCTCTGGAATCTCACCGCGCAGCTCCAGGCGGTCTGGCACCTGCACGACATCCACCCCCACCACGTCGAGCGGCGCAGCGCCCGCGCCAGCGAGGGGTTCGCGGCGCTCCACGAGTGCGGCGCGCTCCCGCACGACGGCCGGCCGATCGTCCACCACGCCTACACCGTCGAGGCGCTGCGGCTGCAGCACGGCACGCCCACGCTGGGCTACATCGTGCGCGAGGCGCCGCGCGTGAACATCGACCCGGACCGCCTCGCCGCGCTCGGCCTGCGGCCAGGACCGTGGCTGCGGCAGGTCAAGCACCCCGCGGCGGACGACGACGGCCCGATCGACGTCGGCGGGGAGCTGCGCGACCTGGGCTGGCTGCGCGAGACGCTGCTGGTCGAGACGCCGGGCGATTCGCTGGCCTACCTCACCGACTTCTCGCTGGCCGGCGGGGAGCTGGAGCGGGTGGCGCAGGCGCTGCGCGGGGTTGGCACGCTCGTGTGCGAGAGCCAGTACCGCGCGGCGGACGCGGCGCTGGCGCGAGCTAACTACCACATCACCGCCCGCGACGCGGCTGAGCTGGCGGCGCGGGCGGGGGTGGGCCGGCTGGTGCTGTTCCACCTGTCGCGGCGCTACACGCGCGACGAGTGGCGGCTGCTGCTGGAGGAGGCGCGGGAGATCTTCCCGGCCGCCGAGTTCCCGGCGGAGTGGCGCGTGTGAGCTGCAGAAGGCCGGGGCGACCTGAAGCTGTGCAGCTTCAAGGGCGCCCCGGCCCTTTTTCAGGTGTTCGGCGGCGGCCTCGCCCCGCGCCCTCGGAGGGTTGGGGAGGTGAAACCTCCCCAGATCTTCTTCTTTCCGCCGCTCTGCGGCTGCTTCGCAGCCGCAGAGCGGCGGGAAATAGCGTCCGTGGAGGGCTTGCAGCCCTCCACACCTCCCTGCTGGAAGCCCCCCTGGCGGGTCCGCGGCCCGCCGGGCCTCTCCGAAAGGAGGGCGGGCGGCGCGGGCGCGGGAGGGGCGCCCCGGGCGTCACGCGCCCGACGCCAGCGCCTCGAACCGGTCGATGTCGTCGCGGATGATCGCCAGGCTGGCGCGCCAGAAGTCGCTCGAGCGGATGTCGATGCCCATGCGCTGCGCGAGCGTCGCGGCGTCCGCCTGCCCGGTCGAGGCTAGCAGCTCGTCGTAGCCCTCCCGGAACGGCTCGGGGTCGCGCCGGTAGATCGCGTACAGCCCCAGGCCGAACAGCAGCCCGAACATGTACGGGAAGTTGTAGAACGAGCGCCCGGTGCTGTAGTAGTGGCCCTTGACCGCCCACATATACGGGTGCAGCACCTGCTCGTCCAGCCCGTCGCCGTAGGTCTGCCGCTGGGCGTCGAGCATCAGCTCGTTGAGCTCGGGCACCGAGAGCTCGCGCCGCTGCCGGCCCTCGAACACCGCGCTCTCGAACAGGAAGCGGCTGGAGATGTCCACCACCACCTGGCAGGCACCCTGGATCGCCGCCTCCAGGATCTCCAGCTGCTCCTCGCGGCCGGCGCCCTCCAGCGCCGCGTGGCGGATGACCGTCTCGCAGAAGATGCTCGCCGTCTCGGCCAGCGTCATGGGCGTGTCGCGGTTGAGCTGCGTCTGCCTCGACAGGTTCAGGTTGTGGTAGCCGTGCCCCAGCTCGTGGGCCAGCGTCAGCACGCTCTCGATCGACGGCTTGTAGTTCGTCAGGATGCGCGACTCATCGCGGCGCAGGTACATGCAGAACGCGCCGCCGACCTTGCCGGCGCGCGGCTCGGCGTCGATCCAGCTCTCGCGGAACGCCCGCGCCGCGAAGTCGCTCAGCCGCTGCGAGTAGCGGCCGAACTGGGCCACGATGAACTCCGCCGCCTCGTCGTAGGCCCACGAGCGCCCGCTGCCCCCGACCGGCGCGAACAGGTCGTACCAGGCCAGCCGCTCGAGCCCCAGCAGGCGCGCCTTGGCGCGCAGGTAGCGGCGGAAGTCGGGGAAGAACTCGCGCGCCGCGCCCAGCATCGCGTCCAGCGTCTCGCGGTCGATGTTGTTGTCGAACAGCGCGGCGTCGAGCGGCGAGCCCCAGCCGCGCCGGGCGGCGAGGACGCTCACCTGGCCCTTGATGCTGTTGAGCGCCGAGGCCAGCGGCAGCGCCACCTTCTCCCACGCGGCGATCTCCGCCTCGTACGCCCGCCGGCGCAGCGCGCGGTCTGGCTCGTAGGCCAGGTTGCGCACCTGGCTCATCGGCAGCTCTTTGGTCTCGCCGTCCACCTCGACCGGCACCAGCAGCTGCGAGGTGATGTTGCTGTGCAGCCGGGCCCACGCCGAGCCCCCGGTGACGTCCAGCTCGGCGGCCAGCGCCTCCTCGGCGGGCGACATCAGGTGCTGGGCCTCCTGCTGGGCGCGGCGCAGCATGTAGGCGTGCTCGCGCGCCACGGCCGAGCGCTCGATCAGCGCCTCGACATCCAGGCTGCCGACCCAGGCGGTGAAGCGGGTGCTGAGCTGCGCCAGCTTGACGCTCTCCTGGCGGAACACGCTGTACTTGGCCTGCGCCAGGTTGTCGCGCGAGTCGGTGGAGACGAAGCTGTAGATGTACGCCCGCAGCGTGGTGACGCGCTCGAGCAGCCCTTCCAGCGCCCCGGCCACCTGCTCGAACGCCGCGACGGTCGCGTCGTCGAGCGCCGCCGGCGCCCGCTTGTCGATCCCGAGCCGGTCAAACAGCGCGACCGTCTCGTTCAGCATATGCAGCGCCTCGTCGAAGCCGCGCTCGAACTCGGGCGAGTCCAGCCCCGGGTAGACGACCGCCATATTCCAGCGCGGGAGCGCCCCAGTCTCTGTAGCCATGCTAACCCTCTCGTGTTATCGGTCTTACACGGTGGCGGCGCGGGGAGACGTTATCTCCACGAAGGCCCGTCGCTCGGCGCCCGGGGTGGAGCCTCCTCCGGAGCGAGGGGCCGGCCCCACCGCTCAGCGCAGACCGAGCGCGGCCTGCTGCACCGCGATCAGCTCGCGGATCCCGGCCGAGGCCAGGTCCAGCAGGGTGTCGAACTCGGCGCGGCTGACGGCGCGCGCCTCGGCCGTGCACTGCACCTCGACGAGCGCCCCGTCGCTGGTCTGCACCACGTTGCAGTCCATATCGGCGCCGCTATCCTCGCTGTAGTCCAGGTCCAGCAGCGCCACGCCGCCCACGTAGCCGGCGCTGACCGCCGCCACCGGGCTGATGAACGGGTTGCGCTCCAGGTCGCCGCGCTCCACGAGGCGGCGCAGCGCCAGCGCGAGCGCCACGCAGCCGCCGGTGATCGAGGCTGTGCGCGTGCCGCCGTCCGCCTGGAGCACATCGCAGTCCACAGTGATCATACGCTCGCCGAGCGCCGGCAGGTCCACCGCCGCCCGCAGGGCCCGCCCGATCAGGCGCTGGATCTCCTGCGTGCGGCCGCCCGGGCCGCTGCGCTCGCGGCGGGTGCGCTCCAGCGTCGAGCGCGGCAGCATCGCGTACTCGCCGGTGACCCAGCCGCGGCCCTGGCCGCGCAGCCACGCCGGCACCGATTCCTCGACGCTCGCCGTGCAGAGCACCTTGGTGTCGCCCATCTCTATCAGCGCCGAGCCCTCGGCGTAGCCGTAGGTGTCGGTGGTGATCCGCACCGGGCGCAGCGCGTTGGGCATCCGGCCGTCACGTCGTTGCATCGCTCGCTCCTCGCCGCTCACAGGTGTGGTTGCCGAGCTGCATTATAGGGCATCCGCATGGGGCGTGCGCAGGCCGCGAGCGACCCGGATCCGGCTCCAGCACGCTGGCGCGCAGATGCCGCGCTGGTGCTACAATACACCATGCGCCGCCGGCCTCAGTCTGCCTGGAGCGACGCGGCGGGGAGGCGAGGCCTCCAGCGGGCGCACTTCATCCGCCGCTCTGCGGCGCAAACCTTCCGGCGGAAAGCAGCCACGGAGGGCCTGCGGCCCTTCAAACCTCACAAGAGGAACGTAGCCTGTGCCGAACACGCCTCGCACCAGACCGATCTCCGCCACGCTCCGCGACGGCCGCACCGTCACGATCCGGCCGCTCGCTGCGGAGGACGGGCCGGCGCTGCTCGCCTTCGGCGCCGCGCTGCCCCAGGACGACTGGCTGTACCTCCAGAACGACCTGCGCAACCCCGATGTCGTCGGCCGGCTCATCAGCGCGCGGGACGCCGAGCACTGGCGGCAGCTCCTCGCCGTCGCCGCCGACGGCACGATCGCAGCCTACAGCTCGGCCCGCCTGCTCCCCGGCTGGTCGAGCCACGTCGCGGACCTCCAGCTGCTCGTCGCGGAGGGGTGGCGGCGGGTCGGCTTGGGCACGCTGCTCGCGCGCGAGACCGTCGACGCGGCGCGCGAGATCGGCGCGATCAAGCTCATGGTGGATATCGTCGAGGAGCAGGCGGACGGGCTCACGATCTTCACCCGCCTCGGCTTCACCCGCGAGGGCCTGCTGATCAACCACACCCGCGACCGGGACGGCAACCGCCACAACCTCGTGGTGCTGGGCTACCGCTTCCCCGAGAGCTAGAAACACAAGAACCGAGAGCCGAGCTGAAGCGCCCGGCTCTCGGTTCGAGGCTCGCGGTGCCCGTTCCTACTCGTCCAGCGTCGAGAGATCCCCGGGGTCCTGCCCGAGCGCCTGGGCCTTGAGCACGCGCCGCATGATCTTGCCCGAGCGTGTCTTCGGCAGCGAGGAGACGAAGTTGATCTTCTCAGGCCGCGCGATCGGCCCCATCTCGCGCCCGACGTGCGCCCGCAGCTCGTCCGCCAGCGCCTCGGTGCCCTCGTACCCGGCCCGCAGGATCACGAAGCAGTGGATCGCCGTGCCCTTCACCTCGTGCGGCAGGCCGATCGCCGCCGCCTCCGAGACCGCCGGGTGGCTCACCAGCGCGCTCTCGATCTCCGCGGTGCCCAGGCGGTAGCCCGAGACCTTGATCACGTCGTCGATGCGGCCGATGACCCAGAAGTAGCCGTCCTCGTCCTTGCGGGCCGAGTCGCCGGCGGTGTACATGCCGGCGGGCGCGCTGTTCCAGTACTGGTTGGCGTAGCGATCCGGGTCGTGCAGGATCGTGCGCATCATCGCCGGCCAGGGGGTCTTCACCACCAGCAGGCCGTCCTCGTTGGGGCCGAGGCTCTGGCCGTTCTCGTCCACCACGTCGGCCACGATGCCGAGGAACGGCTTCGTGCCCGAGCCCGGCTTGAGCGGCGTGGTGGGGTTGGGCGTGATCATGAACATGCCGGTCTCGGTCTGCCACCAGGTGTCCATGATCGGGCAGCGGCCCTTGCCGATCACGTTGTAGTACCAGCGCCAGGCCTCGGGGTTGATCGGCTCGCCGACCGAGCCGAGCAGCCGAAGGCTCGAGAGGTCGTGGCGGTTCGGCCAGGCGTCGCCGAAGCGCATCAGGCCGCGGATGGCGGTGGGCGCGGTGTACATGATGTTGATGCCGTACTTCTCCACCAGGCTCCACCAGCGGTTCGGGTAGGGGTAGTTGGGCGCGCCCTCGTACATGAAGGAGGTGGCGCCCTCGATCAGCGGGCCGTACACGATGTACGAGTGCCCGGTGACCCAGCCCGGGTCGGCGGCGCACCAGTAGCGGTCCTCCTCCTTGAGGTCGAAGGTCATGTGCAGCGTGGCCGAGATGCCCACCGCGTAGCCGCCGTGGACGTGCACCACGCCCTTGGGCTTGCCGGTCGAGCCGGAGGTGTAGAGGATGTAGAGCGGGTGCTCGGCGTCCACCGGCTCCGTCTCGCACTTCCCGCTCGCGATCGGCAGGTTCATCAGGTCGTGCCACCAGTAGTCGCGGCCGAACTGCATGTTGACATCGTGCCCGGTGCGGCGGAGCACGATGCAGGTCTGGATCGTGGGGCTGTGCTCCATCGCCTCGTCGGCGATCTTCTTCAGCTCGACGATCTTGCCGCGCATGTAGCCGCCGTCGGCGGTGATCAGCACCTTGGACTGGGCGTCCGCGATGCGGTCGCGCAGCGCCTCGGTCGAGAAGCCGCCGTAGATCACCGAGTGGGCCGCGCCGATCTTGGCGCAGGCCAGCATGGCGAACATCAGCTCGGGCACGCGCGGCATGTAGATCGAGACGATGTCGCCCTTCTGCACGCCCATGCTCTTGAGCACGTTGGCGAGCTTGGAGACCTCGCGGTTCACCGCCAGGTAGGAGAACGTCCGCACCTCGCCGCTCTCGCCCTCCCAGATCAGCGCCTGCTTGTTGCGCCGCCAGGTCTTGAGGTGGCGGTCGATCGCGTTGTGGACGATGTTGAACTTACCGCCGACAAACCACTTGTAGAACGGCTTGTTGGAGTCGTCCAGCACGCGCTCCCACGGCTCGTACCACTCGAGGCGCTTGGCCATGTCGGACCAGAACTCGAGCGGGTTCTCGACGCTCCACTTGTACAGCTCGTCCCAGCTGGAGAAGCCCTTGGAGCGCGCGTAGCGCATGATGTTCGAGTTCTCGACGATCTCCGGGGCCGGCTGGTAGACTTCCTCGCCCGCGCCACTGATGGTGGTCGGGGCGACATCCTGCACGTCGCTGGTCATCTGGGAACCTCCGTTGATTCTCTCGCGGCTTTGACGACCCTGCCTATTGTATCACTCATCACTGACGCGAGTTACGCGGTGGCCTGCGTAAGTGCCCGGCGGGGTGGCGCGGAGGGAGAACCCTCCGCCTTCCTCATTTTCCGCCGCCTGCGCGAGCCGGGAGGTGTGGAGGGCCTGCGGCCCTCCACGGACG
>CALJIC010000341.1 GCA_937974195.1 uncultured Roseiflexaceae bacterium | reverse complement strand
CGCCCGTTGTCATGCCTCAGCGACTGGAACGGTCCGTCAGGCCACCACGCCTGCTTTCTCCCAGCGCCGCTGCCGTCGCTCGCGAACAGGCGCTGCCGGCGAACACGTCCTGGTGTGCAAGGGCGCTGCTGCTTGCGAGCGCCACAGGTACTGCTGGGTAACGGGCGCCGGTGTGCAGAGGCATGACAACGGGAGGTCGGCACACGGTTGCGTCGCTTTGGGGTGCAGGGGCGACGCCCCTGCCGCGGGTCCAGGGGCGCGGAGCCCCTGGCGCCAGCCGCGCGCAGCGGCACCGCGATTGCGGTCGGCACGGCCTGAGATGGATAACGGGCGCCGGTGTGCAGAGGCATGCGCCACCGGCGCGCCGGACAGAAACACACCGCTTGCGGGGTCCGGGGGCAGCAAGTCCCGGCGGGGGTCCAGGGGCGCGCAGCCCCTGGCGCCCGCTACAGCGCCTCAAACGGCATCAGCGCCCACAGCTGCGGCCTCCGCAGCTCGGCCAGCTCGCCGGCCAGCGCCGCGGCCGCCCCCGCCGGGAACGGCTGCGGCGGCAGGGGCTCGCGGCCGCCGCGCACGAGCAGCAGCGGGGCGCGCCGGTCGGCCGGGAGCCCGGCCAGCTCCTGGGCCTTGAGCACCGCCTCGGGCAGGCCGCCCAGCTGGTCCACCAGCCCTAGCTCGAGCGCCTCCCGGCCGAGCCAGACCCGGCCGCCGGCGATCGGCTCGAGGCGCTCCTTGGGCAGCCCGCGCCCCTCGCGCACCCGGCGCTTGAAGTCCTCGTAGAACGTGAAGACCATCGCGCGCACCGCGGCGCGCTCGCTCTCCGTCGGCGCGCAGCTGGGGTCCAGCATGCCGCTGTTCGCGCCGCGGCTCAGCGCCACCGTGTTGACCCCCGCCCGCTCCAGCGCATCCTCCAGCACCGGCCGCAGCATGAACACGCCGATGCTTCCGGTGACCGTGCCCGGCTGGGCGACGATCGCGGACGCCGGCGCACTGATGTAGTAGCCGCCCGAGGCCGCCGCGTCGCCCATCGCCACCACCACCGGCTTCGTCTGCCGCACCCGCAGCACCTCGCGCCACATCAGGTCCGAGGCGAGCACCGCGCCGCCCGGCGAGTTCACGTACAGCACGACCGCCGCCACCCTGCGGTTCCGCTCCGCCTGGCGCAGCGCCTGGACCACACTCTCGGCGCCGGCGATCCGCCCGCCGAGCAGCGGGATGGGCAGCGGCAGGCTCCGGCTGTGCCCGCTGGCGATCGTGCCCTCGACCGTGACGACGCCGACCATCCGGCGCGCCAGCCGCGCCATCGGGATGCGCAGCGCCCGCTGCGCCTGCTCCCAGTCGCGGATGATGAGCCGCTCCCGGTCCGCGGGGGGCGCCGTGCCTCCGCTCGCGCTCTCCGCGCTCGTCGTGCGCTCCGCGGACAGGCGCTGCTCCAGCTCGTCCTCGTAGCACAGCCCGTCCACCAGGCCGTGTTCCAGCGCAGCCGGAGTGCTGTACGGCGCCCCGTCGATCAGTGCCCGGACGGCGTCCTCCTCCATGCCGCGCGCCGCTGCGATCGCCCGCACCAGCTCCTCGAAGCGCTGGTCGAGCAGGCGCTCGAGCTGCTCGCGCGCCTCGGGCGAGATATCCGAGCGCGCCAGCGTGTCCCCGCCTGACTTGTAGGGCGAGACGGCGGTCACCTCGGCGGAGATGCCGATCTTCTCCAGCGCGTCTTTGAGGAACTGCACCGTGGCTCGCACCCCGAGCACCGAGAAGAACACCGTCGGCGGCAGCAGGATCGTGTCGGCGGCGCAGGCCGCGTAGTAGCCGGGGGTGTCGGGCGTGACCAGGTAGGCGACGACGCGCTTGCCGCCGGCGCGGAAGCGCGCGAGCTCGTCGCGCAGGCTCTGGAGCGTCGCCCAGCCGGCCTGCAGCCCGTCGATGTGCAGCAGGACGCCACGCGCGTGCGGGTCGTCCGCGATGCGCTCGAGGGCGCGGCGGAGCTCCTGCATGCTGAGCGGCGCGCGCGCCCCGAGGAAGCGCCGCTGCCACCACCGGACGGCGTCGGTGAACTCCGGGAGGCCGCCCACTAGGCGTATGCGCACGTAGTCCACCCGCCGCCGCAGCAGCGCGCGCCACAGGTTGCGTATCGATCGGAAGAGGTTTATCAGCCAGACGATAATCGCTGCGAGCATAGGTGTGGGCGGCACTCGGCGCAGCGCGTCGCTGCGCCGAGTGCCGCCTGGCCTCCTTCCGGGGAGGTGTGGTGGGCCTATGGCCCGCCAGCGGACGCTGTTCTCCGCCGCAGAGCGGCTGAAAGCGGGAATTTCTGGGAAGGCTTCGCCTCCCCAGGTCCATCCAGCGGGCGCGGACCAGGCCGCCGTGCAGCGCGTGTGCGTGCTTCGCCGCCGGAAGTCAGTCTCGTCGGAAGTCAGTCGCCGCTGGTGTCAGTCGCCGTAGTCGTCAGACAAAAGTCGACATAACGGATGGCTACTGATTTCCCTTCGCAAAGTCCACGAACCGGTACCCCACCCCGCGCTCGGTGAGGATGTACTTCGGGTTCGCCGGGTCCTCCTCGATCTTCTGGCGCAGGTAGGTGACGTACAGGCGCAGGTAGTGGGTCTCGTCGCGGTACTCGGGGCCCCACACCCGCGTGAGGAGCTGCTCGTGGGTCATCACGTAGCCGGCGTTCTGCACCAGGTGGTAGAGCAGGCGGTACTCCGTCGGGCGCAGGTTGACGCGCTCGCCGTTCACCAGCACCTCGCGCCGCGCGAAGTCGATCGTCAGCCGATCGTCCACCACCACCGTGGTCTGCGGGGCGGGCGGCGGGGTGTAGTGGCGCCGCAGCACCGCGCGCATGCGGCTCACCAGCTCGCGGTGGCTGAACGGCTTGCCGATATAGTCGTCCGCGCCGAGCTCCAGCCCGCGGATGCGGTCCTCCTCCTCGTCCTTGGCGGTGAGGATGATCACCGGCACCTGCGAGAACTGCCGCAGGCGCCGCAGCGTCTCGAAGCCGTCCATGCCCGGCATCATGATGTCGAGCAGCACCATGTCCGGCATCTCGTCGCGCGCCTTCTCGAGCGCCTGGCGGCCGTTGGACGCGGTGATCACCCGCGTGCCCTCCAGCTCCAGGTTCATGCGCATGAAGTTGACCATGCGCGGCTCGTCGTCTACCACCAGAACTAGCTTGTCGCGTAGCTCGGACATATCACTGCCTTATGGCTTAGAGGTGAAGGGTTAGAATCGCCGTGAGCAGCGCGGGGCCGATCCGTAACCTTTCGCCTCTAGCCCCTCTATACGTGAATCCTAACCCTTCCCCCCCTCGTCCGTCAGCAGCCCGCGCGGCTGCTCGTGGCCGTGGGTAGCGCTCGTCTGAACCTGGGGCTCAGATGCGGATTGCTCCTGGTCCTCGAGCCGCGGGGTCGCCTGCGGCAGCGTGAACGAGAAGCGCGAGCCGCGCCCTGGCTGGCTCTCCACCCAGATCCGCCCGCCCTGCGCCTCGACGATCAGCCGCGCCAGGAACAGCCCCAGCCCGGCCCCCTGCGTCTCGCGGCGCAGCCGGTTGTCCACCCGGTAGAAGCGCTGGAACAGGCGCGCCTGGTCCTCGGGCGCGATCCCGATCCCCTGGTCGCTCACCGAGACGATCACCATGCGGTCGTCGGCGCGCGCCGCGACGCGGATCCGCCCGCCGTCCGGGCTGTACTTGACGGCGTTGGACAGCAGGTTCTCGAGCACCGCCCGCGTGCGCTCGTAGTCGGCGTACACCGCGGGCAGGTCGTCGGGCATGCGCAGCTCGAACTCAAACGCCTCACCCGCCTGGGACGCGAAGCGCTGGACGACCTGCTCGGCCAGCGGGGGCAGCGCCCACTCGGACAGCTCGAGGCGCATCCCGTCGGCCTGCAGCCGCGAGATCTCCAGCAGCCCGCCGATCTGCTTCGCCAGCCGGTCGGCCTCCTCGATGATCACCTTCAGCCCCTCGCGCAGCGTCTCCTGGTCCCAGTTAGCGTCCTCGCGCGCCAGGGTCTCGGCGTAGCCCTTGATGATGCTCACCGGCGTCTTCAGCTCGTGCGAGATCACCGAGATGAAGGTGTTCTGCATCTCCTCCTCGATCTTCTGCTCGGTGATGTCGCGCACGTTCGCGAGCGCGCCGGCGAACTCCCCCGACGGGCCGCGCTGCACCGCGTAGCGGCTCTGCACGTACAGGCGGCGCCCGTCGCGCGTGGTGATCCACCCCTCGACGAGCGGGTTCGACTGCGGCGGGTTGCGCTGCAGCGGGCAGTCCACCAGGCAGATGTTGACGCCCTGCGGCGAGCGGATGCCCAGCACCTCGGCGCACGGGCGGCCGATCGCCTCCTCGCGCGGCCAGCCGGTGAGCTGCTCCATGGTCTGGTTGAAGGTCGTGATCCGCCAGCGGCTGTCGATGATCATCACGCCGTCGGCCGAGTGCTCGATCAGCGCGTCCAGCTGCTGCTTCTCGCGCAGCACGCTCTGGTACAGGCGCGCGTTGCTCACCGCGATCGCCGCCTGGTCGGCGAACGCCGTCAGCAGCTCCTGCTCCTCGGCGGTGAAGCCGACGTTCAGCGCGGCGCGGAAGACGTAGATCACGCCCACCGTCGTCTGCAGGTACACGAGCGGCAGGGCGCTCATGTGGCGCAGCGGCAGCCCGGTGTCCGCCGAGACCTCGCGCAGCCGCTGGCTCAGCATGCGCCGGTCCTCGAGCGGCGTGTTGACCAGCTGCGTGAACGCCGGCCAGATGTCGCGCGGCAGGCCGGCGGCGGCGCGCACGTGGATCAGGCCGTCCTCCTCGCGCAGCGCGATCAGCCCCGAGGTGCCCGCCAGCAGCTCGACGGCGAACTCGATCACCAGGTTGAGCACGCTGCCGAGGTCGAGCTGGGCGGTGAGCGCCCGGCTGATCTGCAGCAGCGACTCGCGCTGGCGCAGTCGCTGGTCGGTTCCTGCTGTCATGTTCCTGTCTGCCCGGGCGGTGCGCCCGGCCACGTCACAGCCTGAGGCGGGCCGCCCGCTTGACGGCGAAAGTGGCTCTAACGTCGTTCTAACGCGGTACAGACTTCATTCTAACACAGCGAATGTATACTCCACAACAGAAACGAGGGGTGCGGAGGATCAGCACTCCGCCCCCTACGCCGATGAGATCGCTACCTTCACAGGAGGTGCATAGTATGTCGACTCTGACACGCTGGGACCCGTACCAGGAGATGCTCTCCCTGCGCGAGGCCATGAACCAGCTGTTCGAGGAGAGCTTCGTGCGCCCGATCCTGACCCGCAACGGCAGCTTCGTGCCGGCGGTGGATATCAGCGAGACCGATGACTCCTACATCGTCGAGGCGGCCGTGCCCGGGCTGCGGCCCGAGGACCTTGAGGTCACCGTCGAGAACGGCGTGCTGACGATCAAGGGCGAGGTGCGGCAGGAGACGGAGGAGAAGAAGCGCAACTTCCACCGCGTCGAGCGCCGCTTCGGCTCGTTCGCCCGCTCGCTGGCCCTGCCGAACCAGGTTCGGTCCGATGAGATCCAGGCCACGCTGAACAACGGCGTGCTGCGGCTCGAGATCCCGAAGGCCGAGGAGGTCAAGCCGCGCAAGATCAGCGTCCAGGTGAACGCCAACTAAGAGGTCGGCCGGCCTAGGGCCAGGCCAACGGGGGTAGGCGGCCGGCCACGTTTCCGCCCCGAGCGGGAATGTGGCCGGCCTTCATCGTTGGCGCGCCCCGCCTGCCTTGGGCCGCCGCCCGCTGCCCGGCACAAACTTTTACACTCACGCCTCTTGCGGCTCCCGGCGCTGTTAAGATTTACAATCCGCGCCTCCGCCGCGCAGGTGGCGCCGTCCCCCACCCTCCGGCGATTGTTCATGCGCACCGATGTGTTCCTGCCTCTGCAGCGCCGTTCTACCGCAGTACCATCGCTGCCTTCACCCTGGGCTCTGCAATTACTATTTACAAATAGGACTCGACAGCACCTGGGGGGTGTGCTATGATAATAAAGCATTACACCTCCGTCGCGTCTACCCACGTACGACCGCGCAGGGTGCCACGGCAGAACGCCTCGTTCAAGGAGCGACGTATGCGGCTCGATCTCAGCAGCAAGCGGGCCAAGAAGTTGATTCGCGAGCATGACCTGACGGAGGAAGAGATCCTGCAGATCGTCGCCTCAGCGCGTATCAACCTCGCGACCTTCGACCCCGAGTACCGCACGAATGTGACGCAGATCGCCGATGACCTGCGCAAGAGCAGGCCGACGATCTACGGCTGGGCGGACCGGGCGCTGGCGGCCACCATCCACTCCCTGCGCAACATTCGTACCGGGCGACCGCCGAAAGAGCGCGAGCGAAGCAACAACGGAACCGAGGGCTAGTGGTGCCGGCTGTTATGCGGTTGCTACCGCTTCGAACAGAAGCACAACGAGCAGGTATAGTATAATGAGGAGCCGAGGCAGGCGTACTGCCTCGGCAGCTCTGGCGGTGGCGCACGCGGCTTGGGGCGCTGGCCCGCGCGCAGGCTGCCCGGCCGGGCGACGGTCGCTGTGCTATAATGCCGTTCTGATAGCGTTGGCTCGCTCACGTCTCGTCCCACACTCGCAGACAAGGTAGGGTGATGATGGATCCACAGCTGACCAGTCAGATCGTGCCGATCGAGGAGGTCAGGGTCATTGAGGAGTGCCTGGCGCGGCTGGCCGAGGACACCGGCGGCAACTACATCCTGCTGCTGGACAAGAGCGGCCAGGTGATCGCCTCGCAGGGCGATGCGAACCGGCAGGATATCACCGCGCTCGGGGCGCTGATCGCCGGCACCTTCGCCTCCTCGCGTGAGGTGGCCAAGCTGCTGCGCGAGAAGGACTTCCGCCAGCTCTTCACCCAGGGCGTGCGCGAGAATATCTTCATCGCGCTGATCGAAGATCAGTGGATCCTCTGCATCATCTTCAACAAGGGCACCCACATCGGCCTCGTCAAGGTGTTGACGAAGAAGGCCACCGATGAGCTCGGCCTGGTGCTCGAGCGCGTGCGCGAGCAGCAGAAGGCGCGCGATGATGTCCTTGGATCGTCCTTCCGGACATCGATGGAGGACACCATCGACCTGCTGTTCCGCGACTGAGTGCGCCCTCCTGTCGTCGCCCACGGCATGCGTACAGCTCCGTAGAATCGCAACCCATGGTACGCGAGAGGACCTATGGCCCTGATCAACGTCGCCGCGCGTGAGATACACTGCAAGATCGTCTACTACGGCCCTGGCATGAGCGGCAAGACGAGCAACCTGCAGTACATCCACAGCCAGGTACCGAAGGACGCGAAGGGTGAGCTGCTCTCGATCGCCACCGAGACCGAGCGCACGCTCTTCTTCGACTTCCTTCCGCTGGACCTCGGCAAGGTGCGCGGGTTCCAGACGCGCTTCCATCTCTACACGGTGCCGGGCCAGGTGCTCTACGAGCGCACGCGCGTCGCGGTGCTCAACGGCGCCGATGGCGTGGTGTTCGTCGCCGACTCGCAGCGCCACAAGCTCGAGGAGAACATCCGCAGCCTGCGCGAGCTTGCGGTGAACATCACCAAGCAGAACAAGAAGTTCCAGGACTTCCCGGTGGTGCTGCAGTACAACAAGCGCGACGTGCCCGGCGCGCTGCCGGTCGCGACGCTCGATAAGTACCTCAACACCCTGCACTGGCAGCGCTTCGAGGCCACCGCCACCAACGGCGGCGGCGTGTTCGATACGCTCAAGGCGATCTCGAAGCTTGTGATCAGCAAGCTCTAGCCCGCTTCAAGCACACGCCGCGCACGCGCCGTGCGACCTGGAGATACCTTGCTATGGCTCTCGCAGGCGACCTGAGCGAGTTCCCGCTCACCGATATCATCCAGCTGGTTGACCTCAGCAAGAAGACGGGCGCGGTCAACCTGAAGGGCCGCCGCGGCCAGCAGCAGCTCGAGGGCTGGCTCTACTTCCGCGACGGCCGGATTATCGGCGCGCGCTTGGGCAACCTCCCGCCGCTGGAGGCGGCCTACACCTTCTTCACCTTCAGCTCCGGCCCGTTCCGCTTCCATGAAGATGTCCAGCTCGACACGCCGACGATCACCGTCAGCAACGAGATGATCATCATGGAAGGGATCATGCGCCAGGACGCCTGGGCCAAGATCCAGGAGCAGGTCCCCTCGCTCTCGATGATCCCGCGCCTGGTGCCGAACCCGGCCGCGACGGGCAGCGAGATCAGCCTCGAGGCCGATGAGTGGCGCGTGCTGACGATGGTCAACGGCAAGAACACCGTCGGCTATATCGCCCAGCGCAGCGGGCTCGGCGAGGTGCGCACCTGCGAGATCATCGCCCGCCTGCTGAGCAGCGGCCTGATCGAGAAGCGCGAGGTCAGCCTGTCGGAGTCGCTGTTCCCGGAGATCGAGCGCATCGTGCTCAGCGCCCTCGGCACCTCGGCCCGCGCCCTCCTGTACGACTCCTACGAGCGCGCCGGCGTGCGCGACCAGGACACGGCCACCGCCGACCAGCTCTCGAACGCGCTCGACCTGTTCGAGACCGCCGCCACGCGCGCGTTCGGCGCCAGCCGCGTGCGCCAGCCGCTGGCCGAGATACGCTCGCTGGTCGATCAGGTCTTCAGCAGCCTCGCCTGACTGCGGTATAATGGTTCAGCCGAGCCGACCCCGCCCGTCGCCCAGGGTGGGGTCATTTCTTGAACTGACGCGAAGATACGCGGTCGTGCCGCCCGCACCCGCAGTGGGGTCTGGGGAAGCGTCGCCTCCCCGGAAGCTCTCTCCGCGGCAGGTGCCGCAGCACCGCACCGCGTACATCCTGAACTGAGAGGTGTGCGTGCGCGCGTTACTGAGCGTGAGCGATAAGCGCGGCGTCGAGACCTTCGCCGCCGGCCTGGCCGAGCTCGGCTGGCAGCTCTTCTCCACCGGCAACACGCAGCGCCATCTGGCGAGCGCCGGCGTGCCGGTCCGGTCGGTCAGCGAGCTGACCGGCTTCCCCGAGATCCTCGACGGGCGCGTGAAGACCCTGCACCCGGCGGTCCACGCCGGGATCCTGGCCCGGCGCGACCTGCCGGCCCACATGGAGGCGCTGGCCGAGCACGGCATCGCGCCGATCGACCTGGTGGTGGTGAACCTCTACCCGTTCGCGCAGACGGTCGCCCGGCCGGATGTCACCCGCGACGAGGCGCTCGAGCAGATCGACATCGGCGGCCCGACGCTGGTGCGCGCGGCGGCCAAGAACCACCCGTCGGTGCTGGTGGTGGTGGACCCGGCCGACTACGAGACGGTGCTGGCGGCGCTGCGCGACGGGAGCGTGACGTCCGAGCTGCGCGCCCGGCTCGCGGCCAAGGCCTTCGCCCACACCGCGGCCTACGACGCCGCGATCGCCGCCTACCTGGCCGATGACCCCTTCCCGCCGACGCTGCCGCTGGCCTTCACGAAGGCGCAGGACCTGCGCTACGGCGAGAACCCGCACCAGCGCGCCGCGCTCTACGGCGACTTCGGGCAGTTCTTCGAGCAGCTGCACGGCAAGGAGCTCTCGTACATCAACATCCTCGATATCGCCGCCGTCTCCGAGCTGGTCGAGGAGTTCCCCCGCTCCGAGGGGGTCGCGCTGGCGATCGTGAAGCACACCAACCCCTGCGGCGTCGGGCTGGGCGCGACCGGGCTGGAGGCCTGGGAGAAGGCCTTCGCCACCGACCGCGACGCGCCGTTCGGCGGGATCATCGCGCTGAACGCCCCGCTGGACCTGCCGCTGGCGCAGGCGATCGACGAGATCTTCTCCGAGATCATCATCGCGCCGGAGTTCACGCCCGAGGCGCTGGCCCTGCTGAAAAAGAAGAAGAACCGCCGCCTGATGCGCGCGCTGCGCCCCGTCTCGCAGGAGCAGGGCTCCGGCGGGCGGCGCACGCCCCTGCTGCTCCACAGCGTCCCCGGCGGCGTGCTGGTCCAGGAGCCGGACCGCGCCCCGCTCGATCAGGAGGAGCTGCGGGTCGTCACGAAGCGCGCGCCGACCGACGACGAGCTGCGGGCGCTGCGCTTCGCCTGGCGGGTCTGCAAGCACGTCAAGTCGAACGCGATCGTCTACGCCGCCGCCGATCGGACGCTCGGCATCGGCGCGGGCCAGATGAGCCGCGTGGACAGCTCGCGGGTCGCGGTGATCAAGGCGCGCGCCAGCGGCCTCTCGCTGCAGGGCGCGGCGGTCGCCAGCGATGCGCTGTTCCCGTTCCCCGACGGCGTCGAGGTGGCGGCCGAGGCCGGCGCGACGTGCGTGATCCAGCCCGGCGGGGCGCTGCGCGACGAGGAGGTGATCGCCGCGGCCGACCGGCTGGGCATGGCGATGGTGTTCACTGGAAGAAGGCATTTTCGACACTAGGCGCAGCGTGCAGTGTTGTGCGGCAGCCCCGGCGCTGCCGCCTCCCCACGATGCACTTGCGCTCACCGGAGTACGGGCGTGAAGTTCGATGACAACGGCCTGATCCCCGCGATTGTGCAGCACGCCCGCAGCGGCGAAGTGCTGATGCTGGGGTATATGAACGAGGACGCGCTGCGGCAGACGACCGAGAGCGGTCTGGTGACGTTCTGGAGCCGCAGCCGGGGCAGGCTGTGGCAGAAGGGTGAGACCTCGGGCAACGTGCTGCGGCTCGTCGAGCTGCGGCAGGACTGCGACGGCGACGCGCTGCTGGTGCTCGCGGAGCCGCCCGGGCCGACGTGCCACACCGGCGAGCCGAGCTGCTTCCACCGCGCGCTCGACGGGTCGCCGGTGGAGCGGGCGCCCGCGAGCCAGATCCTGACTGAGCTGGCCGACGTGATCGCCCGCCGGGCGGCTGAGCGGCCGGCCGGCTCGTACACCACGAAGCTGCTCGACGGCGGAGTGGATCGCATCGGCAAGAAGATCGGCGAGGAGGCGGCTGAGGTGATCATCGCCGCCAAGAACGGGGCGCCGTCCGAGCTGGCCTGGGAGCTGTCCGACCTCCTCTACCATAGTCTGGTGCTGCTCGAGCAGCAGGGAGTGCCGCTGGAGGCGATCTGGCGCGAGCTGCGCCGCCGGCACGGCGCTTAGTACTTACTCAGAGGGAGCCGCGTGACACACAGGACAACAGTGGGACGCGCCGATCTGCTCGCCATCCCGCCTGTTGCGTCTGATGGGTACGACGGACGTCTTCCGCAGGATGCCAGCCGTCTGGCGAAGCTCGCGGCGTTGGCGCTGACGCTGACCCCGCTCCTCGAGGTGCCGTGCATCCTCGAGCGCGCCGAGCCGCACCTGGCCCAGCTTCTGCCGGGCGCGCGCGGCTACATGCTCCTCTGGCACGGCGAGCCGCGCGGCCTGGCGCACCAGGTGCTGCTCGGCACCCCTCCCCCCGCGCCGCTGCCGCCCGACCTGCCCGCCGGCGGGCTGAGCGCCCTGTCCCTCGCGAACGGAGCGCTCCAGCTTGCGCACGTTGTGGAAGATGCACCCGCCTCACTCGCGCCCTGGGAGCAGGCGCTGGCCGAAGCGAACGGCGGGGGCGCGCTTGTCGCCGGGCCGCTGTTCGCCGGCGGGGACATGAAGGGCGTGCTGCTGCTCTGCTGCGCGCAGGAGCCGTGTGACGACGACCTGCTGCTGATGGCGGCGGTCTGCGCGGCGGTGAGCGGCTCGCTGCAGCGCGCCCAGTCGTACAGCGCCGCTCAGTCCGAGAAGCTGGCGGGGATGGGGCGGCTCACCGCGGCGATCGCCCACGAGGTGAACAACCCGCTGCAGGCGATCTCCAACTCGCTGCACCTGCTGATCAGCCACTCCTTGAGCGAGGACAAGCGCATGCGCTACCTGAGCATGGCGCAGAAGGAGGTCGAGCAGCTGATCGGCGTCGTGCGGCGCATGCTCGATCTCTCCCGGCCGGAGCGCGAGGGGATGCGCCCCGTCTCGCTGCACGCCGCGCTGGAGAGCGTGCTCATGGCGGCCGACCAGCAGCTGCGCGAGGCCGGCGTGGCGGTGCAGCGCGAGTGGACCACGCCGCTGCCCCGCGTGAGCGGCGTCGTCACCCACCTGAAGCACGCCTTTCTGAACCTCGTGCTGGCGTGCTGCGCCTCGATGCCGGCCGGCGGCACCCTGGTGGTGCGGACTGGCACGGCGCCGGCGCGCGACGGGCAGGGCGAGCTGGTGGTCGTGGAGTTTGCGGACAGCGGCACGCAGCTAGCGGAGGAGGAGCTGCGCACCCTCTTCGAGCCGTTCAACCAGACGCCGCGCGATGCGAGCGGCATGGGGCTGCCGGTGAGCTACACGATCATCGAGCAGCACGGCGGCCGCCTGAGCGTCAGCAGCCGCCCATCCGGCACGACGTTCCGGGTCGAGCTGCCGGCGCTGCGCGCCTAGGGGTCACGACGTCGGGCGGCGGCTCAGGATCGTGCGGCCGCCGCTCTGGAGCAGCCGCAGCACGACGAGGACCAGGATCGCGCCGACGATCGTCCAGATCAGATCCACGCGCTGATTCCCCACGCGCACGACGACCAGCGAGATCTGGAATATATCCGCGATCGCCCGGCCGAGGAAGATTCCGACGACGCCGACGATGATCGACACCAGGATGGTGATCATGCCGCGTGTGTCGAAGGCCACGATCAGCTCGGCGAACGCCCCACAGATCCCGGCGATGGCGAGGAGAATCAGGAGCTGAAGCGGATCCACTAAGTTCCTCCTTACCAGGGTCGCTTGTGCTACAATAGATCGTAACCGGGACAGACCGCGCTCGTTACCGGTACCCCGCACGTACCCCGCTGCTTTTCCTCAGCACACGCCATACCAGTACAGCCAGGGCGGGCAACACTACAAGCATCACCAGCGTCGAATACTCGAGCGTCGCGCCGAACTGCGGCTGGCCGGTGTCGAGCGCCGCCAGCGGCGCGCGGAGCGGCTCCGTGACGGCGAGAAGCGCCTTGAAGGCCGGGTGGTCCGGCCGCGCCGCGAACAGGCGGGCGGTCAGGCGTGCTAGCAGCAGCCCCTCGATGGCGCCGGCGAGATAGACGAATAGCTGCGGCTTCAACGTTCGAATCATGAGTCACACGCCGGCGCTGTAGCGGTGGCGCGATAGTTGCATGAAACTCCGACGAAATATGGAGAGGGGTATCAGTCGAGCGTCAGTAGCTTACAATCGCATTTCAGATTTTAATGGTCTAGCATCGTACGCACAGGTTGGTCGTACACGTAGACGATTATACCAGGGGGATATGCAGTGATCAACGCACGCGTGTCAGGCGCCATCCAGGTAGAGCGCGTCGCTCCGGTGATCCGCCGCCCCGGTATACGCCTCTTCTGGCTGCTGTTCGCAGTTGAGGGGCTGCTGATCGGCGCGGCGCTGGTTGCGGCGCTGAGCTTCCTGCAGCCGCTCACACCCCTGAGCCGCGTCTCCCAGATCGATCTCCTGCGCGATGCGGTGCTCTCGCGCGTCAACGGCGAGGTGAGCGACCCGGTGATCGAGGTTGCGCCCGGCGTCATGGGGCGCTCCAGCGCGGTGCGCGGGTTCGCGCTCGACGGCGAGGTCTACTTCTACCAGTTCGAGGGCCGGCGCGGCTTCGATCCTCTCAGCCGCGGGCTTGTTGAGGAGCGCGATGTGGAGGTGCTGCTGCGCGAGCACAACGGCGAGCAGACCCTGGTGATCTACCGCGTCCTCTCGCGCTAGCGCCACCTGTCTACTCGCGCACGCGCTCGATGTGGGCGCCCAGCGCGCGCAGCCGCTCGTCGATCCGCTCGTAGCCGCGGTCGATCTGGCCGATGTTGTCGATCACGCTGCGGCCCTCGGCGCAGAGCGCCGCGATCAGCAGCGCCATGCCGGCGCGAATATCCGGGCTGCTCAGGTGCTCGCCGTAGAGCCGCGATGGCCCGACGACCACCGCGCGGTGCGGGTCGCACAGGATGATGCGCGCCCCCATGGCGATCAGGCGGTCGACGAAGACCAGGCGGTTCTCGAACATCTTCTCGTGGATCAGCACCGTGCCACGCGCCTGCGTGGCGACCACCAGCGCGGTGATCAGCAGGTCGGTGTTGAAGCCGGGCCAGGGCGCCGAGTCGATCTTCGGGATGGCCCCGTGGGCATCGCTCTGGACAGTCAGCTCCTGCTGCGCCGGCACGACGATATCCTCCCCCTCGTCGCGCCAAGTCACCCCGAGCTTCTGGAAGGCGATGCGGCTCATGCGGTGCTCGCGCGGCCGCGCCCCGACGATGCGCAGCTCGGAGCCGGTCACCGCCGCTAGCCCGATGAACGACACCACCTCCATGTAGTCCGGGCCGATCGTGTGCTCGACCCCACCGAGGCTCGTGACCCCCTCGATCGTCAGCAGGTTGGTGCCGATGCCCTCGATGCGCGCGCCCATGGCGTTGAGGCAGCGGCAGAGCTCCTGGATGTGCGGCTCCGAGGCGGCGTTGGCGATCGTCGTCGTGCCCTCGGCCAGCACCGCGCCCAGGATCGCCTGCTCGGTGCCGGTGACGCTCATCTCGTCGAGGAAGATATCCGCGCCGCGCAGCCGGTCGGCGCGCATCTCGTAGGTGGTGGGGGTGATCTCGATCGACGCGCCGAGCTCGCGCAGCGCCTGGAAGTGGGTGTCCAGCCGGCGCCGGCCGATCTGGTCGCCGCCGGGGCGCGGCAGGATCACGTGGCCGCGACGGGCGAGCAGCGGGCCGGCCAGCAGGATCGAGGTGCGGATCTTGCGTGCCAGCGCCTGATCCGGGTGATTGCCGTTGATATGGTCGGCGCGCAGCTCCCAGCTGTGGTCGCCCTTGCGCTCGACGCTCACGCCCAGACGCTGCATCATCGCCAGCTTGGTGGCGACGTCGGTGATCATCGGCATGTTGTGCAGAGTGATCGGCTGATCGGTGAGCAGGGCTGCGGCGAGCAGAGGCAGCGCCGCGTTCTTGTTGCCGGCCGGCGTGATGCTGCCGTGCAGGCTGCGCCCGCCCTCGATGATGAAGCGTTCCACGTGGCCTCCGACGTGAGTCACAAGTTCTCCGTGCCTGTTTCGACTGCCCGGCAGCTGCCGGGGAGGGGCGTGCCGCCCTGATGATGCGGTCACTTCTGGGTCCGGTCACTCGCCCGCTGGCCGCGGTCCTCGTCCGGCCCCGGCTGACCGTCGGAGGGCAGCTCGCGCTGTCTGCGGCGCGGCAGCCGCTCGCGCAGCGAAGCCCACAGGCCGCTGCTGTTCGTGCGGGCCTGCTCGGCCGCGCCGGCGCTCACCTGGCGCGCCCGGTCGATGATCTCTGCCGCGCGGGCGCGGCCCATCGCCAGCGCCTCGCCCGAGATGCGCCGCAGCTGATCGGCGGAGACCAGCTCGCCGCGCTCGAACCAGCGCCACGCCGCGATGCCGGTGGTGTAGGTGCCGGCGTAGGCGACGGCGACCTTCGGGACCAGCCCCCAGATCGGGATCAGGCCCACCAGGCTGCGCGCCACCTGGCGCCAGAGGAAGGCGCCGCCGATCACCGGCAGCACTTCGCGGATGCGCTCCTGGAAGCCGGGCGGGGCGCCGTACGCCAGCGCGATGCGGTAGACCATCATCGCCTGGTTCTTCGTGAGGATGACGATGTCGGCGGCCGCGAACGGCACGCTGAGGATCGGGATCTGCTCGGGCAGGCCGGACGCCAGGGCGTAGCTTGCGTTGCTGAACGACGTCGAGCCGATCAGGTCGCGCGTGTAGACGGCGCGCACGCCGGGCAGGCGGCGCGCGGCGGCCAGGTGCAGCTCGGAGGGCAGGCGCCGCAGCACCTCCTCCGCCAGGCGGTCCGCGGCGTCGAGCGCCTGCGGGTCCACGAGCGTGATGGCGCGCGCCGCGATCGTCGGCGGCAGCGGCGCCCCGCTCTGCGGGCCCGCAGGCCCGAGCAGCACGACGGCGTAGGGGCGGGCGAGCGAGTCGAGCCGCCCGAAGGCCGTCGCCTCGGCTGGCGTGAGGCTGCGCCGGGTATCGATCGCGAAGATCAGCAGATCGGCGCTGCGCAGCGCGTCGGTGGGGCTGGCCTCCTCGACGGCCGTGAGGCTCAGCGGCGATGCGCCCGCCGCCGGGTAGCGGTCCTCGCTGACGCTGAGGAGATGGCTGAGGTCGGCGAGGGCCGTGCCGTGGCCGACGATGGCGATGAGCAGCGGGCGCTCGGCCTCCTCACGGATCGCGTTGACGTCGACGTCGCGCAGGGTCGTCCAGATATTTCCGAAGTCGCTCCACTTCGGCACAGTCAGGCTCCTCTCGGGCGGCGTGAAGTGCAGCGCGCGGCCGCATTATCCGAAGCTGATTATAGCATTTGCCGTGCTAACGGGTTCCTGATGCGGAGATGACACCCGGAGCCGGGGATCGGTCTCAGGGCGGTTGGCAGCCGTGCCCCTCACGGGCTACAATGAGTGAAAGATTTAGGTGCGACGAAATTTTATGTTGGGACACATCGAATCGAAACAAATGCCAATCTGAGATCGTATATCGAGTGCTGGGCGGCGGCCGGAATATATTCACCGATAGAGCTCGAGCGGTGCTGCCGCCCGATGTCTTGAGTCGTTCTAGCATACTCGACTGGGTTGCGAGAGCAGCGAGGAAAGGAACACTATGACAACAATCGCTACGCGGCGCCGGCGCACTCAGATCGGTCGGTGGCCGCTGGTGATCGGTGTGCTTCTGATCGTGCTCGTGATCGCCGCGATGGTGCTGAATAACATGCGTGGGGCGGCGACAGCCGCGACGGGGGTTGCGCCCGGCTGGGAGCTGGCGAGCGCGACGACCGGCACGATCGACGCGACGGTGAGCGCCACCGGGAGCGTCGAGCCACGCGCGCAGGCCGAGCTGCGCTTCGCCGCTCCGGATGGCATCGTCACCGAGGTGCTCGTGAAGCCGGGCGATAAGGTAACCGCCGGGCAGCCCCTGGCGCGCATCGACCCGACCGACGCCGAGCTGGCCCTGGCCCGCGCCCAGGCTGACCTGGCGCAGGCGCGGGCGAACTACGAGGATGTGGCCGGCGGCGCGACGCCCGAGGAGATCAAGGAGGCCGAGGCGCGCCTGGCCGAGGCGCAGGCCCGCTTCCGGCAGGTGCAGGCGCAGGTCACCAACGCCGACATCGCGGCCGCGCGGGCGCGCCTGGAGCAGGCGCAGGCGCGGCTGGCGCAGCTGGAGGCCGGGCCGAAGGACGTCGACCGGCGCGATGCCGAGGCGCAGCTCCAGCGGGCGCAGGCGGCGCTCCAGGCCCAGCGCGACAGCCTCTCCGCCGCCAAGACCAGCGCGGAGCTTGAGCTGCAGCGCGCGGTGACCGAGCTGACTCAGGCCCAGAGCGCCTACGCGACGGCGAAGCAGAACTGGGAATTCGTCAACGAGACCGGCCAGGACCCGACGAACCCGAAGACGCGCGGACCGAACGGCGAGGAGATCAAGAACAAGCTGAACAACACGCAGCGCCAGCAGTACTACGACGCCTTCGTGGCGGCCGAGGCCCAGCTGAAGGCGGCCGAGGTGGCGGTGCAGCGGGCGCAGGTCAACTACGACGCCGCGCGCCAGGCGGAGGTGACCGGCATCCAGGAGGCCGAGCAGCAGTTCGCGGCGGCCCAGGCGGCGTACGACAAGCTGATGGCCGGCGCCGATCCGGACCAGCTGGCCGAGGCGCGCGCGGCCGTGGCCGCGGCGCAGGCGGAGCTGAACCGCCTGACCGGCGGCGACCGGGCGGGCGATCTTGCTGCGGCGCAGGCGGCGGTCGACATCGCCCAGGCCGGCCTGGAGAAGCTGACCAAGGGCGCCGACCCGCAGGCGCTGGCGCGGGCCGAGGCCGATGTGGCGCGCGCCGAGGCTGCGGTGAAGGAGGCCGAGCGCGCGCTCGCGCGCACCACGCTGACCGCGCCATTCGACGCGACCGTGGCGCGGGTGAGCCTGCGGGTCGGCGAGCAGGCCGGCCAGAACTCGGTCGTGGCGCTGGTGGACCTGAGCAGCTTCCACATCGACGTGCCGGTGGACGAGCTCGACGTGGCCCAGGTGAAGCCGGGCCAGAAGGTGACGATCGCGCTGGACGCGATGCTCGACCAGGAGCTGACCGGCACGGTCACGACGATCGAGCCGCTGGCGACCAGGACCGAGCGCGGCACGAATACCTACCAGGTCACGGTGCAGCTGGACGAGGTAACATCGGAGGTGCTGCCGGGCATGACCGCGACCGTGCAGATCATCACCGAGCGTAAGGAGGGCGTGGTGCTGGTGCCGCGGCGGGCGATCCAGTCCGAGAACGGCCAGAGCTTCGTCTACGTCCCGGCCGCGCCCGGCGCCCAGGTCCAGCCGGGGCAGCCCGGCGAGCGGCGCCCGGTGACGCTCGGCCTGAGCAACACCGAGAGCGTCGAGGTGATCAGCGGCCTCAAGCCCGGCGACCAGGTGCTGGTGCCGGACGTGGTGCGGACCTTGAATGTCAACGTCACGGGTGGGTAGTGTGTCCTAGGAGTGCGGAGCGGCGGCGCTCCGCACTCCGTACCACGCACACTCATCGCGTATGGTTGAGGTGCCAATGAGCCCGTTGATACAAGTTGAGAACCTGGTCAAGACGTACCAGATGGGCGATGTGGAGGTCCAGGCGCTGCGGGGCGTCTCGCTGACGATCAAGGCGGGCGAGATGGTGGCGATCATGGGCCCCTCCGGCAGCGGCAAGAGCACGCTGATGAACATCCTGGGCTGTCTGGACCAGCCGACCTCGGGCACCTACCTGCTGGACGGCGTCGATGTCGGCGAGCTGAACGATGACCAGCTGGCGGCGATCCGCAACCAGAAGATCGGCTTCGTGTTCCAGCAGTACATGCTCCTGCCCCGCACCAGCGCCCTGCGCAACGTCGAGCTGCCGATGCTCTACGGCGGCAAGGGCGACCGCCAGGCGCGCGCGCGGGCCGCGCTGGAGGCGGTGGGCATGGGGGATCGGCTCCACCACAAGCCGAACGAGCTCTCGGGCGGCCAGCAGCAGCGCGTCGCGATCGCGCGGGCGCTGGTGAACGACCCGCGCATCATCCTCGCCGACGAGCCGACCGGGGCGCTCGACACCAAGACCGGCGCGGAGATCATGGCGATCTTCCAGCGGCTCAACCGCGAGCGCGGCATCACGGTGATCCTGGTGACGCACGACCCGGAGGTGGCCCAGCACGCGCGGCGCATCATCCACGTGCGCGACGGGCTGATCTCCGCGGACGAGTGGGTCGAGCAGCAGCTGGCGGAGGCTCGGGCGCCGGTAGAGGTGTGACAGGGTGACGAGCCTGGCCGGGTGACGGGGTGCTCGGGCCAGCCCGCCCGCCTCGTCTCCCGGCCGGGGAGATACAAGGCATCCGTCTATGAATCTCATAGAGTCGATACGGCTGGCGCTCAACTCGCTGCGCGTGAACAAGCTGCGCTCGGTGCTGACGATGCTCGGCATCATCATCGGCGTCAGCTCGGTGATCGCGCTGCTGGCGTTCGGCAACGGCTACGGCGCCTTCCTGGAGAATGAGCTGAACAAGCTCGGGGCCGGCGCGTTCTACATCTTCCCCGGCACCGACAGCCGGCGGGCGGATGTGCAGCAGCCGCCCCAGCTGACCGCCGCGGACGCCGAGGCGATCCGCAGCAGCGGCCGCGCGCCATCGGTGGGCGCGGTGGCGGCGGTGATCGTCAACGACCAGGCCAATGTCGCGGCGGGGCGCGAGCGTGGGCGCTACGGGCTCACGGGCGCGGAGCCGTCCTACTTCTCGATCACCGCGAACACGCTCGCCGCCGGGCGCTACTACACCGAGGACGAGGAGGCCGCCCGCGCCCGCGTCGCCGTGATCGGCCTGCGGGTGGCCGAGCGCCTCTACGGCACCCCCGCGCTGGCCGTCGGGGAGCGCATCACCATCAACGGCGTGGCCTTCGAGGTGGTGGGCGTGCTCTCGACTAAGCCGGGGTTCGCCGGCGACCCGCAGCGGCAGGTGTACGTGCCCTACCGGACGGCGCGCAGCTGGCTGTTCCGCAACGAGTTCGACCGCCGGGTGGATGTGTCGGAGATCGTCGTGCAGGCGCGCAGCCGCGAGCTGGTGCAGCCGGCCATCCGCGAGGTGACCGAGCTGCTGCGCGAGCGGCACCGGCTCACCTACCAACCGAACGACTTCACCGTCTTCAACCTCGAGGACATCGCGCAGCAGATCGGCGCGATCGTGATCGGGTTCAACGCCTTCCTGGGCACGGTGGCCGGCATCTCGCTGCTGGTGGGCGGCATCGGTATCATGAACATCATGCTGGTGAGCGTGACCGAGCGCACGCGCGAGATCGGGCTGCGCAAGGCGGTGGGCGCCCGCCAGCGCGATATTCTGCAGCAGTTTCTGATCGAGGCGCTGGTGCTCAGCCTGGTGGGCGGCGGCCTGGGCGTGCTGCTGGGGTACGCGCTCTCGCCGATCGGCACGCTGCTGCTGGTGGGCTCGGGCGGCGGCCAGACCGACGAGGCGCAGGCGGTGGTGACGCTGGGCTCGGTGCTGCTGGCGACCGGCGTCGCGGCGGGGATCGGCCTGGTGTTCGGGTTCTTCCCGGCGCTGCAGGCGGCGCGCATGCGCCCGATCGAGGCGCTGCGCACTGAGTAGCGGCGCGGAGATGTGAGGAGGGCTAGACCCCATCACTGGATGCACTGAGCGACGCAGCACGCGGAGCTGACGATGAAATTCTTAGAAGCCTTTCGAGTTGCCTGGGTGGCGATGGCCACCCACAAAATACGCTCCCTGCTCACGATGCTCGGCATCATCATCGGCGTCGGCGCGGTGATCGGGATGCAAGCGATCGGCGTCGGGTTCATGAACTACATGTCGTCGCAGTTCGACCAGCTCGGCGCCGGCGTGCTCTATATCACCCCCGCGGTCGATGAGGATAGCCAGGGTGCGTTCGGCCCGCCGATGAGCGGCCCTATGGCGCAGGAGGCCCGCCTGACCGCCGCCGACGCGGAGGCGCTGCTCGACGCGGCACGCGCCCCGTCGGTCGCCAAGGTCGCGGTGGAGTACGGCGGCTTCGCCACGGTGGACGCGGGGGGCGACCGGTACTACTACAACGTCAAGGCGGTCTCGCCGAGCCACTTCACGATCAGCACCAACGAGCTCGGCGCCGGGCGGTTCTTCGGCGAGGACGAGGACCGCGCCGGGGCGCGCGTGGCGGTGATCGGCCAGAACGTGGCCGAGACGCTCTACGGGTCGCCGAACGCGGCCGTCGGCCAGCGCATCACGGTGGACGGCGTCTCTTTCGAGGTCGTGGGGGTGCTGGCGACGAAGGCGAACATGGCCAGCGCGCAGGTGGGCGTCTTCAGCGACCCGGCCGATGAGGTGTACGTGCCCTACCGCACCGGCCGGGCGCGCCTGTTCCGCAACCAGATGACGGCGCAGGTGGACGTGGCGCGGATCACGGTGCAGGCCACCAGCCCTGAGGCGGTCGAGCAGGCCAAGCGCGAGGTGACCGAGCTGCTGCGCGAGCGGCACCGGCTCACCTATCAGCCGAACGACTTCACGGTGACCAGCGTGGACCAGGCGGCCGAGCAGGCGCAGATAGCGATGGCCGGGTTCAGCGCGTTCCTGATGGTGATCGGCTTCATCTCGCTGCTGGTGGGCGGCATCGGCATCATGAACATCATGCTGGTGAGCGTCACGCAGCGGACGCGCGAGATCGGGCTGCGCAAGGCGGTGGGCGCCCGGTGGCGGGACATCCTCGCCCAGTTTCTGATCGAGTCGCTGTCGCTGAGTCTGGTCGGCGGGGCGATCGGGATCGGTCTGGGCTACCTGCTGTCGTTCGCCGGCACGGCGGTGATGCGGGCGGTGTTCCTGGTGCCCGACGCGCAGGCGGTGGTGACGCTCGGCTCGGTGCTGCTGGCGACGGGGGTGTCGGCCGCGGTGGGCCTGGTGTTCGGGCTGTTCCCGGCGCTGCGGGCCGCGCGCCTGAGCCCGATCACGGCGCTGCGGACGGAGTAAGGGCGCCCCTTCGTGGCGCCCGGTGCGGCGCCGTGGGGACGAGCAGGTGAGGAGAGACGCCCCCAGGGGCGTCTCTCCGAGTTCATGGGGCGCCCTCACATCACCTTGGTCACCTCGGCGATCAGGCCCGGGCGCTCGCTCTGGGCGGCGGTGATGGCGCCCTCGCTGCCCATCACCACCACCAGGCCCGCGTCGCGCACCCGCTCGAGCACCTCCGCGAAGCGCCGGAAGTCGTCGAGGCTGGTGCCGAGCACCTCGTCGCGCACCCGCTGGCGGTACTCGTCATCGTCGCCGGTGAGGTAGCGCACCAGCGAGGTGAACCCGCGGGCGTCCGGCAGCTGGTAGGCGTCCAGGTCGCTGATCGCGCCGATGATCGCCCGCGTCAGCTCGCTCTCGCTCAGCTCCAGCCCGCGCAGGTACTCCGGCGTGCGGTCGTACACGTCCAGCGTCCGCAGCAGGTTCGGGTCGCGGTACGAGACGAAGGTGAAGGCGCCCGAGCGCGGGTCGAAGATGCTGAAGCCGCCGTACGCGCCGCCCTGCTCGCGGATCTGGTCCCAGAGCCAGGTGGTGCGCAGGTAGCGGTTGATCACCAGCGCCGAGCCGTGCAGCTGGTACCCGAGCCGGTAGAGGTCGGCGCCCTTGCCGACGTAGTTGACCTGGGCGGGGATGGTCAGCCCTTCGCCGCCGCGCCCGAGGTTCGGCTCCCAGGCGGCGAGTGCCAGCGGCCCGTCGGGCAGGCCGGACAGGAAGGAGGCGAGCTCGGGGCGGAACTGCCTCCAGCCCTCGGCGTCGGCCGTGACGTTGGCGATCAGCGCTGTGCGGTTGAGCAGCAGGGCGCGGATCCGCTCCAGCGTCGCCTGCACCTCCGGCCACTCGTCGTCCACCGCCTGCGCCAGCCGCCGCAGGAACTGCAGGTAGCTCAGGCCGCCGATCTGCTCCGCGGCCCAGTCGGCCTCGTTGAGCTGAGCGCGCAGCCGGGTGTTGACCACCTGGTGGCCGCCGGGCACCAGGCCGGCCTCGCGCGCGGCCTTCTCTTCGAGCACCAGCTGCCGGAAGCGCTCGCGGTTATCCAGCCGCGCGGTCTTCAGCACATCGTCCAGGATGGCGAGCATCTCGGCGCCCTGCGCGGGCGTGGCCTTGGCGCGCAGGAACAGCCAGGAGGTGGCGCCGCTCCGGCCGCGCAGCGCGCTGGTGAGCGTGGTGGCGGTGATGCCGCCGGTGTTGCGGCCGATGCGCTGCGTCAGCTGGACCATGTCCTCCTTCGCGGTGCCGGTCTCCAGCAGCGCCCGCCCGAAGATCGTCACGTAGGGCAGGAGCTCCGGCGGCAGCGCGCGCAGGTTCATCCCCAGGTCCAGGTAGACGATCCCGTTGGTGAAGATGTCGTGGTAGAGCACCCGCGCCCCGGCCTCCTCGCCGACCTCGATCGGGATGGTCTTGATCTTCGGCTCGAGGTCGGCGCGGGTCAGCGTCGGCAGCTTGGCGATCACCTCGGGCGGGTCGGGCGTATCCTGGATCTGCTTGAGCCGCTCGGCGGTGCGCCTGATCTCCTCGATCTGCTCGGGGGTCATCGATTCCCGCGCCTTGGCCAGCCGGGCCCGCTCGGCCTCGGCCTCGCGCTCGGCCTGGCCCGGGTCGGGCCTGAGCAGCACCGTCGAGCGGTGCGGGTTGTCGAGGATCAGGCGCTGGATCAGGCCCTCGAAGTAGCGCGGGTTCTCCTGCAGGCGGCGCTTGATCGCCGCGAGCGGCGCCTCGAAGGCCAGCGGCTCGAGCGGGTCGCCGTCGTACAGCCAGGTGCTGAGCGCGCGCAGCATGAGCGACAGCCCGCGCGGGTAGGAGCCGGTGTTGTTCTCGCGCAGCTGGAACTCGACCGTGTTGAGCGCGGCCTCGATCGTCTGCGGGTCGATCCCCTCGCGGACGAGCCGCTCCAGCGTCTCGATCACCAGCGCCTCGACCTTCGGCGCGTCCTCGGGGCGGATGCCCTTCAGCCCGGTGGTGAAGTAGGCCTGGCGCAGCAGGCCGAAGCCGGAGGTGGTGAGGTTCTCGCCCAGGCCGGAGTCGATCAGCGCCTTGCGCAGCGGGGCGGCGTTGGTGCCGACGAGCGCGTGCTCGAGGATGTCGAGCGCCAGCGCCAGCTCGGCGTCCGGCTGCTCCTGGAGCATCCAGCTGATGCTGACCATCGCCTTGGCGTCCTGGCTGCCCGGGTAGGTGCGCTCGGTATAGCGCGGCTCGGCGAACGGGGTCTGCAGCCCGATCGAGGAGTCCACCTCCTTGCGGCTGAACGACGACAGCACGCTGTTCAGCAGCCGCAGCCGCTCCTCCGGCGGGTCGTCGCCGTAGAAGAAGATGCGGGCGTTGGAGGGGTGGTAGAAGTCCTCGTGGAAGCGCTTGAACTGCTCGTAGGTCAGGTCGGGGATGTTGCTCGGGTTGCCGCCCGAGTCCACCGCGTAGGTCGTGTCGGGGAAGAGCGCGTTCTGGGTGGCCTGGTACAGCACGCGGTCGGGCGAGGCGTTGGCGCCCTTCATCTCGTTGAAGACCACGCCCTTGTAGGTCAGCTCGCCGTCCTCGCCGACCTCGTAGTGCCAGCCCTCCTGCATCAGCGTGTCGGGGGTGATGCGCGGGTGGAGCACGGCGTCCAGGTAGACGTCGACGAGGTTGTAGAAGTCCTTGAGGTTGGTGGACGCGACCGGGTAGGCGGTCTTGTCCGGGTAGGTCATGGCGTTCAGGAACGTCTGGAGCGACCCCTTGAGCAGCTGCTTGAAGGGGTCCTTCATCGGGTACTTGGCCGAGCCGCAGAGCACCGCGTGCTCGAGGATGTGGGCGACGCCGGTCGAGTCGCTCGGCGGGGTGCGGAAGGTGATGCCGAAGACCTTGTTCTCGTCATCGTTCTCGAGCGAGAGCAGCTCTGCGCCGGTCGCCACGTGGCGGTAGATTCTCGCGCGGGTGTTCAGCTCGGGGATGTCCTGCTCGCGGACCAGCTCGAAGCCGTGGGTTTGTCCCATACCTTGTTCTCCTGTTCGGGCTGCGCCTGGTGCTGCTGCGGGTATTGTACCAGAGCGGGCGGCCCGATGCGCTCACCCTGTGTGTCGCCGCCCGGCCCGGTTTGCTCACGCGCGTCGGCGCGGCGGGTGGGAAAAAACCCTGTGCTACAATAGGCCATCCCGCACGGGTGGGCTCCTGAAGGAGGAAAAACATGGCGAAAAAGACCATCCGCGATATCGACTGGAAGGGCAAGCGCGCGCTCGTGCGCGTCGACTTCAATGTGCCGCTTGAGGACGGCCGGATCACCGACGACACGCGCATCCGCGCGGCGCTGCCCACCATCCGCTACCTGCTCGAGCACGGCGCGTCGGTCATCCTGATGTCGCACCTCGGGCGGCCGAAGAACAAGGTGGTGGAGAGCATGCGCCTGGCGCCCACCGTCTCGCGCCTGGCCGAGCTGCTCCCCGAGGCCGCCGCGGTCAAGGGCACCCGCGCGACGGTCGGCGAGGCGGCCGAGGCGGCGGTGGCGGACCTCAAGCCCGGCGAGGTGCTGGTGCTCGAGAACACGCGCTTCGACCCCCGCGAGGAGGCGAACGACGAGAGCATGGCGCGCGAGCTGGCGCGGCTCGGCGACGTCTACGTGAACGACGCCTTCGGCTCGGCCCACCGCGCCCACGCCTCCACCGAGGGGGTGGCGCGCTTCCTGCCGGCCGTGGCGGGCTTCCTGATGGAGGCCGAGCTCAAGGCGCTGCAGGGCGCGCTCGACAACCCGCAGCGGCCGTTCGTGACGATCATCGGCGGCGCGAAGATCAGCGATAAGATCGGGGTGATCGATAACCTGCTCGGGAAGGTGGACGCGCTGCTGATCGGCGGCGGCATGGCCAACACCTTCCTGCTCGCGCAGGGCTACTCGATGGGCGACTCGCTCGTCGAGCCGGAGTCGGTGGACACCGCGAAGCAGATGATCGAGCTCGCGCAGCAGCGCGGGGTCAAGCTGCTGCTGCCGGTGGACCTGGTGGTGGCGGACGCCTTCGACGCCAACGCGAACCGCAAGGTGGTCCGGGCCGACGCGGTGCCGGCCGGATGGCGGGCGCTCGACATCGGCCCCGAGACGGTGCGGCAGTTCGCGGAGGTGATCCGCGGCGCGCAGACCGTGATCTGGAACGGGCCGATGGGCGTGTTCGAGCTGGCGCCGTTCGCCGAGGGCACGCGCGCCATCGCGCAGGCCATGGCCGAGAGCCAGGGGATGACGATCATCGGCGGCGGCGACTCGGTGGCCGCGGTGGAGCAGATGGGCCTGGCCGACCGGATCAAGCACATCTCGACCGGCGGCGGGGCTTCGCTGGAGCTGCTGGAGGGCAAGGAGCTGCCGGGGGTGGCGGCGCTGAACGACCTCTAGGCGGCTGAGGGTGAGGGGTTGGGCGGAATGGCTGCGCTGCCTGCACTGCGGCCGTTCAGTGTGAGATCCGCCGCGGCCCCCTCAATCCCTCACTCTGACAGCCCCTCGTTCTCTAGCCAGGCCGCCACGTCGGCGTCGCTTGCGTTCGGGTTGCCGCCGGAGATATAGCGGTAGCGCTCGCCGATGTTGGCCATGATATCTTCGTAGAGCTGCTGGCCGGCGGCGCTGGTGTCGCCCTCGGCGATCTGCACCACCTGGCCTGTCTCGAGGTCCAGGAATGAGCTGAGGGATGGGTCGGTAAGCGCCAGGGCGGCGCGGATCTGATCGCGGTTGAAGTGTGCTGCCACGTGATTGACTCCCTTGGGCGTGAGTGCCCGACGAAATACGATGTACGGTCCGGACGCCATCGCCGGGCTGTGGTCCACGCGGGACCGCGCGCATGGTATACGATAGCCTGTCGTTGCGCAAGCGCATCCGCGCGGCGTGCTGGAGGCCGGCCCCATCGTCCGGCGCCGGCGGGGGAAAATCGGGTGAAACTTCTGCGGGCGCTGGTGCGTAGATGAGCGAGAAGGGGAGGTGATGGACCAGCACGCCGATGACATCGGTCTGGTCGAGCGGGCGCTCGCGGGCGATCAGTTGGCCTTCACCCAGCTGATGCAGCGCTACGCCGGCGCAGTGTTCAATCTGGCGTACCGCATGCTCGGCAACGCCCAGGACGCGGAGGACGCCAGCCAGGAGATTTTCCTGCGCGCCTACACCCGGCTCGAGAGCTTCGACCGGGCGCGGCGCTTCTCGACCTGGCTGCTGTCGATCGCCTCGAACTACTGCATCGACCGGCTGCGGCGCCAGCGGATGTCCTGGCTGACGCTGGACGATGTGGCCTACTCGCTGCCGAGCGGCGAGCGGGGGCCGGAGGCCGGCGCGCTGCAGCGCGAGGAGCGAGATAGGGTGCAGCAGGCGCTGATGCGCCTGCCGGATAACTACCGCCAGGTCATGGTGCTGCGCTACTGGTACGATCTCTCCTACGACGAGATCGCGGAGGCCACCGGGCTGACGGAGAGCACGATCAAGACGCGCCTGTTCCGAGGGCGCAACATGCTGGCGGACGCGCTGCGCGCCGAGGGCGTCGTGGCGAGCGAGGAGGCGCAGCTGACCCGCTAGCTGCGTGTGTGGAGTTGCTTGGGATGGCTGGAAGTGATCGAAGCCCGGTCGATGATCCGGGCGATGCAGCGCTCCGACGAGTGCTGGCCGATATCGGTGGGATGCAGGCGCACGAGGCGCCGGCCGATCTGGTGATCCGCGCGTCGCAGCGCCTGCCGCAGATGACGCCGCGACGCGCCTTCGAGCTCGAGCGCCGGCGGGCGTTCGCCTGGAGCATCCTGCGCTCTTCATCGCTGGTGGCCGTGGTGGCGCTGATGGGGCTCAGCGGCTGGGGCGCGCTCGGCGGGCTCGAGCTGGATATGCGGCCCGGGGTGGACGCCAGCCCGGTGCAGGCGATGTTCGGGAGCGCCCTGGCCGTGCTTCAGCCGGACGAGCTGATCGTCCGGGCGACGTTCGGCGCGCTGGTCGGGTTCGGGCTGCTGCTGCCGTGCGCGCTGCTGCTCGGGCGCTGGCCGCGCCGCACCGCGGTGGCCGGTGGGACGCTCACCTGGCGGCCGGGGGCGTCGCTGGCGATCGGTATTCCGCTGGCGGCGGCGCTGGTTCTGCTGCTGCCGCTGGCCGGCCAGCTCGCCGTGACTCTGGTCGGGCTGCCGCTGGCTGCGCTGCTGGCGGCCGTGTCGCTGGCGCCGCAGCTGATCGGGCTGGCGGCGCTCGCCCGGGCCCTGGGCGCGCGGCTGGAGGGCCGGGCGGTGCCGGGGCCGGAGCTGGAGTGGCCGACGGCCGCGGTCGCAGCCGCGATCGCCCTGCTGCTGGCGCTGGCCGCGGTGCTCGCGCCGCTGGTGGGGCTCGTGCTGTTTGCGCTGCTCGCGGCGCCTGGGCTCGGCGCCGTGGTGCTGAGCCGCGTCGGCACGCGGCTGCCCGAGAGCATCTAGCCTGACCGTTCTCCGAATGATGCGGGGCGCTGCTACGACGGCTTCGTGGCGGCGCCCCGCGCTTTTTCTGCCCTAGGACGCGCGTGGCGGCATGATCAGCACCGAGGGCGTCCGCGCCGCGTCGTGCAGGCGCAGGTAGAAGTAGCCGATCCCCGCCAGACCGAGCATCAGGCTCGGCGTCTCACCTCCGCCCGGCACCCCGCACGGCCACGGCCCGCTGCTCTGCTCGTAGCGCTCGATCCCCACCTCGCCGGCGCGCTCGGCCGCCGCGCGCATCGACTCGTCGCCGAGCGTCTCCGCGGCGAAGATCAGCAGCTCGGCGTTGCCGGCGATGCCGTGGCAGAGCGAGAAGCCGCTCTGCTGGAGGTATCCCGGCTGCACGAGGAGCGCCTGGGTCGAGCTGATGGCCGCCGCGGCCTCCTGGCGGTAGGCGCTCTCGCCGGTGAGCGCGTAGGCCCGCAGCCGCGCCAGGCCGATCCCCGGCGCGCCGTGGCACCAGGCCCACATGTACGACGGCGCGCCCTGCCCGCCGGCCTCGGCCAGGCCGCGCAGGTCGGGCCAGTTCTGGTGCTGCGGGCTGTAGAGCGCGCGCTCGTAGGCGAACGCCTGCTCCGCCGCCTGCAGGAAGCGGTCGTCGCCGGCCGCCGCGTGCAGCTCCAGCAGCGCCCACCCGATCCCCGCCGCCCCGTGTGAGAAGCCGGCCAGGTCGTACTGCGGCGGCTGCGCCGGGCCGCCGCTCGTGTTCCACGACCAGCCGTGCGGCTGCCTGCGCGCGATCGCCAGCAGCCGCTCGCCGTGCCGCACCGCCAGCTCCAGCAGATCCGGGCGCCGGTAGCGGCGGCTGGCGTCGATCAGGGCCGGGATGGCGCCGGCGCTCCCGCCGAGCACGTCGATCCCCTGGTCGGCCACGTCGTGCCCGGCGATCTGGTCGAGCGCGGCCTGCGCCTGTGCGCCCCACTCCGGCTCGTCGAGCAGCTCGGCGAGCTGCATGAGCGCCCAGGCCACGCCGAGCGCGCCGGCGTAGACTCCGCTCTGCGCCGGCGCGGGGGTCTCGGCGAGCAGCGAGGCGGCCTGGCGGGCGGCGCCCTCCGCCGTGATGCGGATCAGGCGCTCGCCGGTCAGGGCGTGGAGGCGCGCCAGGAACAGCGCGACGCCGGCGGTGCCGCCGTAGAGATCGGCCCCGAGCGCGCGGTGGGCGACGGTCCAGGCGTGGCCGATGTACTCCATCGAGTCGCCGAGCCAGCCGCAGCGTCCGCCGGCCCACACGGCATCGCGGCACAGCCTCACGCCGATGGCGTGCGCGGTCTGCAGGAAGTGGTCGCTCATTGGGCTGCCTCCCGTCCACTGAACAGCGCCGCCAGCGGCTCGTAGATGTCGGCGGCGCCTGGCCCGAGGTACGGCCGCCGGATGTCGAGCCGGTGGCGCTCGAACTGCGCGGCGATAGCTTCCAGCTGGGCCTGCTCATCCTCGGCGCCCCGCTGGTGCGCCGCGACGAGCCCTTCGGCCAGGATGCGGCAGCGGTGCATCCCGAAGCTCTCGTCGGTGCCGGGGTCCTCGGCCAGGGCGAAGCCGGGCGCGAGCCGAAGCGTGAACAGCGGCGTGTCCGGCGCGAGGTGCGGGCGCAGCGCGTCGAGCACGTCCCGCAGCAGCTCGGCGACGACGCGGTAGAAGCGCCGGGAGACGTACAGGACCGCGGCGTCGATCCGCTCGAAGCGGTCTGGTGCGATGCCGCACTTCAGGCGGAACGGAACGCGGAAGCGGTTGAGCGCAGCGGTGACGCCGGCCACCAGCGTCGGCGCGCCGGCGGCGCTGATGTTCCAGTAGAGGCGCAGGACGTCCGCGTAGTCCTGCTGGTCGCCGGTCGTCTCGCCGTAGGCGAAGTAGAAGCCGGTCTGGGATGACGGCGCCTCGCGCGGGCAGAAGATGCTGAGCGCGGCGCCGACGCGCGGGGCCGCGCCGGGCCCCTCGTGGGTGAGGAACTCGCCCGGCCAGAGCACGCGCGTCAGGCCGCCTCGCTGGGCGACGACCTGGCCGTTCGGCAGCATCTGCGCCAGAAGCCAGCCGCGGTCCCAGCGCTCGTGGCTGGCGTTGGCCGCTGCGAGCGCCTGGAGAAACGCCGGGTCGGCCTGCGGCTGGATGGCCGGCGGCGGGCCATCGGCGAGCCTGCGGACGTAGCAGCGCTGGTAGAGCCACTGCTGAAGCTGCGCGAGCGCGGCCTGCGGGTCGGGCGCCTCCACCTCGCTGCCGGCGAGGGCCAGCGCGGTGGGCGAGCGCAGCGTGACGGCCTGAAGGATCGGTGCGAGCTCGGCGGCGAGCGTGTCGGGCACTGGCATGGCTACATCCCCAGCAGGTCGCGGACCGCATCGGCCGGGCGGGTGAGCACGTTCATGCTCACCTGGAGCATGTAGAGCGCCGTCGGCGTGATCTGCGGCAGGCTGTACATCGACTCGTAGGTGGTCTGGATCAGGCGCGCGGCGCCGTACTGCACCGCGCGGCGGAGCAGCTCGCCGGACTCGCGCGCGTCGAGCTCGCGTGTCGCGCGGTAGGCGCTCCAGAAGGTGCGGATCGCCGGCTGCATCTGCTCGAGCGGGAACTGCGCCCGCTCGACGAGCTGCTCGGCGGGGGTGTCGCGCCCGATCTGCATTGACATAACCCAGAAGGCCAGATAGGCCTGGAAGATCGCGCCGACGTCCCAGAGCGGGTCGCCGATGTCGGCCATCTCCCAGTCGACGACCTTGAGGGCACTCGTGCCGTCGGCGCCGGCGTAGAGCACGCAGTTGTCCCACTTGATGTCGCCGTGGACGAGCCGCTCGGCGCGCCACTGGCTGCGGAGCGCCTCGAGCGCCCGGCCGAACTCGGGGTACTGTCGGACAACCTGGAGTAGCTCGGCGTTGGCGCCGCTGAGCCCCGGCAGCGTGCGCTGCTCGTGGAGCGAGAGCACCCAGGGCGTCAGGCGCGGGAAGATGCCGGCCGCGCTTCCCGATGCGGCCTCGACCGGCTGGCGGTGGTAGGCGCCGAGCATCCGGCCGAGGGTGGCCGCCATCGCGAGCGGGAACTCGCCGGTGCGGCGGTGGTAGGCGGCGAGGCTCTCGGCCTCCGGCAGCAGCTCGACCACCAGCACGTTGCGCGCCGGGTCGAAGGCGTAGAAGCGCGGCAGCAGCGGCGCCAGCTCGGCGAACGGCGCCTCGCTCTGCGCCAGCTGGTAGCAGCGCGCCTCGCGCTGTAGCGTCGCGACCTCCTGCGCCCCCCACTCTTTGATCTGCTTGACGAAGAAGCCCGGGCCACGGCGGCGGATCACTTTGAAGTTGCGGTTGCGGCTCGGCGACTCGACCACCACCACGTCGCCATCCACCACCGCCTCGAACGGCAGCAGGCCGCGCTCGGCCAGGTAGAACACCAGGTTGCGCGAGGTCAGGATCATCGGGCCTCCGCTTTTCTTCCGCCGCTCTGCGGCGACGCATCACCGCAGAGCTGCGGACATATGGGCCGTGGGGCGCCGTGCACAGCGCCCCTATGGGCCCACCACACTACCCAGCGTCACCGGCCGCCGATCTGTCCGCCGCCGAAGCCACCGCCGGGCGGGCAGAGCGCCGACGGGCAGGCGTCCACCGCCGACGGGCACCCGCCGAACGTGGGGCAGACGGCGGAGTTACAGATCACGTTGACCGACTCGCACACCACGCCCTGCGAGGGGCAGATGGCGCGCGACTGACAGATGATCTGCTGCGACTGGCAGATGACCTGCTGCGACTGGCAGGCGACGAGCTGCGAGGGGCAGACGGCGCGCGACTGGCAGATGATCTGCTGCGACTGGCAGAAGGTTAGCTGTGACGGACAGGCGTCCACCTGCGACTGGCAGAAGGTCAGCTGCGACTGGCAGATGACCTGCTGCGACTGGCAGGCGACGAGCTGCGAGGGGCAGACGGCGCGCGACTGGCAGATGATCTGCTGCGACTGGCAGAAGGTTAGCTGTGACGGACAGGCGTCCACCTGCGACTGGCAGAAGGTCAGCTGCGACGGACACTGCCAGGGCTGCTGCGTGGGGCAGGGGAACTGGATCGAGGGGCAGCAGACCGACGGCGCCGTTGGGCAGGTTTGGACCGGCTGCGACGGGCACTGCACGAGCACCGAGGGCTGGCAGATCGGGCTGCCCTGGGTGATATGCTGGCAGATCGCAGGCGAGGTTGGGCAGCGCAGCATCTCGGACGGCGCCTCGCAGCCGGGCGGGATGGTGGGCAGCGGGCAGCGCGGCGGGATGGTCTCGGGGATGCAGGGCGCGCCGAGCGTGGGCTGCAGGAAGCCGCCCGGGAAGCCGGGGTCGTCCGGGCCGGGCATGCCGGGGCCAGCCGCGCGCCGCTGGGCCTGGGCGGCGATCGGCCCCTCGAGGAAGCTGGCGCTCACTCGTGGCGAGCCGACTTTGCCCTGGATCAGCCGGGCGTCGCGCTGGATCCAGACCAGGAACCCCTCGAGGGGCGACTGCTCGCGCGCCATCGGCTCGACGTGCAGGATCGCCTCGTCTGGGATCTCGACGTAGCTGGCGAGCTCGGCGTCGAAGTACAGGCGGGTGTGGCCCGCCTCGGACGAGTCGCCGAGGAAGCCGGTGAGCAGCAGCGCGTTCGGTGGCTGCGCCGGGTCCCGGACGACACGCGCAACGAACCCGCTGCGCTGGCCGGTTGAATCGGACATGTTCTTTCCTCCGCTGGTTGCGAGGAAAGCCGCGGCTCTCGTAATAAGCTAGAGTGCGCACCTTATCCGATCCAACGCCAGCCGAGGGGTCTTTCGTGTGGCGGGGTGTGCCGTGTGAGCACGGCTATCTATGAGGGTGTGTGGTAATGCGAGGGGGAAAGGGTGGGCGGCGCCGGCGAAGCCGGCGCCGCCCATTCTCTTGAGGCGCCGCTAGCCCTCGAGCAGCAGCGTCTCGGGGTCCTCCACCAGCTCCTTGACGCGCACCAGGAACGACACCGCCTCGCGCCCGTCGATGATGCGGTGGTCGTACGAGAGCGCGAGGTACATCATCGGGCGAACGACGATCTCGCCGCCGACGACGACCGGGCGCTCCTTGATCGCGTGCATGCCGAGGATGCCGACCTGCGGCGTGTTCAGGATCGGGGTCGACATAAGCGATCCGAAGACGCCGCCGTTGGTGATCGTGAACGTGCCGCCCTGCAGATCGCTGATGCTCAGCTTGCCCTCGCGCGCCTTGCGCGCCAGCTCCTCGATGCCCTTCTCGATCCCGGCGAACGAGAGCCGGTCGGCGTCCCGCAGCACCGGGACGACCAGCCCCTCCTCGGTGGAGACGGCGATGCCGATGTCGTAGTAGTGCTTGATGACGATCTCGTCGCCCTGGATCTCGGCGTTGAGGAGCGGGAAGGCCTTGAGCGCGCCGACCACGGCCTTGGTGAAGAACGACATGAACCCCAGGCCGACGCCGTGGCGCTCCTTGAAGGAGTCGCGCCGCCGCTTGCGCAGCTCGATCACCGCGGACATGTCCACCTCGTTGAAGGTGGTGAGCATGGCGGCCGTCCGCTGGGCCTCGACCAGCCGGGCGGCGATCGTCTGGCGCCGGCGGCTCATGCGGACGCGCTCTTCGCGCCGGCCCGCCGCGGGCTGGGCGGGAGCGGCCGGCCGGGCTGCAGCAGGGGCGGCCGGCTGGGCTGGAGCGGGAGCCGCTGCCGGCGCGCCGCGCTCCTGCGGCGCCTGCTCTGCGGCGCGCTGCGAGCGGGCCGCGATGACGTCCTCTCTGGTGATGCGGCCGCCGGGCCCGCTGCCGGCGATGGACGACAGGTCCACGCCCTCGGCGGCGGCAACCCGCCGCGCCAGCGGGGTCGCGCGGTCGGCCGCGCTGGGCTGCGCCTCTGTGGGCGCGGGCTGCGCCTGGGCCGCTGGAGCCGGCGCCGGCTGCGGTGCAGCAGGCTGGCTCTGAGGTTGCGGCGCCGCCTCAGTGGCCGGCGGCTGCTCGCCGGCTGTCGCTGCGCCGTTGCCCGCGCTGATCACGCCGAGCGTCTCGCCGATCGAGACATTTGCGCCCTCGGCCTTGAGGATGCGCTCGAGCACGCCGTCCTGCTCGGCGGTCACCTCGACGTTGACCTTGTCGGTCTCGAGGTCTACGATCGTCTCGCCGGCGGCCACCCGGTCACCCTCGCGCTTGAGCCACTTGCCGACGGTAGCCTCGACGATCGACTCGCCGAGGGCCGGCACTTTGATCTCTACTGGCATCTGCTGATGCTCCTGTGGGGCGGCCAGGCCGCCCAGCCTGCGGGGCTGCGCCCCGTCCCCCGCTCGACTGCTCCGGGGAGGGGCTGCGCCCCTTCGGACTCCCCAAATGCACTCCTCGTTACGCGGTGGCCTCGCCCCCGTGATCGCTGGAGGGGTGTGAGGCGGCGAGGCCTTCCAGAATTCTTTTTTCCGCTGCTCTGCGGCGACGAAGTCGCCGCAGAGCAGCGGAAATTTCGGCATCCGTGGAGGGCGTGCCGCACTCCACACCTCCCGGCGGGAAGCGGCTCCGGCGGGCCGTTCGCCCTTCACACCTCCCGGCGGGAAGTCGCCCTAGCGAGCCTGCGGCTCTTCGAGCTTCCGGCGGGAAGCGGCTCCGGCGGGCCTGCGCCCGCTTCACCATCCCGCAATACCGCACCAGGGCGCGCTACTTCCCGCTGCCGGCTGGCTCGAGCACGCCGTGCAGCGCCTCCTGGAGGATGCGCGCCTGCTCGACGGTGTGCAGCGCGAGCGATCCCTCGGAGGGGCTGGCGGAGGGCGGCCGGCCGATGTAGCACAGCTCGATGGACGGGTCGAGCAGCGCGCGCAGCCGGGGCTCCATGTACGTCCAGGCGCCCATGTTCTGCGGCTCCTCCTGCAGCCACACCACCTCGCGCAGGTTCGGGTAGCCGCCGATCACCTCGCGCAGCTCGTCCGCCGGGAACGAGTAGAGCTCCTCGACCCGCGCGACCGCCACTGAGGTGGCCTCTTCGTAGCCGGGGGCGGAGATCAGGTCGATGTACACCTTGCCGCTGCACAGCACCAGCCGGGTGATCTCGTCGGCGCGCGCGCGGGCGGCCTGGTCGTCGATGACCCGCTGGAAGCGCCCCTCCGCCAAGTCGGAGAGCGAGGAGCCGGCGCGCGGGTGGCGCAGGAGGCTCTTGGGCGTCATGATCACCAGCGGGCGCGGGTCGCTGCTCAGCAGCAGCGCCTGGCGCCGCAGCAGGTGGAAGTACTGCGCGGCGGTGGTGCAGTTGGCGACGCGGATGTTATCGTCGGCGGCGAGTTGGAGGAAGCGCTCCAGGCGGGCCGAGGAGTGCTCGGGCCCCTGCCCCTCGTAGCCGTGCGGCAGCAGCAGCACCAGGTTCGGCGTCTGGCCCCACTTCTTGCGCGCCGAGACGATGAACTGGTCGATGACCACCTGCGCGCCGTTGGCGAAGTCGCCGAACTGGGCCTCCCACAGCACCAGCACGTTCGGCGCGTGCGCCGAGTAGCCGAACTCGAAGCCGAGCACGCCGGCCTCGGAGAGCGGGCTGTTGTAGATCGCGAAGGAGGCCTGCGCCTGCGGCAGCGCCTGGAGCGGGCAGTACTTCTGCCCGGTGTTCGCGTCGCGCAGGACGGCGTGGCGGTGGCTGAAGGTGCCGCGCTCGGTGTCCTGGCCGCTGATGCGGATCGGCACGCCCTCGGCCAGCAGCGAGGCGAAGGCGAGCGCCTCGGCGTGGCCCCAGTCGATGCCGCCGGGGGTGTCGAGCGCTGTGCGGCGCCGCTCGAGGGTGCGCTCGAGGCGGGCGTTGATCGCGAAGCCCTCCGGGCGCGCGAGCAGCGCCTCGTTCAGGGCGCGCAGCCGCTCGGCCGGCACCGCTGTCTCGGTGCGGCGCGCGAGCCCGGGCGGCGGGAGCGGCGGCGGCTCCTCGACGTGCGTGTTCGCCTCGGCCTCCGCGCGCGCCTGCTGCAGACGCGTCATCACCTCCTTGACCATCGCGTCCGCCTGGCCGGGGGCGATCACCCCCTCCTGCTCGAGCCGCGACGCCCAGATGGCGCGCACCGTCGGGTGCTTGCTGATGATCGCGTACATCCGCGGCTGCGTGAAGGCCGGCTCGTCGCCCTCGTTGTGGCCCCAGCGCCGGTAGCCGACGAGGTCGATCAGGAAGTCCTTGCCGAACCGCTCGCGGTAGGCGTAGGCCATGCGCGCCACCGCGATGCAGGCCTCGACGTCGTCGGCGTTGACGTGCACGATCGGGATCTCGAAGCCCTTGGCCAGGTCGCTGGCGTAGAGGGTGCTGCGGCTCTCATTCGGCTCGGTGGTGAAGCCGATCTGGTTGTTGGTGATGATGTGGATCGTGCCGCCGGTGCTGTAGCCGGGCAGGTTGGAGAGGTTGAGCGTCTCGGCGACGATCCCCTGGCCGGGGAAGGCCGCGTCGCCGTGGATCAGGATCGGCAGCGAGGCGCGCTTGTCGCGCGTCGGCGCCCCGGGCCGGTCGCGCTGCTCCTGCGCGGCGCGCGCGCGGCCCTCGACCACCGGGTTGACGAACTCCAGGTGGCTGGGGTTGGGCGCCAGCGTGATCGGCATCTGCTCGATGCCGCTCTCCTTGTAGGCGCGGCGGGCGCCGAGGTGGTACTTGACATCGCCGACCCAGCCGGGGGCGCCGCGCCCGGCCGCGGACTGTGCGGCGTCGCGCGAGGCGTTGATGAACTCGCTGAGGATCTGCGCGTACGGCTTGCCGAGGATGTGCGCGAGCACGTTCAGGCGGCCGCGGTGGGCCATGCCGATCACCACCTCGCGGACGCCGCCGGCGGCGGCGTTGCGGATGATCGAGTCGAGCATCGGCACCAGCATGTCGCAGCCCTCGATCGAGAAGCGCTTCTGGCCGACGAAGGTCTGGTGGAGGAAGCGCTCGAAGGTCTCGACCTCGGTGAGCCGCTCGAGCAGCTCCAGCCTGCGCTCGGGCGCGTCGAGGCCGTAGAAGAAGCGCCGGCTCTCGATCGCCTCGCGGATCCAGGTGCGCTCCTCGTAGTTCTGGACGTGGTCGGTCTCGTAGCCGATCGAGCCGGAGTAGACCTCGCGCAGGCGGTTCACCGCCTCAAGCGCGTTCGCCGAGCCCTCGACCAGCGGGCCGCGGACGATGCTGGCCGGCAGCATGGCCAGGTCGGCCTCGGTGACATCGTGGGTGCTCAGCTCGAGCCCCGGGTCGCCGGGCGGATCGCTGCCGAGCGGGTCGATGCGCGCGGCCAGGTGGCCGAGCTCGCGGATGTAGCGGACGAGGCGGGCTGCGGCGATCGTGTGCGTGACGTCGAGGGGCGAGCGGCCGTCTCCCGCGGCGGCCACTGGGCGCTGGGCTGCAGCGGCGGGAGCGCCGGCGACGAAGCTAGAGGGTGGCTGGTGAGCGCCGTTGCCGTCCGGCGCGCGCGAACTTCCGCCGGCCAGTTCGGCTGGCGGCGACCAGCTCTCGAAGAACGCACGTGTCTCAGGGTCGACCGAGAGCGGGTCCTGGCGGTAGCGCTCGTAGAGCTCGAGCACGTAGCCCGCGTTCGGGCCGAGGAATGGTGCAAGGTCGCTCATAGGTATCCTTGGTAGCCGCCGACGCTGGCGGTTGCGGAACGGGACATTCCGTTCGGGCGTGCGTTTCAGCTATCGGCTGTAAAACACGAGTTACGCGGCCGTGCTGCCCGCCCACCTTCCGTAGCGGTGGAGGACCATAGGATCTCCACGGACGTTGTGTTCCGCCACAGAGCAGCGGAGGAGGGGTGCTTCAGGGGAAGCGAAGCCCTCCCCGAACCCCTCCAAACGGCGCGGGGGGCGAGGCCGCCGCGTACACTGTGTGTATTATAGCACCGGCACGCGGAAGAGAACAGATGCGAGTTGCGGCCGGGCGCCCTTCGCGGTGGCGCTGGCGGCCTGCCGCGCACAAGCGACAGGGACCGGGGCAGCATGCCGCCCCGATCCCTGGAGGTGTGTGTCAACGGCGGGTTACACCCGGCCGCTCACCCGCTCCCATGCGTAGCGCACCGAGTCCTTGAACCGCTCCCAGGTGTTGGGGTTGGTCGCCTCCCAGCGCCTGCGCGCGTCGGGCTCGATCTCCGTCCAGGTCTTGCCGTGGTAGATCGGGTCGGTGGCCAGGCTGTGGCCGTAGCGGTAGACGGTGCTGTACTGGTCGTAGGCGTAGCCGCTGTTCGCGCCGTAGGTCTGGTAGTGCTGCTGGAAGTCGCTGTCGTAGGTGTCGTAGGGCTGGTGCGAGGCGGGCATCTCCCCGCGAGCGCGCTCGCGGTCGTTCTCGCCCTGCAGCTCGTCCTCGATCCCCTCGCCGGCGGCATCGCCTGCAGCGCCGAGCCCTGCGCCCACGGCCGCGCCGGCGACGCCGCCGACCACCGCGCCCACCGGGCCGCCGGCCAGGCCTGCCGCCGCGCCCGTCGCCGCACCGGCGACCGCGCCGCCGGCAGTGCCGACCTTGCTGCTCTCCTCCCACTTCTCGTCGAGGTTGCCGGCGGCGCGGTCGGCCGCGTCGCCGGCACGCTCGGCGTTCTCACTCGCCTCCTCGACGACGTCGCGGGTCACATCGCCGCGGTAGGTGTGGTCGTCGACGTCGTAGTGCGCGCGGTCGGACGTATCGCGGGGCCTGTCGTCGTGCTCGCGCTCGGCGCGCGCCCGGTCCTCGGCGGCCTCACCGGCTGCATCGCCAGCGGCCCCGATGCCAGCGCCGGTAACCGCGCCAGCCACGCCGCCGATCACGGTGCCCGCCGGGCCGCCGGCTGAGCCGATCGCCGCCCCGGTGACTGCGCCGGCCGCTGCGCCGCCGGCGGTGCCGGCCTTGCTGCTCTCCTCCCAGTTCTCGCCAGGCGAGTCGCCCGTGTCGGCGTCAGCGTAGCGCTCGCCGACCGTCGAGCGCGTCTCGCCCGACGGGTGGCGGCTGCTGATCTGCTCGTGGGACTCGGTGTAGCGCGGCTCATCGACGTGCGACGGCTGCGGCTCGTGGTGGAAGCCGGTCCAGCCGGCGCGGCGCCACTCGAGGCTGCGCTCCTCGACGTCGACGGCGTTGTTGGCCTGCATGATCCGCGCGGCGGTCTCGACCATCGTATCGGGGACGTTGGCCGTCAGAAGCGTGCCGCCGCGGCGGACGCCCTCGGCGTAGAACTCGGCCTCCTCGGCCGGGATCCCGGCGCCGACGAGCGCGCCGATCAGGCCGCCGGCCACCGCGCCGCCCGCTGCGCCGACGAGCGTGCCGGCGGCCGCGGAGCCGATGGCCGCTGCGAGCGGGCCGGCGGCGAGCACCGGGCCGATGCCGGGGATGGCGAGCGCGCCGATGCCGACGAGCAGGCCGAGCAGACCGCCGGCCGTGGCGCCAGCGACGGCCCCGGCGCCGGCTCCGGCGCCCGCCTCATTGCCGACCTCGCGGGTGCCCCCGGTCTCAGTATCCTGGACGATCACACTGATCGCCTCGCGCTCCAGCCCGGCGTCGATCAGCTCGTTGAAGGCGCGGTCCGCATCCTCGCGCCTGTCGAATAGTCCGGCGATAGTCCTCATAACAGCCTCCCTCGTGACGAAGCGGCGCGCTGCCGCTCCCGGCTTCACTTGTGTGTCGAACTGCTTGACCCGTCGCCGGCATCAAACAGGAACAGTGCTACTCAAGCAGGAACAGTGCCACGGGCGAGAGGCCGGTACGCGCGGTGGGGCCGGGGAGGGTTTTGTTTTCCCGAAACTGCCTTTCGCTGCTCGTGCATGTTGCGGTACCTGCCGCGGGATGCTTCGCAGCACGCCGAGAGCGGCAGAATGAGCGATTCTGGGGAGGCTCTGCTGCTCCAGAATCCTCCAGGGGGTGCGAGGCTGCCGCGTACTTTCGGTTCACGGGTAATGAGCGGCTTGCCGCATGCGGTACAATGTGTCAAACACCGGTTAGTGGCCGTTGTGAGGAGATAGAGCATGCTGCGTGCCCTGATCGTGCTCGCCGTCGTAGCCGTTGGCCTGGCGCGCGGCGGCGCCCTGCGTAACTTCGGCGCGCTCCGCCTGCGCTTGCCAGGGCTGGCGTTCGCTGGGCTCGCGATCCAGGTGCTGATCTTCACCCCGCTGCGCGGCGGGCTCGTTGACGAGGCGGCCATCCCGGCGATCTACATCGTCTCGATGCTGCTGCTGGTGGCCTGGACCGCACTGAACCGGCACCTGCCGGGGATGCTGCTGATGGCCTCGGGGCTGCTGGCGAACACGCTGGCGATCGCGGCCAACGGCGGGCATATGCCGGCCTGGCCCACCGCAGTGCGCATCGCGGGGCGCGAGGCGCTCTATCCCGACGACGCGTCCGGGGTGCACCTCAACTCGCTGGCGACCGACGAGGGCGTGCGGCTGTGGCTGCTGACCGATATCATTCCGGTGCCGGCGTGGGTGCCGTTCGCCAATGTGTTCAGCATCGGCGATATTCTGCTGACGGTCGGGGTGTGTGTGCTCTGCTGGCGCACTCTGCGGGTGGAGCGACACGCTGCTCGCGTCGATACTGCCGCCGCCTGAGCTGACCGATGTCCGAGCGCTGCTGGTCGTGGATGTGGGCGGCGGGGTTGCCGGGAACCTACATTCGATGGAGTCAGCTATGACACACCAAACGAGCCAGAGCGATGGGGCAGCGATCGAGCAGCTGGTGCGCCAGGTGCGCGGAGTCCAGGCGGTGCGCGTCGTCCACGATAGCCAGGGCCAGATCGATGAGCTGCATGTGGTAGGGACGCCCGAGCGGAGCGCGAAGGCGATCGTGCGCGACATCGAGTCGATCCTGCTCGTGCGCGGCGGCATCCGCATCAACCACCGCAAGGTCAGCCTGGTGCAGATTCCGGAGAATCCGGCGCTGGCGGGAGGCGCCCGGCTGCAGCTGCTGGACGTTGTGCAGGTGGAGGGCGACGGGCAGCCGGGGGTCGGTGTGCTGCTGGGGAACGGCGACCAGCAGCTGCGGGGCTCGGCGGCGCCGCTCGGCGGCGACGAGACGCAGGAGCAGCTCGTGGGCCGGGCGACGCTCGACGCGCTGGCGCAGCTGGTCGGCGCACGCGGGCGCTTTCAACTCGAGCGGATCGAGCGCCGTCACTTCGGCGAGGTCGAAATCTGCCTGGCGCACGTATCGTTACTGGCAGAAGATGCGTTGGAAACATTGCTAGGGGTAAGTATCGTGCGCGGCGATACGCTCCGCGCCCCCGCCCGCGCGGTGCTCGACGCAGTCAACCGCCGCCTGCCGAGCCTCGTGAACGCCTCGCCTCGTCAGGCCCGCTGATCGGTGGCTCGCTCTTCCATGCGCTCGCTGCGTGCGCCGCATGTTGGGAGACAGAAAACGACAATGTGTAGCATTTGCGTAAAAAGTCAAAATATGGTATATACCGGCTTACACGGATCAGCAGTATGTCGACTGTCTCTCATCGGAAAGGAGGGCGTGCGCCCGAAGCGGAGCGGAGGGGACCCTGAGGTAAACCCGAACATCCTTTGCATGCAGCGAAGAAGGGGGTCTCCCTATGAAGTGGACCATGAAGCAGGCTTACTGGAAAGTCGCACTGGTACTCGGGGCGCTCGCATCGTTCCTGGTCGCGGCTGGTGCCGAGGGCCGGTGGGGATAATTCAGTCTAGACTGTGATCCGTGCAGGCAGGAAGGGTTTAAGCCTTTCCTGCCTTTTCGTGTCTGCGGTGCCGCACCATGCGAAGCCTATCCCGCGCTACGCAAATCTATCTCATCGCGCTGTGGTGCTGCGGGCTGGTCGCTCTGGCCACCTCGTTCCTGAACACGCGCTTCTCGCTCGAGCTGCTCGCGCTGCTGCTGGTGTGTGTGCCGATCTTCGTCTTCGCAGACTACCACGACATCAGCTTCGAGGTCGCCCCGGGCAACAACGCCTCGATGACGGTGTCCGAGGCGCCGCTGTTCTTCCTCGTGGCCGTGACCGGGCCGGCCGGGATGTGGACGGCGGTCATCGGGAGCGTGATCGCGGATGCGAGCCACCGGCGCCCCTGGTACAAGGTGCTGTTCAACGCCGCCTCGCGCGCCGTCACCTACTACGTGCTGGTCCTGATCTACAACGCGTTCATCCCGCCCGGCTCCACCCCGTTCGACGGCCTGGTCGGCCTGCTGGCCTTCGCGGTGATGGCGCTCTCCTACCACACCGTGAACTCGCTGCTGGTGGTCACGGTGCTGGGGCTGGCGACGAACCGCCCGTTCGTCTCGGTGCTGCACGACACCTACCGCCGGTTCCACTGGGTTCACTTCGCGACGATGCCGTTCGGCGCGCTCGCGGCGGTGGTGTGGTATGTCAGCCCCTGGCTGGTGATCCTGTGCGTCCTGCCGCTGCTGCTGCTGCGGCGCTGGTTCCACACGCTGGCCGAGCTGCAGCTCGAGAGCCGCCGGAACGAGTCGCTCGCGCGTGAGTCGCGCCAGCTCGCCGACCGGCTCGAGCGCATGCAATCCGCCGCCACGGCGATGATCGCCACCACCGACCCGGACGTGCTGCTGGCGACGGTGAGCGGCCACCTGGCCGCGGTGCTCGAGGCCGATGCGCACTGGGTCGTGCTGCGGGACGGCGGCCCGCGCCTGGTGGGCGGCGCGAGCCTACCGGCCGGCTGGGCCTGGGAGCCGCGGGCCTACGCCGAGGAGCTGGCGCAGCCGGGCGTCCGGGTGCTGGATGCGGCCGCGAGCCGGCGCCTGCACCGCATGGACCAGGTGCCGTGGCAGTCGCTGCTGATGATCCCGCTCACGCTCGAGGCGCGGACGCTCGGCGCGATCTTCCTCGCCGTGCCGCGGGCGGTCGTCCTGGCGGGCGATGACCAGCGGGTGCTGCTGGCGTTCGCAGCCCAGGCGGCGCTCGCGGCCGAGCGCGCGCGGCTGTTCGCCGAGCTGCGGACCAAGCAGGACGAGCTGATCCGCTCCTCGAAGCTGGCGGCGCTCGGCACATTCGCCGCCGGAATCGGGCACGAGTTCAACAACCTGCTCGCCGGGCTGCTCGGCTTCGCCCAGCTGGCGCTGGCCAGCGACGACGTGCACGAGAAGAACGAGGCGCTGGAGGTGGCGGTGCGGCTGTGCCTGCGCGGGCGCAGCATCACCGGCGGCCTGCTGACCTTCGCGCGCCGCCACGACGCCCAGCGCGTCCCGTACCTGATCGGGATGGTCGTCGAGGAGACGCTGGCGCTGGTCGAGCGCGAGCTCGCCAAAGAGAACATCCGGGTGGTGCGGCAGCTCGAGCCGGTGCCCGAGACGCTCTGCGACCCGGGCCAGATCGCCCAGGTGATCGTGAACCTGATCAACAACGCCCGCGACGCGATGCGCGACCAGGGCGGCGGCACGCTGACGATCAGCCTGGCGCAGCGCGGCGACCAGATCGAGCTGGCGATCAGCGACACGGGGCACGGCATCCCCGAGAACTTGGTCGACCAGATCTTCCAGCCGTTCGTCACGACGAAGGGCGCCCTGAACGGCAGCGCCACGCCGGGCACCGGGCTGGGGCTGGCGATCAGCCTGGGGATCGTCGAGGGCCACGGCGGCACGATGGAGGCCCGCAGCCAGGAGGGCATGGGCACTACGATGATCGTGCGCCTGCCGATCATCGTGCCGGCGCGGGCGACTGAGTCGGCGCCGGCGAAGCACGATGTGCCGCACCTGCGCATCCTGCTGGTGGACGACGAGCCGGATGTGGGCGAGGCGCTGGCGCGCCTGCTGGAGAGCCACGATCAGCACGTGACGCTCGTCGGCAGCGCGGACCAGGCGCTGAGCGCCTACCGCGAGCAGCCGTTCGACCTGGTGATCAGCGATATCGTGATGCCGGGCATCAGCGGCATCGAGCTGGTGCGGAAGCTGCGCGCCCACGACCCGCACGCGGCGTTCCTGGTGATCAGCGGCTACGGCACCCTGGAGCAGACCAACGATCTGCTGGCGGCCGGCGTGCGCGAGGTGCTGCGCAAGCCGTTCACGCTGACCGAGCTGCTCGAGGCGATCGAGCGCTGCGCGCAGGATCTCGGGCGCTCCACGCTCAACGCGGCCCGCTAGGCTGCGGGCCCGCGGCCCCACATCAGTACCAATCACACCGCTTGTTGTACCGTAGACTTTGAGGAAGGCGGTCTGCGGGCCTCTGCGCTGCCCGCGTTACCGAGGAGGGGTGTATGGGCTTCGATGTGCTGATCCGCGGCGGCCGGGTGGTGGACGGGAGCGGCAACCCGTGGTTCTACGGCGACGTGGCGATCGCCGGCGACCGGATCGCGGCCGTGACGCCGCCGGGGCGGATCGCCGCCGAGCAGGCGCGCACGACGGTCGACGCGACGGGGATGGTCGTCTGCCCCGGCTTCATCGACATCCAGAGCCACTCGATCATGCCGCTCATGATCGACGGGCGCAGCCTCTCGAAGATCACGCAGGGGGTGACGACCGAGATCATGGGCGAGGCCTGGACGCCGGCGCCGTTCGGCGGCCAGATCGCCGACCCGTTCGACGGCGCGCTGTTCACCCACGAGGTGGCGGAGTGGCGGGAGCGGGCGCAGGGCTGGCGGCGCTTCCGCGACTGGCTGGAGGCGATGGTGGCCGCCGGCGTCTCGCCGAACATCGGCTCGTTCCTGGGCGGCGGCACGCTGCGGCGCTACGGCTGCGGGATGCGGATGGGCCCCGCGGCGCCGCACGAGCTCGAGCTGATGCGCCGCGTGATGGCCGAGGCGATGGAGGACGGCGCGTTCGGCGTCTCGTACGCCCTGATCTACCCGCCGGACGCCTACGTGGCGACCGACGAGCTGATCGAGGTGTGCAAGGTCGTCGCGCGGTACGGCGGGGTGTACATCACCCACATCCGCTCCGAGGGCAGCCGGCTGCTGGAGGGGATCGAGGAGGCGATCGACATCGGGCGGGCCGCGGGCCTGCCGGTGGAGATCTACCACCTGAAGGCCTCCGGGCGCGCCAACTGGCACAAGATGCCGGACGTGATCCGCAGGATCGAGGAGGCGCGCGCCGCCGGCCTGGATGTCACGGCCGATATGTACCCCTACGCCGCCTCGGGGACCGGGCTGACCGCTGTGCTCCCGCCGTGGGCCGACGCTGACGGCCGGCTGTACGAGAACCTGGCCGACCCGGCGATGCGGGCGCGCATCCGCCGCGAGCTGCTCGAGCCCGCCGACGACTGGGAGGCGATGGTGCAGGCCAACGGGCCGGAGGCGGTGATGCCGATCGGCTTCCAGCTGCCCGAGCACCAGCAGTACGTGGGCAAGCGCCTCTCCGAGATCGCCGAGATGCGCGGCCAGGAGTGGCCCGATGCGGCGATGGACCTGCTGCTGGCCGAGCGCCAGCGGATCAGCACGATCTACTTCACGATGAGCGAGGAGAACGTCCGCATGCAGGTCGGCCTGCCGTGGATCAAGTTCTCCACCGACGCCGGCGGCTTCGATCCGGCGTGGGCCGAGCAGTTCGGCCCGGTCCACCCGCGCTCGTACGGCACGTACCCGCGCGTGCTCGGCAAGTACGTGCGCGAGGAGCGGGCGCTGACGCTCGAGGACGCGGTGCGCAAGATGACGTCGGCGCCGGCAGACCGGCTGGGCCTGCGGGATCGCGGCACGCTGCGCGCTGGGTGCTTCGCCGACGTCGTGATTTTCGACCCGCAGACGATCGCGGACCGGGCGACGTTCGCCGACTCGCACCAGCTCTCGCAGGGGGTGCGCGACGTGTGGGTGAACGGCGTGCGCGTGCTGGAAGAAGGGAAGCACACCGGGGCTAAGCCGGGCCGGATCGTGGACGGGCCGGGGCGGTAGTGCGACCAAAGCGCCCGGCCGAGCGTCTTGATCGTTGGTCCACCACAGCGGCGAAGTCCGGCGAGGGCAGGTTGCGGCATCGTGACCCGCGGTGACGAGCGCTCAATGCCGGCGCCATGCTCGCCTGTTACGATTCGGTTAGGTCGGTTGTCCCACAGAGCAACGCAGCCCACCGGTTAGCCGGCGGAGGGGCCTGTACACCTGCCGCTCACAATGGAGTGGGTTATGGAGACGACTATGACGTTGATCGCCCCTGGGCTGATCGACTCGGTGATGAAGCTGCGGGTGCTGCTAGTGTTCTGCCGGTACCCGCAGCTGCGCGGGAGCGCGCCGCAGATCCGCCAGCGGCTGCCCTGCGACCCGTGGATGCTGCAGGAGGCGCTCGATGGGCTGGCCGAGGCCAGCCTGCTGGAGCGCAAGAGGAGCGGCGGCGTGTGGGAGTACGCGCTCAGCCCGCGGTCCCAGGTGCGCACGAAGCTGCGCGAGCTGGCGCAGCTGTTCGACGACCCGCAGCAGCGGGAGGAGATCTACCTGCAGGTGCGCGAGGCGGAGCAGGAGCGCCGCTTCCGCGACTTCCTCGCCAACGAGCGCCAGAAGCAGGTCGGCGGCGACACGCTGGTGTTCTAGCGCGGGCGATGTGATCTGTCGCTGCGCTGGGAGCCGCATCACGGCGGGGTCGGGGGAGGATTCGTTTCCCCCGACCCCGTCACATCTCCCGGCCGAGCGGGGAGATCCCCGGGAGCCTCTAGGCGGTGAGGCGCTCGCGCACCGCGCGAATGATGTCCGCGGTGTCCGGGAAGCCGCCGTCGCGGTACATCGAGTGGACGAGCTCGCCGTCGATCGCGACGTCGAAGGCGCCGTCCTGCCAGGGGATCAGCTCGATCGCCGACAGGTCGTACACGAACTCGCGCATCAGCGCCTCGGTGAGCGCGAGGGTCTGCGGCTCGTAGCCGCACACCGCGCAGTAGGTGATGCTAACCTTCACCCGGCGCTCGGCGCGGGGCCGGGCGGCGCGCTCGCGCATGGCGGCCAGGTTCGCGGCGGCCGCAGCGACGCGCGCCTCGGGCTGGGCGGACCCGCTGATCAGCTCGCGGATCTCGCGGACCACCTCGCGGTCCGACAGGGCGCGGTGCTCGGCGCGGAAGGCGCCGTAGGCCTGCCCGAGCCGCATCCGGGCCTCCTCGGGGAGCTCGCTGGGCGAGGTGTCCGGCGAGTAGGCCGAGAGCACCGGATCGTTGGCGAACAGGTCGCGGCGCATCTCTTCCTGCAGCTCCCTGATGCGCGCCGGCCGCTCGATCCAGTGGCCGAGCTCGCGGAAGTCCTCGTCGAAGAAGACGAACACCGGGATCGAGCGGTACTTCCCTTCGTTCAGGTACTGGTCCATGATATCCAGGTTCTGATCCCGCAGAAAGATGCGCAGGTTGAGCTTGCCGCTCTCCTGCGCCAGGCGCCCGAGCACCGGGAGGTTGTTGATCACGTCGCCGCACCAGTCCTCGGCCAGCACCAGCACGTTCAGCGGCCGCGGCAGCGCGCGGAAGAACGCCAGGTCTTCTTGGGCCAGCTCGACGGTGCGCTCGTTATCCTCCAGGCGCTCGCGGTTGCGGGTCATCTGGGCCTTGTATGCCTCGTAGGTCATGCCCTGCTCGAAGCGCTCTCGTGTGACCGCCATTGGGGTTCCCTTTCCTTATTTTGCCGCTGCGAGTTAAGATCCAGTAGATAGATAGTTTGATCATATCGAAACTGTTAAACAATGTCAATTTTGTGTTTATGCTGCCGGCGTGCAGGTGGCGCCGATGGCGCGAGGGCTCGGTCCTTCGCATGCGCGGCCAGTTCGGGATCGAGCACACGTCGATCCAGGTCGAGAACCTGGCCTGCTCGGGCGCCTGCTGCCTGCAGGTTGAGGACTTCGGCAGGGTGCGGGGGAGCTTCGGCGCGGTAGCGGCGAGCCGCTCAGGGCGACGCAGGCTGCAGATCGGCGCCGCTGGAGACGCCGCCGCGCGCCCCGGCCCGCTCGGCCACGCGCTCCGCGATCGCCCGGCCGATCTCGATCGACGCCGTGGCGGCCGGCGAGGGGGCGTTGCAGACGTGGATCGAGCGGCTGCCGTCGACGATCACGAAGTCGTCCACCAGCGCGCCGCTGTCCAGCAGCGCCTGCGCCCGCACCCCGGCGTGGGCCGGGACCACATCGCGGGCCTGGATCTCGGGGATGAGCCGCTGCATGCTGCGGACGAACACCCGCTTGCTGGCCGAGCGCAGCATCTCCCGCAGCCCCTCGTCCAGGTAGCGGCCGGCCAGCTTCCAGAAGGCCGGGTAGGCCAGCACCTCGGCGACGTCGCGCAGGTCGATGTCGGTCTTGCGGTAGCCCTCGCGCTTGAGCGCCAGCACGGCGTTGGGGCCGGCGTGGACCGTCCCGTCGATCATGCGGGTGAAGTGCACGCCGAGGAACGGGAAGTTTGGGTTCGGCACCGGGTAGACCAGGTGCTTCACCAGGAAGCGCCGCTCCGGCACCAGCTCGTAGTACTCGCCGCGGAAGGGGACGATGCGCATGCCGGGCCGCACGCCGGCCAGCCCGGCCACCCGGTCGCTGTGCAGCCCGGCGCAGTTGATCAGGAAGCGCGCCCGCAGCTCCCCGCGGCTCGTCTCGACCGTCACCGCGTCGCCGCGCTCGTGGATCGCGTCGACGCGCGTGCTGAGCAGCAGCTCGCCGCCCCGCTCCGCCACGATCCGCGCGAACGTCTCGGCGACCTGCCGGTAGCTCACGATGCCGGTGGTGGGCGAGTAGATGCCGGCCAGCGCGCGGACGTGCGGCTCGCGCTCGCGGATCTCCTCCGGCCCGACCCGGCGCACCGGCAGGCCGTTGGCGGTCGCGCGCTGCAGCAGCAGCTCCAGCCGCTCCAGCTCAGCCGGCTCGGTGGCGACGATCAGCTTGCCGCACACCTCGTGCGGGATGGCGTGCTCCTGGCAGAACGCGACCATGGACTGGCTCCCGGCGCGCGCCATGCGGGCCTTGAGGCTGCCCGGCCGGTAGTACACGCCGGCGTGGATCACGCCGCTGTTGTTGCCGGTCTGGTGGGCCGCCCACACGGCCTCCTTCTCGCACACCGCCAGGCGCGCCCGCGGATCGCGCTCGCCGAGCGCCATGGCCGTGGCGAGGCCGACGATCCCGCCGCCGACGATGATGAAGTCGTACGGGTCTGCCACGCGCTCCCCTACCTTCCAGGGCGCACCGCCCGCCTTTCCGCCCGGCGGAATTTCGAAAGACCGCGCTAGCGCTCGCCGTAGCCGTGCGGGTGCGAGCTGTGCCACTCCCAGGCGCTCGCGATGATCTGCTCCAGCGCCGGGTACTGCGGCGACCAGCCCAGCTCGCTGCGGATCTTCTCCGAGGAGGCGATCAGCACCGCCGGGTCGCCGGGGCGGCGCGGGCCGAACTCGTAGGGGATCTCGCGGCCGGTCACGCGCCGGGCCGTCTCGACCACCTCGAGGTTGCTGAAGCCGCTGCCGTTGCCGAGGTTGTAGACCCGGCTGCCGAGCCGGTCGAGCGCCTCCAGCGCGAGGATGTGCGCCTGGGCGAGGTCGAGGACGTGGATGTAGTCGCGCACGCAGGTGCCGTCCTTGGTCGGGTAGTCGTTGCCGAAGATCGTGAGCTTCGGGCGCTGGCCGAGCGCGACCTGGAGCACGATCGGGATCAGGTGCAGCTCCGGGTCGTGGTGCTCGCCGCGCTCGGGCGTGCCGCCGGCGGCGTTGAAGTAGCGCAGGCAGGCGTACTTCAGCCCGTAGATGCGCTCGAACCAGTAGAGCGTGCGCTCGAGGAACAGCTTCGACTCGCCGTAGGGCGAGCCGGGGACGATCGTGTCGTCCGGCTCGATCGGCATGCGCTCCGGCTCGCCGAAGAGGTTCGCCGTCGAGGAGAGGATGAAGCGCCCGACGCCGTTCGCGACCGCCTGCTCGAGCAGGTTGGCGCCGGCCACCAGGTTGTCGCGCAGGTACTTGAGCGGCTGCTGCATGCTCTCGCCCACCAGCGTGTAGGAGGCGAAGTGCATGATGCCGTCGATCCCTTTGTGCTGCTGGAAGAGCCGCGCCACCGCGTCGGCGTCGCGCAGGTCGCCCACGACGAGCGCCGCGTCGGGGTGGACGGCGGCGCGGTGCCCCTGGTAGAGGTTATCGAAGACGACCACCTCGTGGCCGGCCTTGATCAGCTCGGCGGTGCAGATGCTGCCGATGTAGCCCGCGCCGCCGGTGACGAGCACCTTCATACGCACCTCTTAAAAAATGATCCGGAAAAGGCGTGTGCGTGTAGCGGCTCCCACCACACGCACACGCCCGCCGGGCGCCAGGCGTGATTTCGCCGGGCCAGTATAGCACGCATCAGCTGCCGGAGGCCTGGAACGACGTCACCTCGGCGGCGGCCTGGATGCTGCTGAGCAGCTCGCCCGGGATCGCCCGCGAGGGGCGCGACGTGAGCGCGCGCACCGCCTCCGGGTCGAGCTTCGGCTGGCGGTCGGCGGTCAGCAGCCCGTTGGTCTCCTGCTCGGTGTCGGTGAGCTGCGTGTAGCAGAAGCCGGCGATCGTCGGGCTGTCCAGGATGGCCGTGATCAGCTCGCCGTACTTGGCGAGGTACTCCTCGGCGCTGCTCACGGTGCCGTAGCCGAACCAGGGCTCGCCGGGCTTGGGCGCATAGCTGATGCCGCCCCACTCGGTCAGCATCACCGGCTGGCCCGCGGTGTGCAGGCCGGACAGGATGATCGAGCGGTAGTGCGGCTGGACGGAGCGCAGCGTCTGCTCCAGCGCCTCGGGCGTGCCGTAGCGCTCGCGCAGCGTCGCGCCGTCGAGCGCGTAGTCGTGCACCCCCAGCACGTCGCTCACGATGTGCTCCCAGCCGTCGTTGCCGATCACCGGGCGGGTCGGGTCGATCGCGTGGGTGAGGTGGTACAGCGCGCGCACGTAGTGCTGCTGCGCCTCGTCCTGCGCCAGGCTTGGGACGCCCCAGCTCTCGTTAAACGGCACCCAGGTGACGATGCACGGGTGGCTGTAGTCGCGGCGGACCACCTCGAGCCACTCGCGGGTCAGGCGCTCCACGGCGGTGGCCGAGAAGACGTAGGCGTTGGCCATCTCGCCCCACACCAGCAGCCCGAGCCGGTCGCACCAGTACAGGAAGCGCGGGTCCTCGACCTTCTGGTGGATGCGGACGCCGTTGAACCCGAGCGACTTCACCAGCTCGACCTCCCGGCGCAGCGCGTCGCTGCTCGGCGCGGCCAGGTGAGACTCGGGCCAGTAGCCCTGCTCGAGCACCAGCCGCAGGTAGTACGGCCGGCCGTTCAGCAGGAAGCGGCCGTCGGAGAACCCGACGCTGCGCAGGCCGGCGTAGCTGTGGACGACGTCGATCACCCGCCCGCCGTCGGACAGCGTGAGCACGGCGTCGATCAGGTTCGGGCGCGACGGCGACCAGAGGATCTCCTCGCGGCTCATGGTCAGCTTGGCTGGCTCGAGCGCGATGTCGCGGCGGATCTCGTTGCGCTGCAGGACGTAGGTGTCGTCGGCCAGCACCGCGCCGCGGATCGAGAGCTCGACCCGCAGCGTGAGCGCGCGCTCGGGCTGCGCGTGGAGCTGGACGTGCATGCCGAGCAGGCCGCGCTGCAGGTCGGGCGTCCAGCGCAGGTCGGCGATCGCCTCGCGCGCCACCGGCTCGAGCCAGACCGGCTGCCAGATGCCGGTGGTGCGGTGGTACCAGATGCGCCGCGGCTGCGGCTCCCAGTACTGCTTCCCGCGCGGCTGGGAGAGGTCGTCCGGCTGGTCCTCGGCCCGGACGACGATCACCTGCTCGGGCTGGTCAGGGCGGAGGGCCGGGGCGATGTCGGCGCTGAACGGCGTGTGGCCGCCCTCGTGGTGCGCGACGAGGTGGCCGTTGACCCAGACGTCGGCGCGGTAGTCCACCGCGCCGAAGTGCAGGATGAGGCGATCGGAGCGCTCGGCGGGCAGCTGGAAGGTGCGCCGGTACCAGACCACCGGGTGCGGGGCAGGGTCGCCGATGCCGCTGGCGCGCGACTCGGGCGGGAACGGGACGGTGATGGTGCGGTCGAACGGCTCGGTGCGGTGGACCCAGCCGTCGCGCAGGCCGCGGTCGTCGTCGTCGAAGGCGAACTGCCACGGGCCACAGAGGTCGATCCAGCGCGGGCGCGCCAGCTGCGGGCGCGGGTGGATTCCGTCGGTCACGGCTCCTTGGTTCCTTTCGTAGAGGGGCGGCGCCCCGGAGCGCTGTGCGAGCGGGGCACCTGAGCAACTCGATACCTCCGGCCGGCGCCTGCGCAAGCCGCTGGGCTCGGGCGCGCCGGTGCGGGGATGAGTCTACCAAATAAAGAAAGAGACCTCGACAGGAGCGCGCGCGGGCTTCTTCTCCGCGCTCCCCTGCTGGGAAGGCAAAGCCTCCCCTCTTTCCGCCGCCCGGCCGCGGAAAAAGCCGCGATCGCCAGCGGCCGGGGTCAGATCTCCACGCCGAGCGCGTCGGCCGCAGTGAAGATATCCTTGTCGCCGCGGCCGGAGAGGTTCACCAGGATCAGCTGGTCGGGGCGCATCGTGGGCGCGAGCTTGATCGCCTCGGCGATGGCGTGGGCGCTCTCCAGCGCCGGGATGATGCCCTCGGTCTTCGACAGGATCTGGAACGCCTCCAGCGCCTCTTCGTCGCGCACGGCGGTGTAGAAGGCGCGCTCGCCGTCGTGGAGCATGGCGTGCTCCGGGCCGACGGCGGAGTAGTCCAGCCCGGCCGAGATGCTGTGCGTGAGCCCGATCTGGCCGTCCTCGTCCTGCAGCACGTAGGTGTAGGCGCCCTGCAGCACGCCCGGCCGGCCGCCGGAGAAGCGCGCCGCGTGCTCGCCGAGCGCCGTGCCGCGCCCGCCGGCCTCGACGCCGCGCAGGTCCACCTGCTCGTCCGGGATGAAGGCGCTGAAGATGCCGATCGCATTCGAGCCGCCCCCGACGCAGGCCACCACGACATCTGGGAGCCTGCCCGCCGCCGCCAGGATCTGCTCGCGCGCCTCGCGCCCGATCACGCTCTGGAAGTCGCGCACCATCGTCGGGTAGGGGTGCGGGCCGAGCGCCGAGCCGATCAGGTAGTACGAGTCCGGGTTCGTGACCCAGTCGCGCATCGCCTCGTTGATCGCGTCCTTGAGGGTGCGGCTGCCGCTCTCCACGCCGCGCACCTCGGCGCCCAGCAGCCGCATGCGGAAGACGTTCGGCCGCTGGCGGGCCATGTCGTCCACGCCCATGTAGACCACGCACTCCATGCCCAGCAGCGCGCAGACCGTCGCGGTGGCCACGCCGTGCTGCCCGGCCCCGGTCTCGGCGATCACGCGCGTCTTGCCCATGCGCTTGGCGAGCAGCCCCTGGCCGAGGGCGTTGTTGATCTTGTGGGCGCCGGTGTGCGCCAGGTCCTCGCGCTTGAGGTAGATCTGCGCGCCGCCGAGCTTGGCGCTGAGCCGCTGCGCGTAGGTGAGCGGCGTGGGGCGGCCGACGTAGGTGCGCTGCAGGTGCTCGAGCTCCTGCCAGAACGCGGGGTCGGCCTTGGCCTCGTTGTACGCCCGCTCCAGGTTGGCCACCGCCGTCGCCAGCGTCTCGGGGATATAGGCGCCGCCGTAGGGCCCGAAGCGGCCCGGTCGCTCGGATGTCGCGGTCATATCAGCTCCTGTCGTCTGCTCACGTTCGTGCGTCGCGCGCCAGCGCGCCCTGCATGTTCGAAGCGGCGGTCTCGCCCCCGCAGCCCCCGGGCGGGAAGGCGGCCGCGGAAGCGCGCGGCGCTTCCACATCTTCCTCCCGGCGGATGTGTCACGTCCCGACGTTCAGCGCGCCGGGGATGACCAGCGCGTCGCGCCCGTCGCTCATCGGCAGCGCGGCGCCTGTCGACGGGTTGCGGAGGCTGATCCGCAGCGCGTAGCTGCCCGGCGCCAGCCCGGCGTCCACCCGGTAGCCGATGCCCGAGAGCCACTGGAAGTACCACTCGCTGTTCGGCGGCTCGCAGTACGGCGCGGCCTCGGCCACCGGGCGCCCGTCGGCGTCCAGCACCTCCACCAGCGGCTCGAAGCCGTTCCCACCGCTCTCGGGCGCCAGCGGCGTGCGCCAGTACAGCGCCAGGTCGGCCGGGCCGCCCTGCTCCACCGGCTGCGGCGCCAGGTCGTACCCCACCAGGGTGATCCCTTCGGCCCAGGCCGCGTCGAGCCGGTGCTGGGGCGTCACCTCCGCCAGCGAGCGCTGGGTCGGGAAGTCGCCCACCGGCCGCTCGTCGAAAGCGCCGGCGAAGTCGTTCAGCTCGAACGCGCGCGGCTCGGCCTCCACCGGCTCCCGGCTCCAGATCTCCATCTTGCCGATGCCGTCGGTCGTGACGATCCCGAGCAGGTGGTAGGTGTCGCGCACCTCGCGCTCGCTGAGCCGCACCCGGTCGAGCGGGTGGGTCGCCAGCAGCACGTAGTCCGCGAAGATCGGGCAGCGGAACGCGCCGCGCAGGTACCAGCCGGTGATCAGCTCCTCCTCGTTGGCGAAGTAGCTGCCGCGGATCACGCCGCGCTCGTACAGCTCGCCCACCACCTTCCAGCCCGCGCGGTGCGGGAAGCCGAAGTTCGCGAAGCGCGGCACCCTGTCGCCGTAGCTGGCCTGGAAGATCGGCGGGCGGTGCTCGGGGAAGGTGCGCCGGTACTCCGGCTCCTGGCGCACGAACAGGATGTAGGCGTACGGGACGGCCAGCAGCAGCAGCGCCACGCCGCCGGCGGCAAGCAGGCCGCGGGCGGCGGCCTTGAGGCGGGCCTTCGCGAGCGCGGCGCCGCTCTCGCTATCGCCCAGCGCCCGCACCAGCCGCGCCACCGCCAGCGACGCGAGCAGCGCGGCCGGCGGGTGGGCGACATAAAAGTGCGTGTTCGGCGACGCGAGCAGGAACGCCTGGGCCACGAAGGCGGCGCCGAACCACAGGACCAGCGCCCGCAGGCCGGGGGGCGTCCCGGGGGCCAGCGCCAGCGCGGCCAGCGGCAGGCCGAGGAGCAGCGCGGCCGCGTTCAGCTGCTCGGCGAGCTGGAGCCGCTCGGGCGCCAGCCACGCCAGGCCGCACCCCACGCCGAGCAGCAGCGCCAGCAGCGCCCCGAGCGCCCGCGGCCGCACGTACATCACCAGCCAGGCCGCCAGGCCGCCGACCAGCGCCGCCACCAGCGCCGCCATCACGAAGGTCGTGTTGTAGAAGGTCGTGACCTCGGCGTAGTAGGGCAGGTTGTTGTACAGCGCCAGCGCCGGGTCGTCCTGCCCCGCACGCCCCGCGAGGTACTCGAGCGTCCGCCCGAAGCGCTCGTGCCGCGCGAAGGGCACGAAGAAGCTGGCCGCCAGCCCGATCCCGAGCAGCGCGGGCGGGGCGAGCTCCCTGGCCCAGCGCGTGGCCGGCCATCCGCGGCGGCGGGCGCCGGCGAGCACCAGCCAGGCGAGCGCCGGCAGCCCGAAGATCGCGTCGTAGTGGGCGAGGAGCCCGACCGCCGCCAGCCCCGCCGCGCAGCACAGGTAGCGCTGCGGGTGCTCCGCCCCCTCGTAGAAGCGCCAGGCGCAGTACACGGCGCCGCACACGGCCAGCACCAGTACGCTCTGGTACTGGACGATGCGCCCGAAGCCGATCATGAGGCCGTCCAGCGCCAGCAGGAGCGCCGCGAGCAGCCCTGCCAGCGCCCCGGCGCCCGGCGCCTCGCCCGGGGCGTCGAGCATGCGGCGCGCCAGCAGGTAGACGCCGAGCAGCGCCCCGATGCTGGCCAGCGCGAACGGCAGCCGGGCGATCAGCTCGTTGATCTGCCCGGTGATCGCCAGCGGCCCGGCGGGCAGCAGCACCTCCACCGGCCCCTTCTTGTGCAGCAGCAGGATGTCCTCGGCGCCGTGGACCATGTCGGCGGCCATGAGGATCGCCCGCCCCTCGTCGCCCTGGAACTCAGCGCCGCCCAGCGCCGGGAGCCGCAGCGCCGCGCCGAGCAGCAGCACCGCCCCCAGCGTCGCGCGCTCGCGCCCCCGAGCAGCGTGCGCCGCCAGCCGGTGGCCGGAGGGCGGCGCGCTGCGCCCGTACTCCGGCGGCCGGTCGCTCACCAGCAGCGCCCCGAGCCAGAGGCTCAGCGCGTCGGCGGCGAGCAGCGGCAGCCACCAGTGGAGCGGGCCGGGCAGCGCGTGGAGCGGCAGCAGCACCAGCGGCGCCAGCGCGACCCCGCCGCACAGCGCGAGGAAGGCCAGCGCCAGGCGCCCCTCGCTCGCCCGGAAGAGGTGCAGCGCCAGCAGCGCGCCGGGCAGGAGCAGCAGCGCGTGCGCCGCCACCCCGCGCCAGGCCATCGGCAGGCCGGGCAGGAGCAGCAGATGTGCCCCCAGCATCAGGGCGATCAGCGGCGCCGCTCTTCGTGTCCGTGCGTCCTGCACAACCAGGTCGCGGAGCACCTGCGCTGCGATCATGGAGTTAGCCCGCTATCCGTTCCGCCCTGCACTGGATTCTTCCTGTGCGCGCTTGGAGAGTGTGACATCACGGCCCGCCCCCGAGCCTTCTGGTGGCGTAGGCCAGCTCCTTGGTCGCCAGCCCGGCGAGCCGGCCGGTGTGCTCGACCGACGCGGCCTGCTCGCGGGCCAGCTGCGCCAGCCCGTGCTCGCCCAGGTCGTCGAGGCGCGCGGCGGCGGCGCGCAGCAGCCTGGCCGCCTCGCGGGGGTTGCCGCTCTGCTCCGCGGCCTGCCGCTGCAGCCGCGCGA
>CALJIC010000340.1 GCA_937974195.1 uncultured Roseiflexaceae bacterium | reverse complement strand
CCCCTGCCGCGCGCAGCGGCTCGCTCGGGGTGATGTGGAGGGAAACAGCCCGCCCGCCGCGCGCAGCGGCGCCCGATCCCCCGGGCGGAGGCCGCCCCGCACCGCCAGGTGCTATAATGCACCATGTGCAAACTATCACGAAGCCAACAGGCAGCGCCGGCGGGGCCCCAGCGCCGGGCGCCGGCCCGCCGCCGAGCCTCCCGCAGCTCCCGCCGTTCCGCATCCACCGCCGGCGGCGCTTCCTGCGCGTCTTGTGGTTCTTCCTGGGCGTCATCGCCCACGTCTACTTCTTCGACATCCTGCTCGCCCGCTTCCGCCTGACGCGCTGGTACGTCCGCCGCAGCGGCCTGGCGCGCTACCGCAAGATCGCCCGCGAGTTCCGCGCGCTCGCGGTGCGCATGGGCGGCGTGCTGATCAAGCTCGGCCAGTTCCTCAGCTCCCGCGCCGATATCCTGCCGGCCGCGATCACCGACGAGCTCGCCGGCCTGCAGGACGAGGTCCCGGCCGCGCCGCTGCCCTACGTGCTGCAGACGATCGTCGAGGAGCTCGGCGCCCCGCCCGACCAGCTGTTCGCCGCCTTCGAGCCCGCGCCGGTGGCCGCCGCCTCGCTCGGCCAGGTCTACTACGGCCGCCTGCACGACGGGCGCGAGGTGGCCGTCAAGGTCCAGCGCCCGCGCATCGACGAGGTGGTCGAGATCGACCTGAGCGCGGTGCGCTGGGCGGTGCGCCTGGTGCGCAACTACCCGGTCATCCGCCGCCGCGCCGACCTGGAGCGGCTGTACGAGGAGTTCGCGCGCGTGCTGCGCGAGGAGCTGGACTACGTGCAGGAGGCCCAGAGCGCGCTCACCTTCCGCGCCAACTTCGCCGACACGCCCGGGATCTACTTCCCCGAGCCGTACCCCGAGCGCTCGACCAGGCGCGTGCTGGTGATGGAGCGCGTCAGCGGCATCAAGATCAGCGACTACGCCGCGCTCGACCGCGCGGGCGTCAACCGCGCCGAGCTCGCCACCCGCCTCAACCGCGCCTTCCTGAAGCAGATCTTCCTGGACGGCTTCTTCCACGCCGACCCGCACCCCGGCAACCTGTTCGTGCGCGTCGACGGGCCGCCGCCCGCGAACGGGTCCGGCCCGGGGGCGCCCTTCACGATCATCATGCTCGACACCGGCATGGTCGGGCGGCTGCGGCGCGAGACGATGGAGATCATCCGCCAGGGCGTGGTGGGCATCGCCACCAACGACGCCGAGCGGGTGGTCGAGACGCTCGACCGGCTCGGGATGCTGCTCCCCGGCACCGACCGCCGCCCGGTCGTCCAGGCGTTCAACGTCGTGCTGCGCCACACCTACGACCGGACGCAGCGCGAGCTGAGCAACATGGACGTCGAGCAGATCTTCGACGAGACCGAGCACCTCGTGCGCGACCTGCCGTTCCAGATCCCGCAGGACCTGATCTACCTCGGCCGGGCGATCGGCATGGTCAGCGGCCTGGTCACCGGCCTGAACCCGGACATCAACCTCTTCGAGGAGACGCGCCCGTTCGCGAACGAGCTGCTGGAGCGCGAGCGGCGCGAGGGCGACTGGCTGGCGAACGTCCGCGGCGAGCTGACGACGCTGGCGCAGGTGGCGGCGACGCTGCCGCGCCAGATGGACGCCTACTACAAGTCCGCCAACCGCGGCGACCTGCAGGTGCGGGTGGACCTGAGCCGGCTGGAGCGCAGCATGCGGCGCGTCGAGCGCGCCACGAACCGCCTCGCGGGCGGCATCCTCGCCTCCGGCCTGTTCGTCGGCGGCGTGCTGCTGCGGATCAACGACTTCGCGCCCGAGGCGCAGTGGGCCTGGGCCGCCGCCGCGCTGCTGGCGCTCTGGACGATCTGGCCGCGCGGGGACCGGTAGAGTCCCGGCGAGCGCGCCGTCGGCCGCACCCATCGCCCTGCCCGCGAGCAGCCCCGATCGCTGCGCTGGCGCGAAAGCGATGCCGTACCCGCCGGGGCGCCGTGCCGGAGCCCTGCTCCGCCCGTCCTCCACGGGGCGCCCGCTCGACGAGTCTCAGCCCGGCCGGCCCGTCAGAGTTCCACCTCGTCTGCGCCGACGCGCCGGAGGGCGGCGCCGGCTTTGACAAGCCCCCGGCACGCGGGTATCATTCGCGGGCATGCCTCACGCAGGCTCGTCGCACAAGCGCTCGGGGACCGCCCCCATCGAAGGACTGATCGTGCGTAATTGGAAGTTATGGCTTGGCGTTCTGGTCAGCGGCGTGTGCCTGTGGATCGCACTGCGCGGGCTGGACCTCCAGGCGTTCTGGCAGATCGTCAGGCAGGCGAACTACTGGTGGATCATCCCCGGCGTACTGGTCTACTTCGTGGCTGTCTGGGCGCGCACCTGGCGCTGGCGCTCCATGCTGCGGCACATCGTCCCCATCCCGGTGGCGCGGCTGTTCCCGGTGGTCGTGATCGGCTACATGGGCAACAACGTGTACCCGGCGCGCGCCGGCGAGGTGCTGCGCTCCTACGTGCTGCGGCGCCGCGAGGGCGTGCCGATCAGCGCGTCGCTCACCACGGTCGTGCTCGAGCGGCTGTTCGACGGCCTGGTCATGCTGCTGTTCGTGTTCGTCACCCTGCCGTTCGCCCCGCTGCCGCCGGCCTACACCTCGCTGGTGACGGTGTTCAGCGCGCTGTTCCTGGCCGCGCTCGCGCTGTTCCTGGCGGTGGCCGCGCGCCCGGCGCGCGTCGGGCGGATCTATAGCTGGCTGGTGGACCGCCTGCTGCCCACGCGCCTCCGCCCCGCCATCCACGGCCTGTTCGACAAGTTCGTGGTCGGGCTCGAGTCGCTGCGCAGCCCGCGCGAGCTCGCGCTGATCTTCCTCTCCTCGTGCGCGATCTGGCTGGCGGAGACCACCAAGTACTGGTTCGTCATGCACGCCTTCCCGTTCGAGGTGTCGTTTCTGGTGCTGATGCTGATGACGGCGGTCGTCAACCTCTTCACCACGCTGCCCTCCACGCCCGGCTACATCGGCACCTTCCACGTGCCGGGCATCGCGGTGCTCATGGCCTTCGGCGTGGGCCAGGAGGTCGCCACCAGCTACACGGTGGTGCTGCACGTGGCGCTGTGGCTGCCGATCACGGCGCTCGGCGGGCTGTTCATGCTGATGGAGCACCGGCGCCGGGACGGCTCGGCGCCCCTCCCCCCGCACGAGACGCCCCTCGCCGCCGACACCGATCCCCGGAGCCTGACATGAGGATTGCAGTGATCGGCGCCGGAGTGGCCGGGCTCTCGGCGGCCTACGACCTGGCGCGCGCCGGGCACGCCGTCACGGTCTACGAGGCCGCGCGGGAGGCCGGCGGCCTGGCGTCCGGCTTCCGCGACGAGCGCTGGGAGTGGCCGCTCGAGCGCTTCTACCACCACCTGTTCGAGACCGACACCGCCATCCAGCAGCTGGTGCGCGAGATCGGGTTCGCCGACCGGCTCTTCTTCCGCCGGCCGGTGACGGCCCAGTGGTGGCGCGGCCAGAGCTACGCGCTGGACGGCGTGCTGCCGGTGCTGCGCTTCCCCGCCCTGCCCTTCCTGGACCGCCTGCGCTTCGGGCTGGTCGCCGCCTACCTGAAGTACGGCACGAAGAACTGGCGGCGGCTCGAGCGCACCACCGCCGCCGAGTGGACGGCGCGCTGGGCCGGGCCGCACGTGTACCGCGAGATCTGGCGCCCGCTGCTCGAGGGCAAGTTCGGGCCGTACGCGGACGAGGTCAACATGGCCTGGCTGTGGGCGCGCCTCCGGGCGCGCAGCTTCCGGCTCGGCTACTTCGTGGGCGGCTTCCAGGCGTTCTGCGACGCGCTCCTCGAGCGCGTGCGGCAGCTCGGCGCGACGGTGCACCTCGAGACTCCGATCGCCGCGCTCGCCAGGCACGACGACGGGACCTGGGGCGTGACGCCCGGCCGCGCCGGCATGGCCGCGCAGGACTTCGACGCCGTGGTCGTGACCGGCTCGCCGGCGCTGCTCGCCAAGCTCGCCCCGCAGCTCCCGGACGACTACCTGGCCGGGCTGCGGCGCCTGCGCTCTATGGGCGCGGTGGTGCTGACGATCGCGCTGCGGCGCAAGCTGCTCGACAGCGTCTACTGGCTCATGCCGCCCAAGAGCGAGTTCCCGTTCCTGGCGCTGGTGGAGCACACCAACTTCATCGAGCCCGAGCACTACGGCGGCGACCACCTGATCTACTGCGGCGACTACCTGGAGCCGAGCCACGAGTACTTCCAGCTCAGCAAGGAGCAGCTGCTCGAGCGCTTCCTGCCGGCGCTCAAGCGGGTCAACCCGCAGTTCGACCCCTCGTGGGTGCGCGACAGCTGGCTGCACCGCGAGCCGTACGCCCAGCCGATCGTCCCGGTGAACCACGCCCGCAACGTTCCGCCGCTGGCCACGCCGCTCGCCGGCCTGTACTGGGCCAGCATGAGCCAGGTCTACCCGTGGGACCGCGGCACCAACTTCGCCGTCGACCTCGGCCGGCGCGTGGCGGCCGAGGTCATGGGCCGCAGCACGTGACACGTCACTTGTGGCCGGGGACTCCTTGACGGGGTGACTGGGTGAGGGGGTGACGTCTCTGACAGGGTGACTGGGTGAAGGGGTGACGGGGTGACCTTTTGACGTTGGAAACCCGTGCCGCACCACGGGCCATCTTAATCCTGTGTCACCCCGTCACCGTGTCACCGGGTCACCCTGTCACTTAGATGTCCCGCTCAGGTATATAATCACATCGTCGCCCGATACGGTTGAAGGGGAAACACATGGCCTCCGAACGCTTCCTGATCACCGGCGCACTGGGCTGCATCGGGGCGTGGGTCGCGCGCAACCTGGTACGCGAGGGCTCGCCGCCGGTGATCTTCGACCTCGCCAGCGACCCGCGCCGGCTGCGGCTGATCATGTCCGAGGAGGAGCTGGCGCGCATCACCTTCGTCACCGGGGACATCACCGACCTCGAGGCGATCGAGCGCACGCTGGACGAGCACCAGATCACCAACATCATCCACCTGGCCGCGCTGCAGGTGCCATTCTGCCGCGCGAACCCGCCGCTCGGCGCGCGCGTCAACGTCGTCGGCACCGTCAACGTGTTCGAGGCGGTCGCCAGGCGCAAGGATCGCATCGGCACGCTGGTCTACGCCTCGTCGGTGGCGGTCTACGACGCGGCCGACGCCGGCGAGGCGGGCGGGGTGGTGCGCCACGGCGCCGAGGGCCACCCGGCCAACCTGTACGGCGTCTTCAAGCAGGCCAACGAGGGCACCGCGCGCATCTACTGGCAGGACAACCGCGTGCCCAGCATCGGCCTGCGCCCGTACACTGTCTACGGCCCCGGCCGCGACCAGGGGATGACCTCCAGCCCGACCAAGGCGATGTTCGCCGCCGCCGTCGGCCAGCCGTACCACATCCCGTTCGGCGGCCGCGGCGACTTCCAGTACGCCGACGATGTGGCGAAGATCTTCATCGCCTGCGCCCGCACGCCGTTCGAGGGCGCCGAGATCTTCAACATCCGCGGCAGCGTCGCCCACATGAGCGAGGTGGTCGCCGCGATCGAGGCCGCGGCCCCCGAGGCGCGCGGCACGATCACCTACGCCGACACGCCCCTGGCGCTGCCGGAGGAGTTCGACGCCGCGCCGCTGGTGGACCTGATCGGCCCGCTGCCCTACACGCCGCTGCGCGAGGCGGTGGCCGAGACGATCGCGCTGTTCCGCGATCGGGTGCGCAGCGGCCAGATGGCGCCGGACGCGATGCTGAACTGAGGCGACGGGGTGACTGGGTGACACGGTGACACGGTGACTGGGTGACACGGTATTCGGATGGCCCGTGGTGCGGCGCGGGTTTCTGGCCTCAAAGAGTCACCCCTTCACCCAGTCACCCTGTCAGAGACGTCACCCCCTCACCCCGTCAACGAAGAGGTGACCTGGTGGCCAGGTGACGGGGTGACATTGGGATCAAGATGGTCGTGGTGCGGCACGGGTTTCCAGCGTCAAAAGTCACCCTGTCACCCCCTCACCCCGCCACCTAGTCACCCAGTCACGAAGAGGAGGCTGACGTGACCGAGATGTTCGACGAGCGCGCCATCCGCGACCACCTGGCTTTCCTCTACGGCCCCGAGCGCGGCGCCGAGACCGCCACGCGCCTGATCGCCCGCCTGCAGCGGTTCCGCGCCGAGCACCCCGAGCTGCTGAGCGCCCCCGCCGACCGGCTCACCCAGGACGATGTGATCCTGATCACCTACGGCGACCAGGTGCGCGAGCCGGGCGCGCCGCCGCTGCGCACGCTCGCCGAGGTGCTCGACGGCCCCTTCGGCCGCGTCGTCTCCGGCGTCCACATCCTGCCGTTCTTCCCCTACACCTCGGACGACGGCTTCTCGGTCGCGGACTACACCGTGGTCGACCCGGCGCTCGGCACCTGGGAGGACCTCGGGCCGCTGCGCGCCAGCTACCGCCTGATGTACGACGCGGTGGTCAACCACTGCTCAGCCTCGCACGCCTGGTTCCAGGCGTTCCTGCGCGGCGAGCCCGGCGCCGAGCGGCGCTTCATCATCATGGACCCGTCCACCGACCTGCGCGGGGTCACGCGGCCGCGCACCACGCCGCTGCTCACCCCCTTCGAGACGCCGTCCGGCGTCCGGCACGTCTGGACCACCTTCAGCGCCGACCAGATCGACCTGAACTACGCCGACCCCGACCTGCTGCTGGAGATGACCGACGTCCTGCTGCTGTACGTCGAGCGCGGCGCGCAGCTGATCCGGCTCGACGCGATCGGCTACCTGTGGAAGGAGGTCGGCACGAGCTGCATCCACCTGCCGCAGACCCACCGCGTGGTGCAGCTCTGGCGCTCGGTGCTGGACGCGGTGGCGCCGGGCGTGCTGCTGGTGACCGAGACCAACGTGCCGCACCGGGACAACATCAGCTACTTCGGCGACGGCACGAACGAGGCCCAGATGGTCTACCAGTTCCCGCTCGCGCCGCTCACGCTGAACGCCTTCCACCGCGGCAGCTCGCGCCACCTGACGCGCTGGGCCCGCGAGCTCACGCCGCCGTCGCGCAGCACGACCTTCTTCAACTTCCTGGCCTCGCACGACGGGATCGGGGTGGTGCCGGCCAGCGGCATCCTCAGCGACGAGGAGATCGCCGAGCTGGTGGCGAAGGCCCAGAGCCACGGCGGCCACGTCTCCTCGAAGAACAACCCGGACGGCACCCAGAGCCCCTACGAGCTGAACATCACGCTGTTCGACGCCCTCTCCGACCCGCACGACCAGGCCGAGGGCATGGCGCGCAAGATCGACCGCTTCGTGTGCGCCAACGCGATCATGCTGGCGCTGCAGGGCGTGCCGGGGATCTACGTCCACAGCCTGATCGGCTCGCCGAACTACCACGAGGGGGTCCGGCAGACCGGGCGCTTCCGCTCGATCAACCGCGAGAAGTGGGAGCGCGCCGAGCTCGAGCGGCGCCTGGCCGACCCGAATGAGCGCTACGGGACGGTGCTGGCGCGCATGGCGGCGCTGATCGGCGTGCGGCGGCGCGAGGCCGCCTTCCACCCGGCGGCCCCCCAGCGGGTGCTGGATGCGGGGGACGGGCTGTTCGCCTTCCTGCGCACGTCCGAGGACGGCCGGGAGCACATCCTCTGCGCCCACAACGTCACCGCGGCGCCGCAGCGGCTGCGGCTGGCCCAGGTGCCCGAGCTCGCCGGCACGCCCGCGCGGGACCTGGTGAGCGGCGCGGCGCTGGAGGCCGGCGCGGAGGCCGAGCTCGGGCCGTACCAGGTGCTGTGGCTCAAGGGCCAGTAGACCTGGCTAGACAACTCATCAAAGGCTGCTATAATCTTTCACTGCGCCACGTCCAAGGGCACAGGGACGCGATGTCAGGTCATGTCCCCGGCCGGCTCGCAGCCAGCACGTCTCACCGTCACCAGCTGGAGAGGCCACGTCATTGAGGACCACTCATAAGCTAGCAATCCTGCTGACCGCCGCCCTCGCCCTGCTCGCCGCCGGAGGCTCCTTCGCCATCGCTGAACGCCCTGCGCCGCTCGCGCGCCTCGTCCGGGGGGCCGCCCCGCTCGAACGTGTCCCGGTGCTCACCCTCACGCCGCTGGACGCCTGGCAGGCGCTCGCCGCCAGCCAGCGGACGCAGGGTAGCGGCCCGCTGCAGTTCGCCGAGAGCGAGCGGATCTTCGCGACCCCGGCGACCCACGGCCTGTGGGAGACGCTGCCGGGCGGGACACAGCTCTGGCGGCTGCGGGTCGCGTCGCAGGGCGCGCTGTCGCTCAACTTCGGCTTCACGCGCTACACCATGCCCGCCGGCGGGCGCCTGACGGTCTACGACATCAACCAGGCCATGATCTACGGGCCGTACACGGACGCCGACAACGAGGCCCACGGCCAGCTCTGGACGCCGATCGTGCCGGGCGACGAGGCGGTGGTCGAGGTCGAGCTGCCGGCCGGCACCCCGCGCGACCAGCTGCAGCTCGTGCTGACGAAGGTCGGGCGCGCCTTCCTCGACCCCTTCAGCCCGGAGGCCGAGAAGGGCTTCTCTGGCAGCTGCAACGTGGACGTCGTCTGCCCTCAGGCGGCCGCGTGGCAGGCGCAGATCCGCTCCGTCGCCCTCATGGTCATGGGCGGCACCCGCCGGTGCACCGGCGCGCTGATCAATAACACCGCGCAGGATAAGCGGCCGCTGTTCCTGACGGCCAACCACTGCGTCGACTCCGACGAGGTCGCGGCGTCCGTGGTGACCTACTGGAACTACTACAACCCCACCTGCCGCATCCCCGGCAGCCTGGAGTCGGGCCTGGACGGCAGCGGCTCGCTGCACCAGACCCTGAGCGGCGCGTTCCTGCGCGCCACATTCGCGCCCAGCGACATGACGCTGCTCGAGCTGGACGACATGGTGCCGGACGAGTACAACCCCTACTGGGCCGGGTGGGACCGCGGCCCCGAGGCGCCGTCGCGCGCAGTCGCCATCCACCACCCGCGCGGCGCCGAGAAGCGCATCAGCTTCGAGAACGACCCGACGACGATCACCGGCCTCTTCAGCACGGAGAGCCCCGGGCCCGGCACCCACATCCGCGTCACCGACTGGGACCTCGGCACCACCGAGAGCGGCTCGTCCGGCTCGCCGCTGTTCAACCAGAACGGGCTGGTCGTCGGGCAGCTGCACGGCGGGGACGCCGCCTGCGGCAACGACGGGTCCGACTGGTACGGGCGGCTGCACATGTCGTGGGCCGGCGGCGGCGTGCCCGGCACGCGCCTGTCGGACTTCCTCGACCCGATCGGGAGCGGCGTGACCTGGCTGCCGGGGCTGGACGGCACGTCCCTGCCGGTCACGCTGACGCCGTACTCCTACATCCCGAGCGTCGAGCGGTAGCCGGCCTTACCCGCGCACCGCCTTTTACGGTTCTGCCGCAGCTTCGCTGCGGCAGAACCGTGAGAAAAGGACCATGCAGCAGCGGCTGAAAGCGACGATCAAGCGGCTCCTGCGCCCGTACTTCCGCGCTCGCAGCAACCGCGCCGCCGGGCTGGCCTACGAGCGCGGCTTCTGGGACCGCTACCTCCGCACCCGCGGCGACCGCTGGGGCGCTGATTTCCAGGCCCGCCTCGACCCGGCCACGCCCCTGTCGAGCTACCACCGGCAGTTCATCGACCCGCTCGACGACGAGGAGATCCACATCCTCGACGTCGGCGCCGGGCCGCTGACCGTGGTCGGCAAGTGCCACCCCACCAAGCGCATCGCGATCACCGCGGTCGACGTGCTGGCGCCGGAGTACGACCGGCTGCTGGAGCGCTACGGCATCGTGCCGCCGGTGCGCACGCGCTACGCCGAGGCCGAGCAGCTGGCGCGCATCTTCCCCCCCGATACCTTCCACCTCGTCGTCGCGCAGAACTGCGTCGACCACATGGAGAGCCCGCTCGCGGCGATCGACGCGATGCTGACGGTGGTGCGGCCCGGCTGCTGGGTGGTGCTGGACCACGCCGAGAACGAGGCCGAGCGCGAGGCGTACCGCGGGCTCCACCAGTGGAACATCAGCGTGCGGGACGGCGACTTCTGGATCCGCGGGCGCGCCGGCGAGACCAACGTGACCCAGCTGCTGTCGGCGCGCGCCGAGGTGCGCAGCTACGTCACCGACCACTGGGTGCAGGTGCATATGCGCAAGCGGTAGCGCGCCGTCACGCGTCCACGTTCCGCAGCGCCAGCAGCCGCCCGCTGCCGACCAGCTCCATCTCCCGCGCCATGCCGCTGTTGCCGAGCAGCAGGGCGTGAACCGCCGCGTGCGGCAGCGCCAGCGTCACCAGCGGCGTCAGCGAGACGACGCTCGCCATGGGCGGGGTGCCGCGCAGCAGCTCCAGCTCGCCGAAGAACTCGCGCGGGCCGAGCCGCGCCACCTGACGCACCCGCGCGGCCCCGTCCGGCCCCTGCTCGCGCACCAGCACCGCGGCCAGCCCCTCCTTGATGATGTAGAACGTGCCCGACGGCACCCCCTGGCGGACGACCACTTTCTTCGCGTCGAAGCTGCGCTCGGCGGCCACCATCGCCAGGCCGCGCAGCGTGTTGCGCGGCAGCTCGGCGAACAGCGGCACCTGCTCGAACAGCCGCAACGTCTCCGCGGCCTCGAGCGCCTCTGCGGCGTGCGGCGCGCCGCCGGCCGCCAGCGCCCGCAGCTCATCGGCCGGGAGGAACAGCAGGCTCGTCTCGACCGTCGCCACATACGTGAGGGCGCTCTCGTGCCCGCGCAGCAGCTCCTGCGCCCCGAACGAGTCGCCGCGGTGCAGCTCGGCCTCGACCTGCTCGCCGCGCAGCGCGGCCACCTCCCCCGCCTCCACGATCCACACCCCCGGGACCGGCTGGCCGGCGCGCAGCAGCGCGGTGCCCGCCGGCGCCCGCTGCTCGGCGATGCCGTGCGCCAGCGCCTCGAGCTCGCCGTCGTCGCAGTGGATGAACAGGTCCACCTGGCGCAGCAGGCGCAGGCGCGCGGAGCGCGCGTCCCCGAAGGCGCTGGAGAGCTCGCGCGCCCAGGGGGTGTCCGGGAAGCAGAGCCGGTTGGCCGTCTCGCGCTCCGGCCACGGCAGCGCGTCGTAGGCCGCCTGGATCGCCCGCCGCGCGAAGGCCGCGCCGGCGATCTGCTCCAGCGCGTCCACGGTGTAGCGCAGCACCTCGGCGTAGCGCGCCCCCTGGCGCCCGAGCGGCAGCGCGCGCGTCTCGGCGCCGACCCGCGCCCGGTCGCGGTCCAGCGCGACATCCCAGTTGGCCGTGGCCGCCAGCACGTCCATCCGGTCGTCCAGGGCGCGCGCCCGGCGCTCGCCGTACACCGTCCGCAGCAGCCGGTAGCACCCGGCGTAGCTCCAGCGGAAGGCGCGCAGCAGGCGCTCGGCCTCGCTCAGGCTCGGCTCGTGCGGCCAGCGGATCTCGTCCGGCGCGATCTGCCGCAGCGTGACCAGGTGCACCGCCCACGCCGCAGCCCAGAGCGCCGCGCTCAGCACATCCAGGGTGACCAGCCCGCTGGCGCCGGCCCCCTGGCTCACGCCGGTCACGTAGCCGGCGGTGCGCACCAGCGCGGCGAGCCAGAGCAGCAGCCAGGCCCAGAACAGCCGCGAGTCGCGCAGGCCGAAGAGGTGCGGCAGGAGCAGCGCCAGGGCCAGCGCCCCGAAGTACGCCGGCGCCGCCCGCGCCAGCAGCACGGGCATCGTCGCCCCCGGATCGCCCGCCAGCGCCCCGACCAGCGCCGACCCGCCGACCGCGAACGAGAGCATCAGCAGCAGGGCGGTGGCCAGCAGCTCGCGCGCCGGGGCCAGGCGCAGGTCGACGTCCAGCAGCGCGGTGAAGCCGGCCAGCAGCAGGAACACGAAGCCGAGCCCGTCGGCCGCCAGCCACGCCGGCGAGTCGGGCAGCGCGACGCGCAGCAGCGCGGCCAGCAGGGCGCAGACCGTCTGGGCCGCCATCGCAAGCAGCGCCGGCGCCACCGCCGCCCCGCGGTAGTCGGGCCGCAGCGCCAGCAGCGCCCACAGCCCGGCGCCCCACAGCGCCGCCGCGACGACGTACGCCCCGCCGGCGGCGCGGGCAGCCAGCGCGGTCACGGCCAGCGCGGCCAGCAGCGCGAAGGCCGCGAACAGCGCCGGCCTGCGGCCGTAGCCGCGCCGCAGCACCCAGCGGAGCGATATGCTCCCCAGGCCCCACACGGCCAGCAGCACCGCCAGCAGCACCGGCAGGATCAGCGTGAGCAGCAGCAGGCCGCCCAGCAGCCGCTGCCACGGGCCGCCCTGCAGCAGCAGCAGCGTCGGCCCGAGCACCTGGTCGTACCAGAACCACCCGGCGGCCGCGAGCGCGACCGCGGTGTAGGCCGCCGCGCCCAGGCCGTACAGGGTGAAGATCCGCTCCTCGCGGGTGAGCCGGCTCACGATCGAGCGCAGCCCGCCGCCAACCAGCCAGCCAGCACGCGGGGCGGCGCCATCGGCCGTGGGGCGCGGGTCATCGGCGGCCAGCCGGCGCCACAGCGGCCCGCGGATGAACGCGAACGAGCGCCGCCGCAGGTCCGGCAGGCGCAGCAGGTCCACCAGGATGAAGTAGCCGTCCAGCTCGAGCAGCGGGTTCAGGTTGAACAGCGTCGAGGCGTAGCTGGTGAACGCCACCTTGAACGCCAGCGCGCCCAGCGCCGTCTCCGGCAGCAGCACGCTCACCAGGGCGGCGACGCTCCCCACCAGCAGGTCGGCGAGCGGGCCGGCGGCCGAGACGACGATCCGAGCGCGGCGCGGCGAGCGCCACACGTCGCTGGTGTCCACGAACGCCGCCGGCAGGCCGTAGTACAGCATCAGCCCGCCGCCGTGGATCGTGCGCCCGTAGTGCTTCACCGCCAGGGCGTGCGCGCTCTCGTGCAGCACGAACGAGACGAACAGCGCGGCCCAGAGCGCCGCCAGGCCCAGCGCGACCGAGCCGCCCATGCTGATCACCTGGTAGGCGTCGGCGCCGCCCAGCAGGGCGCGCCCGAACGCCGCCACCCCGGCGATGATCAGCACGCCCGCCAGCAGCGCGAACCAGGGGGTGAAGAGCAGCCGCCCGCCGCCGCGGTAGAGCGCGCCGTAGAACCTGTCGAGGCCGCCGATCCGCCAGACCCGCCCGGTCAGGAAGCGCAGCGCCCGCCGCCCCCTCCCCTCCGCGGTGCCGCGCGCCAGCGACGCCTTCAGGCTGCTGTAGACGCGCCCCGGCGAGTCGGTGAGAAACCCCTCGGCTCTGAGGGTCGCCACCAGCTCGCCGACGGGCAGCAGCTGGCCGTGGCGCATGAAGGCCTCGGTCGCCAGCTGCGCCACGGTCCGCGTGCCGTCCATCGCTCGCCAGATCTCGTGCAGCGGGGGTGTGAGCCGCAGGTAGGCGCCGCGCGGGCTGCGGATGACCGTGTAGGTCTGGCCGTCCTCGGTCACCCGCTCGTGCGGCACATTGGGGATGGCGCACGGCCGGTAGAGCGCCGGGTCCACGCGCGCGCGGAGCTCGGCCCACAGCGAGGCAGCCGGCGGCTCGCCTCCGGAGCGGCGGGCGCTCAGGATGAGCCGCCGCTCGAGGCCGCGCCACACATCGCCGACCCCTACCGCCGGCGCGTCGGCGGCGGCCGCGAGCGACCGCCACAGCCCGGAAGGCCGGGGCGCCTCCGGGCCGCTGGGTCGCCGGTCGGTGCGCTCGGGGTCGGTGCGGGTCATAGACGTTGCAGCGCCGCTGGGGTGGGTGCTGCGCACCCACGCAGTCTACTCACCGCCGATTGTAGCACAGCGCCCCTAGAGCGACCCGGCCACGGCCACCCAGCGCTCCGAACGTCTGTAGTTGTCTCCGGCGCGGCTCCGAGATGCCGCTAGCCGCACGCGATCATGGCGCGGTAGATCTCGTAGTACCGCTGCGCCACCGCCGCCTGCGTGTAGCGCTCCAGCACGCGCGCGCGGCCTCTCCGGCCCAGCTCCGCGCGCAGCGCGCCATCCTCGAACAGCCGCCGCAGCGCCTGCGCGAGCGCCCGCACATCGCCCTCCGGAAAGACCAGGCCCGCGTCGCCGATCACGTGCGGGATCTCGCCCGAGGAGGAGCCCACCACCGGCACGCCGCAGCTCATCGCCTCCACCAGCACCCGCCCGAACTGCTCCTTCCAGTTCGGCATCGTGCGCGAAGGGAGCGCCAGCGCATCGAGCCCGCGCAGCACGCCCGGCACCTCGGTCGACGACACCCCGGGCACGAACTCGACCCGTCCCGCGACCCCCAGCGCCGCGGCGCGCGCCTGCAGCTCCGCCCGCTGCCCCCCGTCGCCCACCAGCCGGAGGCGCACCTCGCCCGGCAGCAGCGCCAGCGCCTCCACCAGGTCCGCCACCCCCTTCTCGGGCACGAGGCGGCCCACGTAGCCGATGACGAACCCCGGCCCGCGCGGGCCCGCGCTCCCATCCTCCGCCGGCGCGAACAGCTCAGGGTCCACGCCGAACTGCGGCACGACGCTGAGCGGGCCGCTGAACCCGTGGCGCCGGATGATCGCCGCGGCCTCCTGGTTGCCCGCGATCCCGTGCGCCGCGTGCCGGAAGACGTAGCGCTCGAACAGATTGAACGGCGGCGGGTAGAAGCGGTCGATCGTCGCCCAGTTGAAGAAGCAGCAGCGGGCGCCGTAGCGCACGCCGGCCCGGAAGGCCAGGAAGGTCGCCAGGTTGAACGCCTCCTCGTCGACGTGCAGCACCTCCGGCCGCAGCCGCGCCACCAGCCGCCCGAGCGTCGGGTAGAAGTGCAGGTGGTGGCGGCCGCTGAGCGCGATCGGCAGCTGCAGCAGCCGGTAGCCGGAGGTGTAGCGGCGCTCAAGGCTCTGCACGCCGACCCGCGGCTCGCGCCAGTGCGGCGGCACGGCCACGGTCAGATCGACCCCCGGCAGCGCCGCGAGCTCCTCGCACTTGCGCTGGTAGGCGCCGTGGATAAGCGCCTTGCTGACCATCAGGATGCGCATCGTCTCGTAGTGACACGGTGACTGGGTGACACGGTGACACGGTGACCGGGCGTCCAATGATGTCTGGTGGTTGCGGCACCGGTTTCCGGCTTCAAAGTGTCACCCCGTCACCCCGTCACCTGGTCACCCCATCACCAGGTCACCCCGCCACCTTCAAGTACACGGCGACCGTCTCGCGCGCGGTGCGCTCGTAGCTGAAGAGCGCCGCCCGCTGCAGGCCGCGGCGGCTCAGCTCAGCGCGCAGCGATTCGTCCGCCAGCAGCCGCCAGAGCGCCCCCGCCCAGCCGGCGACGTCGTCGGGCGGCACGAGCAGCCCTGCGTCGCCGACCACCTCGGGCAGGCTGCTCGCCTCGGCGGCCACCACCGGCGCGCCGCAGGCCATCGCCTCGAGCGGCGGCAGCCCGAAGCCCTCGTAGCGCGACGGGTAGGCGAACACCGTCGCCGCCGAGTACAGCAGCGGCCCGTCCTCCCACGGCACGTCGATGCGCCGCACGAGCGGCCCGATCCCCTCGTCGGCGATCACGGCGTCCAGGTCCGGGAAGAGCGCCGCGTCCGTGCCGGCGGCCCGGCCGGCAATCGCCAGCGTGGCCGGGGGGGCGCCCGAACGCCGCATGCGCCCGAAGGCGCGCACCAGCGTGGCGACGTTCTTGCGCGCGTCCAGCCCGCCGACGTAGTACACGAACGGGCCCTCGAGGCCGTAGCGCTGGGCGACCAGCTCCGCGGCGCGCTCCTGCGGCCGGAAGTGCGGCGCCGGCGCGAGCGGCACGGTCGTCAGCCGCTCCGGCGGGTAGCGCAGGTAGGCGATGATCTCGCCCCACGCGTGGTCCGAGATGGCGATGATCTGCGGCGTGCGCCTGGCGGCGCGCGCCACCAGCTGCACGTACGCCCGCACCGAGGGGCGGCGGCGGTACTCCGGCAGCCGCAGCGGGATGATGTCCAGCACCGTCGCCACCACCGGCAGCGGCGCCCACAGCGGCGGGGCGAAGTACGGCACGTGCAGCACGTCGCCGCGCAGCCTGGCTGCGGCCAGCGGCGCCCCGACCTGCTCGTACCACAGCTTCGCCAGGTTCTCGTCCCGGCCGTCGAACGGCGTCCTCACGGTGTGAAGCGCGACCTGCGGCGCATCGGGGCTCGCGCCTTCGCCAGCCGCCGCCTCGCCTTCAGGCTGAGTCAGAATGCCGGAGGCCGCCGCCGCAGCCGCTCCCTCTGGCCTGGCGTGCGCCTGACGCGCTGCGCCCTGGTACGCCGGCACCAGCAGCGTGTAGCGGTGCTCGGGCGCCACCCGGGGCAGCGCCCCGACCAGGCCGTGCAGATACTGGCCGCTGCCGACGGTGGGCTGGTTCCAGAACATGCCGCTGATCACGACGTGCATATGCGCTCCGCTCCACCGCGCGGCAGCGATTCGCCCGCTGCCGGGACGCCGCGCGGCCCGCCGATTATAGCAAATACCGCCAGCGCGGCGTAACCCGGGCCGCCGATCGTGCGGTAGAATAGCAGTCCGGCCGGACATCCCGGCAGCCGTCTGACGCCAGCACCATGCGACATCACCGCCTGCTCCTCGCCCTGCTCCTCGTGGCCTGGCTGGCGCTCTCAGGACACCCGCCCTCCGCCAGCGCCGCAGCGCACATCATCTACGACGACGCGCTCGCCAGCGGCTGGCAGGACTTCTCCTGGGCCATCGTCGACCTCGCGGCGCCCGCACCCGCGCGCGGCAGCGCCAGCATCGCCGTGACCTACGGCGCCGACCCGCCGTACCAGGGGCTGCTGCTGGGCCACGCGGCGATCTCCACCGCCGGCTACTCGAAGCTGCGCTTCTTCCTGCACGGCGGCAGCGCCGGCGGCCAGCAGATCCAGCTGCGCGTGAAGTACGAGGATGGCACCGACAGCGACCCGGTCGCCATCCCGCCCCCGGCCGCCGGAGCGTGGAGCGAGGTCACCGTCCCGCTCGACGCGCTCGGCGCGGCCGACACGCTGATCACCGGCCTGATCTTGCAGGACCGCACCGGCGGCGCGCAGCCCACCTTCTACGTCGACGACATCACGCTGGAAGAGGATCTGGACCCGAACGGCCCGACGCTCTCCGACGGGCTAGTGCGCCCCGCCGCGGCCCCCGCCGGCGCGCGAGCCGGCGTGGTGCTGCAGGTGCGCGTCGCCGACCCGCAGGGCAGCGCGGATATCGTGGCGGTGACGGTCGACGCCACCGGGCTGGGGCGCGGCACGCTCACGCTGCGCGATGACGGGCGCAGCAACGATGGGGCGGCCGGCGACGGGGTGTTCGGCGCGCTGACGAGCGTCGCGGCCGGGGTGCCGCCCGGCGAGCATCTGCTCGTCGCACAGGCCCGCGACCGGGCGGGCAACCGCGCCAGCCTGCAGCTCGGCGCGTTCACCGTGCTCGGCCCCGCCGGCGGAGCGGTGCCGCCCGGCCTGCCGGCGCGCCCGGCCTACGGCACGAACGACTGGGACGAGAGCGCGGCGCTGGACTGGCAGGGGAGCAGCGGCGTGCCGTGGGACTACGTCTACCAGTACATCACCTACGACTGGTACGTCAATGGCTGGGGTGCGCCGGGCCAGAGCGCCCGCGAGGCGGACTACGTCGGGCGCTTCGTGCGCTACGCCTGGGGCAAGGGGTACGTGCCGGTGCTCTCGGTCTACCTGATGCTCGGCGTGCCGCCTGCGACCGGGGAGGGCGGCGAGCAGTACGCCCAGAAGCTGCAGAACCCAGGGACGGTGGCGAGCTACCTGGCGGCGCTGCGCGAGGCGGCGCACCAGGCGCGCGGCGAGCGGCCGGTCATCTTCCACCTCGAGCCGGACTTCTACGGCTTCATGCAGGCCTACAGCCGCAGCCCCACGCGGCCGGAGGGCGTCGTGCCAGACGACCCGTCCTCCATCCCGGTGGCGCTCAACGTCGACGGCTACCCCGACACCCTCGCCGGCCTCGGCGAGCACATGGTGGACCTGATCCGCGCCGAGGCGCCCAACGCGCTCGTCGCGCCGCACGCCAGCATGTGGGCCACCGGCAGGGAGCCCAACGCCGTGCCGCCGGGGGAGGTGATCGATCTGGCGCGCGACACCGCGGCCTTCATCGACGCGATGGGCGGCAGCGAAGCCGACCTGCTGTTCGTCGAGTGGAGCGACCGCGACGCCGGGAGCGGGCTGCGCCCGTGGTGGGACGACACAAACCGGACGCTGCCGCGCCCCGCGCGCGCGGTGCTCTGGGAGAACGCCCTCTCGGCGGCGGCCGGCAAGCGCCTGGTGCTGTGGCAGGTCCCGGTGGGCCACATGGGCCTGGACGACACCTGCGGCCGCTACCGCGACAACCGGGCGGCCTACGCGTTCTCACACCCGCGCGACCTGTTCGACGCCGGCGTGATCGCCGTGCTCTTCGGCGCGGGCGCCGAGTGCATGACCGCGCCCTCGACCGACGGCGGCGTGCTGCGCGACCAGGCTGCGGCGGCCTATGCGCCGCCGGCCGCCCCCACCGGCCTGATCCTCGAGCGCGTCACGGAGTACACCGCCGAGCTGCGCTGGCAGGCGAACGCCGAGCCGGACCTGTGGGGCTACCAGCTGATCCTCGAGTCGGAGACGGGCAGCACGTTCATCGAAGACGTCGGCCCGGCCACATCCGCCAGCGTCACGATCCCGCGCGCCGGCACCTGGCGCGTCAGCCTGGTCGCCTACGACGCCATGGGCAACCTCAGCCCCAGGAGCGCGGCTATCAGCGTGACGACCAGCGTCAACCCGCCGGGGAGCGTCTATCTGCCGCTCACCTTTCGCTAGCAGGCTGAGTTGGAAGGGGCCGCGCGAGCATTTCGGCGCGGCCGCCCTCCCCTGGGCCGCAGCGCTTGCGAACGGCCCGGAGCGATGGTAGGATTGCGCGAGGTTTCCGAAGATCGCGTGGAGCGCCATATGCTCAACATTCAGGAGATCATGGCGATCATCCCGCACCGCTACCCCTTCCTGCTGATCGACCGCATCATCGAGCTGGAGCCGGGGCAGCGGGCGGTGGGTGAGAAGCTGGTGTCGATCGGCGAGCCGTTCTTCCAGGGCCACTTCCCGGACTACCCCGTGATGCCGGGCGTGCTGATCGTCGAGGCGCTGGCGCAGACGGGGTGCGTCGCTGCGCTGAGCCTGCCGGAGAACAAGGGGAAGCTGGCGTTCTTCGCCGGGATCGACGGCGTGCGCTTCCGCCGCCAGGTGACCCCCGGCGACACGCTCAGGCTCGAGGTGCGCCTGGAGAAGATGCGCCGCGGCATCGGCAAGGGCGCCGCGCTGGCGACCGTCGACGGGCAGACGGCGTGCGAGGGCGAGCTGATGTTCGCGCTGCTCGACCGCTGACGCGCCGGAGTGGCGGGGCGGCAGACGCTGCGGCCTTAAAACCGCCGGGCACCCCGTACGGGTTCGAATCCCGTCTCCGTTTGAGAGCCTCCTGATGCGATAGACCCCTGGTGGAGCTATCTCCGCCAGGGGTCTTGTTCGCTGTGCCCACAGAGCCCTTCTCGCATAGAGAAAGCTGTCCCATCTGGTCATCGCCGCTGTGCGATTCTCGCTCAGGACGTGACTGTACACATCCTCGTCCTCCTGATGTTACTGTGCTCAAGCAGCTCCATGATGACCCGCGGGTGCTCACCACGTGCGATGAGGAACATCGCGCAGGTGTGCCGGAGGTCGTGGAACCGAACGGGGCGAATACCCGCCTTCTTGAGAAACACCTCGAACTGCGGCGTTACCGTGAACGGGCTGAGCGCCCACCGTTCACGTATTGGAGCGAGCCGTCGATGCGGATGGTCCCCGCCTCGAAATCGACATTCTCGATGAGCAACCCCAGCAATACTCCTTGCCGCAGCCCGAGGAACGACGCGAGCAGGTAGAGCATCTCCAGATAGCGGCCCTTGATACTCGCCAGGCACATGCGCATCTCCTCCGTATGGTACTGCGAGCGGAGTGCCCGCATTGCGGCGTGCGAGTCCGCAGCCTGGCGGAGTAGCAGCGCATCGGGGGTATCGACACGGGCGCCGCCAGAGGGCGCGGGCGCTGGGCAACCAGAGGTGGCAGCCACGAGGTAGATGCTCGTGCGGCCGGAACGAAGTATAATGTGGGCAACACTGTGGGGAGCCGTGCAGCCATCGTACAGCCATTCAGCGGCTGTGCAGAGCCCCGCCTTCAGGATCGAAGGTCTCCGCTGTGCGGCGCATACCGCATTGGAATGCCTCGAATCGAAGGAGACAGCGACGCGCCGGAGTGGCGGAACGGCAGACGCTGCGGTCTTAAAAACCGCTGGGGGCAACCCCGTACGGGTTCGAATCCCGTCTCCGGCACCAGCGCCAGGTCACAGAAGACGCCCTCTTCGCCGAGCAGGTGAAGGGGCGTTTTCGCGCTGCGTGGGTCCGTGGCAGGCATCGCGGCGGCCGCCGTGCGGCGCAGGCCGAGGCGCTGGAAGGCCAGATCGACGCAGCGTTCGCCAACCCGAGCAGGCGGCCCCGGCCAGCGGCGCGCCTCGCCGAGATGGCCGGCTGAAGGAGCGCGGCGGCCAGCGCTGGGCGGAGGGGCTGTGCGAGCGGGCGCGCGGCACGACCGCCGCGCCTGTGGTATGATTCTGGGCGCGCAGGGGCTCAGGATCGGCAAACGGGGCAGCTCGCCGCCCTGAGCGCCCAGCGGATGGCGCTCCCGCTCTACGTCCTCTACGACTGCGCCGGCTCGCCCCTCACGATCCCGCAGCACCAACGACCCGCTCCACATCATCGACAAGCAGACGGGCGAGCGCCTGACGATCGCGCAGACGCCGGACGCCAACGCCCCGCAGCCGCGCAGGGGCAGCCGCAAGCTCACGAGGTAGGGAAGGCCTACGCCAGCGATCACCTGCGAGGGAGAAGAGGCATGAGCGCTGCCACAGATTTCGGCGAGACGCACGCCGCGCGCCTCGAGCGCGTGTACGATGAGCTGAGCGCCGTGCTGCGCGACCCGGACGTCGCGCGGCGCATGCGGGCGGCGCCCGGCGAGGGTGAGTGGTCCGCGCTCCAGATCATCGGGCACATGACCGAGATGATCCCCTACTGGCTGCACCACTGCCAGCGTCTGATCGCCGCAGGCGGCGCGCCGCCGTCCTTCGGGCGCACGCCCGATTCCCCGGAGCGCCTGGCCGGGGTCGAGCAGGCCACCACGCGCGAGCCGGAGGAGGCGCTGCGCCTGCTGCACCGCGAGGTTCAGGCGGCCGCCGAGATGATCCGCAGCCTGTCGCCGGCGGACCTGGGGCGGAAGGGCGCCCACATCGTGCGCGGCGAGATGACCGTCGGCGACGTCGTCAGCCATTTCGTCGTCGCCCACGCCGAGGAGCACCTGGCGCAGGTGCGCGCCGCGCTCGGGGCATAGCGATTCGGGCTGGCGCCGCCCGGCGCCGCAGCCCGAGAGGAGGACCACGTGTTCCAGCCCGACCCGGAGGCGATCGTCTGGCGCCTGCACCTGCGCGCGGGGCCGGACGCGGTGTACGAGCTGCTGGCGACTGACGCGGGCCGGGCGCGCTTCTGGGCCGAGGAGGCGGTCGAGCGCGACGGCGCGATCGACTTCGTCTTCCCCGGCGGCCTGCGCTGGCGTGGGGAGATCCTCGCCCGCGAGCCCGGGCGGCTCTTCAGCGTGGTGTACTACGGCGGCAGCCGGGCGACCTTCACGCTGGCGGACGACGGGGCGGGCGGCACCGACCTGACCCTGAGCGACGCCGGGGTGCCGCCGGCCGACCGCGCCGAGGTCACCGCCGGCTGGGTCTCGGTGCTGCTGGCGCTCAAGGCCGCCGCCGACTTCGGCGTGGACCTCCGCAACCACGACCCGGCGCGCACGTGGGAGCAGGGCTACGCGGAGAACTGAGCGCCCTCCCGGCTCGCGCTCCCTGTGGAAAGCGCGCCGCGCCCCCCGAAAGCACCTGCTGCAGTGCTGGCGGTACGGACTCTGCTCCATGCCAGCAAGCACTGGCTCGCAGCCCGTGGAACGACGGAGGCCCCGATGACACCACGCCCGCTGATCGTGCTAGCCGAAGACACGCTCGCCATCCGCGAGATGACCGCCCAGGCCCTGACGGATGCCGGCTACGACGTCGTCTGCAGCTCGGCCGGGGCGCAGGCGTTCGAGCTGCTGCGCCACCTGCAGCCCGACCTCGTCGTCCTCGACCTGCACCTCTTCGGGCAGGATACCGGCCTCGGCGTCCTGCGGCAGATGCGCGCGAGGCGAGACACCGCGCACATCCCGGCCATCGTCTACTCGGCCGACGCCATCCGCCTCGAGGAAGTCGCCGGCGACATCGCCGGGTACGGCGGGGTGGCGCTGGCCAAGCCCTTCGAGATCGACGCCCTGCTGGCGGCGGTGCACGAGCAGCTGAGGGCGGGCGGGGAGGAGCGGGCGCGCACGTACGGCGAGCGCCGCCCGTGAGGAGCGCCCGTCGACCATTTGTGCTACACTACCGCGGCACTACGAGCCGCGAGGAGGTTCACGATGTGTGGTCGCTACACACTATCGCAGCCGGAGCTGATACCGGAGCGCTTCGAGACCGCCAACGAGCTGCCGCCCTACGAAGCCCGCTACAACATCCCACCGACCTCGACCAACCCGATCATCCTGCGGCGCAGCCCGAACACCGTCCACCTCGCCAGGTGGAATCTCGTGCCGTCCTGGGCGAAGGACGCGCGCAAGCTCCCGCTGATGATCAACGCGCGCGCGGAGGGCATCCAGGACAAGCCGGCCTTCCGCAAGTCGATCCGCTCCCAGCGCTGCCTGGTGCCCGCCGACGGCTTCTACGAGTGGAAGACGCTCGAGCGCGGCGGCTCGAAGCCCGAGCGCTTCCCCTGGTACTTCAGCCTGAAGGGGCGCCCGCTGTTCGCCTTCGCTGGGATCTACGACGTGTGGCGCGACCCATCTGGGCAGGAGCAGCTCACCTACGCCATCATCACCACCCGCGCGAACAAGACGCTGGAGGGCATCCACGAGCGCATGCCGGTCATCCTCCACCCCGAGGACGAGGCGATCTGGCTCGACGCCTCGGTGCCGCTGGAGGTCGCGCTGCAGCTGCTGGAGCCGTTCCCGGACGATGAGATGGAAGCTTACCCGGTGAGCCAGGCGGTCAACAGCAACCGCACCGAGGGCGCGGATCTGATCACCCCCCTGCCCCAGGCGAGCTGACGGGGCGCCCGGCGCCCCTACGTCGTGCGCGAGATCATCGCGCACGGCGTAGCGCCCGGTGCCGCCGAATCACCCGCGCCACACCCCGCAAAGCCGAACGGGCGCCCCTGCCGCCCCGGCCGCGCCACACCTGCGAACCGAGCCGCCCTCCTGGGAGCTGCTGAGCACGCGCCAGCCGGCTGGCCTCGGGCTGCCCTGCGGCCTGACGGCGCACCGGCCGGCAGAGATCGTGCCGCCATGCTATAATCTTGGCTGCGCACTGCCGCACACACCAAGCCGCTAGTCGAGAGCGAGACAATGACGAGCAAACTCTTTACCCTGCTTGATCGCGTCCAGGACGGCTGGCCGTCCGGCGCGGGACTACTGGTCATCGTCCCCGCTGCGCAGGCCTGGTCGATCGACGCGGCGTACCGCGTTGTCTCCGGCTGGAGCCACCAAGAGTTCGCCACCTACAGCCGGCAGCTTCGGGAGCTGGCCGAGAGCCTGGCGGCGCTCCACCGCAAGTGGTGTGTCGCAGCCATCCTCGCCACGATCCTCGGCGCGCTGATCGTCGTCGCCGGCATGCCGGTCGCCACCACGAGCGATCAGGCGCTGGCGATCCTCGTGAGCGTGCTGGCCGCAGTTCTGCTCCCCCCGCTGGTGATCTGCAACGGGATCGCGCGCGACTGCGTGGCGGCGCAGTCGCTGCTCATCGCCTGCTCGCAGAGCACCGCGCGCACCTTCTGACTCTGCCGCCGGCGGCTCGGGCGGGGCTCACGGCCCCGCACCCCAGATGGGCTCGGGGAGGCCTGGCCTCCCCGCGCTCTCTTTTTTTGCCGCAGAGCGGCAGTTGATACATATCGAGGGCCTGCGGCCCTCCACGCCTCCCGGCTCGCGCAGCGCATCAGCCGCTCGTCTCAGCGGGCATTGCAGCGCATCAGTCTGTGCCTGGGGCACGGGCATCGGTGTGGGTGGGCATGACAACGTGCTGACTAGCGGCGTACGCGTTCCCTTGCGGGTCCAGCGCGGAGCGCCTGCATGAACAAACTTGGGTGCAGGGCGGAGCGCCTGCACGAGCGCCTGCGGAAAGCGCCCTGCGCCCGCGGTGGCATTTAATTGACGGCCGCGGCACTCCGCCATATACTTGCGCCTTGGCGCCAGCCACGTGCAGCGGCGCCGACCCTCATAGTTCCACTACCTGCTGCGGGCAGCGCAGCGAAAGAGAGCAGCGTCGTGAACACCATCCGCGTCACCGTCTGGAGCGAGTTCCGCCACGAGAGGAACGAGGCCCACCCCGCCAGCAAGATCTACCCCGAGGGCATGCACACCGTGATCGCCGCCGGCCTGCGCGAGCACCCCGAGTTCGAGGTCCGCACGGCGACCCTGGACGAGCCGGAGCACGGCCTCACCGACGAGGTCCTGGAGAACACCGACGTGCTGACCTGGTGGGGCCACATGGCCCACCACGAGGTCCGGGACGAGGTGGTCGAGAAGGTCCACCGGCGGGTGCTGGACGGCATGGGGCTGATCGTGCTGCACTCCGGCCACTTCTCGAAGATCTTCCGGCGCCTGATGGGCACCACCTGTGACCTGAAGTGGCGCGAGGCGGACGACATCGAGCGGGTGTGGGTCGTCGAGCCGGGCCACCCGATCGCCGCCGGCCTGCCGGACGCCTTCGAGCTGCCCGAGGAGATGTACGGCGAGCGCTTCGATATCCCCGCCCCCGAGCAGCTGGTGTTCATCAGCTGGTTCACCGGCGGCGAGGTGTTCCGCAGCGGCTGCTGCTACACGCGCGGCCTCGGCAAGATCTTCTACTTCCGCCCCGGCCACGAGTCCTACCCCACGTACTTCGACCCCAACGTGCGGCGCGTGATCGCCAACGCCGCGCGCTGGGCGGCGCCCTCCGGCGGCCCCAAGCCGACGTTCGGCAACGTGAAGCCGCGCAACGGGTGATGGCGTGACGCTCCTGACAGGGTGAGGGTGGCGCGATCTCGTCGCCGCCCTCACCCTGTCGCTGTGTCGGGCGGGCTACAGCCGCGGCCCGGCGGCAGCGACCTCGGCGGGCACGTCCTGGAAGCGGCGGAAGTTCTCGACGAAGCGCCGCGCCAGCTCGCGGGCGCGCGCCTCGTACACCAGCGGGTCGTCCCAGGAGAGGTGCGGCTGCAGCGCCTCGTCGGGCACGCCCTCGACGTGCAGCGGGACGTGCAGCCCGAACACCGGGTCGGTCACCGTCGGCGCGTCGTCCAGGCGGCCGCTCAGCGCGGCGCGGACCATGGCGCGCGTGTGGGCCAGGTCGATCCGGCGGCCGGTTCCGTACCCGCCGCCGGTCCAGCCGGTGTTGAGCAGGTACACGCGCACGCCGTGGCGCACCATCCTCTCCCCCAGCATCTCGGCGTACACCTGCGGCGCCAGCGGCAGGAACGGCGCGCCGAAGCAGGTTGAGAAGGTCGCCTCCGGGTCGATCAGGCCGACCTCCGTGCCGGCGAGCCTGGCGGTGTAGCCGGAGAGGAAGTGGTAGCGCGCCTGCGCGGGGGTCAGGCGCGCGATCGGCGGCAGCACGCCGAAGGCGTCGGCGGCGAGGAACAGGATCGTCCGCGGGTGGCCGGCCACGCCGTCCAGCACGGCGTTGGGGATGTACTCGATCGGGTAGGCGGCGCGGGTGTTCTCGGTGACCGAGCCGTCGTCGTAGTCCGGGGCGCCGGTCTGCGGATCCAGCACCACGTTCTCCAGCACGGCGCCGAAGCGGATGGCGTCGAAGATCTGCGGCTCGCGGGCCCGCGAGAGGCCGATGCACTTGGCGTAGCAGCCGCCCTCGATGTTGAACACCCCGTGGTCGCTCCAGCCGTGCTCGTCGTCGCCGATCAGCCGCCGCTCGGGGTCGGCCGAGAGCGTGGTCTTGCCGGTGCCCGAGAGCCCGAAGAACAGCGCGGTGTCGCCGGCCGGCCCGACGTTCGCCGAGCAGTGCATCGGCAGCACGCCCAGCGCCGGGAGCAGGTAGTTCATCGCCGTGAAGACCGACTTCTTGATCTCGCCGGCGTACTGGGTGCCGCAGATCAGGGTCAGGCGCCGGTCGACGTCCATGAACACCGCCGTCTCGGACCGGGTGCCGTCGAGGGCCGGCTCGGCCAGGAAGCGCGGCGCGGCGAGGATCGTCCAGGTCGGCGACCCCAGCCCACCGGCCGGCCGGCGGTCCATTCCGGCGCGCCGGAACAGCTGCCGCGCGAACAGGGCGTGCCAGGCCAGCTCGGTCACCAGGCGCACGTGCAGCGCGTAGCGCCGGTCGGCGCCGGCCAGCGCGTCCACGACGAACAGCTCGCGCTGCTGGAGGTAGGCGGCCACCCGCGCCCACAGCCGCTCGAACACCTCGGGGCTGACCGGCTGGTTCACCTTGCCCCAGGCGATGCGCTGCGCGCTCGGGCGGCCGTCGTAGCAGACGATGTACTTGTCCTCCGGCGAGCGGCCGGTGCGCTTCCCGGTGTAGGCGGCCAGCGCCCCAGTGTCGGTGAGCTGCCCCTCGCCGCGCACCAGCGCCGCGTGCACCAGGCGCGCCGGGGACAGGTTGGCGTGTATCGCCGCCGGCTGCCTGATCCCCAGGCGCTGCAGGTCGTCGATGATGCTCTCCGGCGCGTTCATGGGCTCCTCTCCTGTTCTCGTCATCGAGCAATACCTCATCGTCGAGGGATGCTTTGGAACTAGGAGGCCGGGCTGCGCCGCGGGCAGTCGCGCGCTGCCATCGCCAGCGGCTGCCCCCGGCCTGTGGCGGGCGGCCTGGCCAGCGAGGCTCCTCGCCGCTCAGGAGGCCAGCGCCTGCTCGATCACCGCGTCCACCGCCAGCCCGTCCTCCAGGCTCGGCTGCGGCTGCTCGCCGCGCGCGTAGGCCGCCAGGAACGCCGCGGCCGACGCCAGGTGCCACTGCAGGGTGCCGGTCGGCGTCTCGGGGCTCGGCAGCGCGGCCGGCGGCTGGGTGCGGCTGAGCGTGGCGATGCGGCGCCCGCTGCCGCTCGCGCCCGCCACCACGTATAGGCCGTTCGGGTCGGCCGTGTCGAACATCAGCGTCCCCTGCGAGCCGTACGCCTCGATCCGGATATCGTCGGCGGCGCCCGGCACCAGCTTCGAGACCTCGATCGTCCCGAACCCGCCGTCCGCCAGCTCGAGCTGCAGCCAGGCCACGTCGTCGGCCTCCACGGGGCGCGGCGCGCCGTCCGGCCCGGGGCGCTCGGTCACGACCGTGCGGCGCCGCCCCTCGACGCGCGCGACCGGGCCGAGCAGGTGCAGCGCCAGGTCGATCATGTGCGAGCCGAGGTCGGCGAGCACGCCGCTGCCCGGCCCCGCGAAGCGCCAGCTCAGCGGGCGGTCGCTTCGGAGGTTGCTGGCCCGGTAGTAGCGCAGGTGGAAGCCGCGCACCTCGCCCAGCAGCCCGCCCGCCACCAGCCGCCGCGCCTCCTGGATGGCCGGGATCTGGCGGAAGTGGAAGTTCACGCCGCCGATCAGGCCGCGCTCGCGCGCCAGGTCGACGATCGCCTGCGACGCGGCGCGGTCCCCGGTCAGCGGCTTCTCGCAGAACAGCGCCTTCCCGGCCGCGAGCGCGGCCAGCGCTATCCGCGCGTGGTCGCCGGTCGGCGCGCAGCAGTCCACCACCTGCACGTCCGGCCGGGCCAGCAGCTCGTCCAGGTCGGTCGTCGCGGCGACCGGCCCCAGCTCGCGCCGGGCGCGCTCGGCCGAGGCCTGGCTCGCCGTCGCCACCGCGGTGATGCGCGGCCGTACCGGCAGGTCGGGGTACGCCAGCGGCAGCATCTGGTAGCACAGCGCGTGCAGCCGCCCGATCGCCCCGTACCCGACGAGCCCGATGCCGACTTCAGGGATCATACGTGTCTCCGCTCGATGCTGGCCGCCCCGCGCCACGCGGCGGGAGGCGGTCGGAACACGGAGATACAGTATACTCCCGCGCCGGGAGGCTGTCGCAAGCGGCGGGCGCGGGCGGTGTGGGACGCGCAGGTCCGGCTGCCCGCGCCGCGGATTCCTGGGCCGTCCGGCGCCTCGCGGGCGGGGATCGAAGATGAACACTTATTCAGAAAGCGGTCCGTGGTTGCCCGGCGCCGAACCGGACAGCCGGCGGCGCGATTCATCTTCGACGCGACGAGTGGAGGCGCTGTTTCCAGGCACAAGAATGCCGAGAAGCGGGCCGCGCAGCAAGCGGACAAGATAAATTTTTCGTCACATTTACCCTCACCAAGCGGCCCAGGATGAATAAATCGTCACTTGCAAAGTTACGACACAAACACATATATTAAGAACGCGTAACTTCAGCCCTGCTCGAAGCCAGGTACGAACAGACACCGCAGGGTGTAGCCTCGATGCTCGTGGCACCTTTCACCAACGCGCCACCCGACACCGTCGAGCGACAGCCAGAGCCGCCTGAAGGTTCGACGGGATGACGAGCAGATGTTCGTCCACTAGCGGCCTGGTGCGCAGTGAGTGATGAAAGGAGGCCATGCCCGTCAGCATCCAGCCCTCCCATCCAATCACTCTGTGGGGACACCTGCCTCCACACCCTCCTGCTCCCGACCGCTTCTAACCGACTTCGTGCCAGCGCACGGCTGAGTGCGTGGTGAGGTGTACCTGGTGACAGTGACAGGAGCGTCACCGGCAGAGCTTTGCTTTTTCTGCTTCGGTGGCCTGAGATGCCTGCGGCTCTGATCGTTGAGGAGATTCTATGGCCCAGATTCGCTGGCGAGTCATCTTGCTGCTCGTCTGGCTCACGCTCTTCTTCAATATCGAGCGCCTGGACCTCAATCTGGGCACGATCGACACCATCAATCTGCCTACGAGTGTGTACTTCATCGGCATCGCCGTGGCGATTGCAGCGCTCACCCCGACGTTTCAGCGCCTCTCCGTCGGCGTCCTGCTGGCGATCGCGCCGCTGAGCTATATCCTCGCGCTCGCGGCCATGCGGAAGCCGATCCTCGGCGACATCCACACCTACCTCACGCTCACGAGCATCTTCCTCCTCGCGGTGACGATCGTCCTCTCCTACAACCTCGGCCGCAGCCTGACCGAGTTCCTCGAGGCAGTCGAGGATATCACCTTCTCCAACAAAGGCGGCCGGCTGCGCAGCGAGGAGGAGGCCCGGGACGCCGTGCACCTCGAGATGATCAGCAGCCGGCGCACGCAGCGCCCGCTCAGCCTGCTGATGCTCCAGGCCGATATGTCCTCCTTGAACATGATGATGCACCGGCTGATCCAGGACGTCCAGCGGCTGATGATGCAGCGCTACCTGCTGGTCTCGATCTCGCGCGTGCTGTCGCGCTACGCCCGGCGCACCGACATCATCTTCGAGGGGCGCAAGCCGGGCCGGCTGATCGTGCTGGCGCCCGAGACCTCGGGCGAGGACGCGCGGGTGCTGGGGGAGCGGCTGATACGCATCGCGCAGGAGCGGATGGGCATCGACGCCAGCTACAGCATCGCGACCTTCCCCGAGCAGGCGCTCACCTACGAGGAGCTGCTCAACGTAGCGGAGAAGAACCTCAGCGGCCGCGCGCGCGACCGGCAGCTCGATATCGCGCCGGAGGACCAGATCACGCAGCTGGCGCAGCAGCACAAGGAGGCGCTGCCCGAGCCGACGCCGGGGGCAGCCGAGTAGCGGGCACGCCGAACCGCCGGACGGACGTTTCTTGAACTAACAGGGGTGCCCGATGGCAATACGCCTGTTCGATACACCGCGGCAGCCGACACACGAGCTCGACTGGATCGAGCGCTACAGCCCGGAGCGCGCGCTGCTGCGCGGCCGAGCGTACACCTACACCAAGCGCGCGTTCGACCTGGCGTTCTGCATCGCGGCGCTGCCGATCGTGCTGCCGCTGCTGGCGATCTGCGCGCTGCTGATCAAGCTCGAGTCGCCCGACGGCCCGGTGGTGTTCGCCCAGTACCGCACCGGCAAGCACGGCCGGCGCTTCAAGCTCTACAAGTTCCGCACCATGGTGCCGAACGCCGAGGAGCTGAAGCGCCAGCTCGCCCACCTGAATGAGCGCAAGTGGCCGGACTTCAAGATCAGCAACGACCCGCGCATCACGAGGGTCGGGCGCATCCTGCGCAAGACGAGCCTGGACGAGCTGCCGCAGGTGCTGAACGTCATCCGCGGCGACATGAGCCTGGTCGGGCCGCGGCCGACGTCGTTCGACGCGAGCACGTACAAGCTGTGGCAGACCGAGCGGCTCGACGTGGAGCCGGGCCTGACCGGCCTCTGGCAGGTGTACGGGCGCGGCCAGACGGAGTTCGACCAGCGGCTGCGGCTCGATATCGCCTACATCGAGCACCGCTGCATGGCGCTCGACATCGAGCTGCTGCTGCGCACGTTCGTGGTGGTGCTGACGGGGCGCGGCGCGCACTAGGCCGAGCACACAGGGGCGAGCCTCCTGCGGGGGAGCCTGGAGAGCCGCGAGGCCCTCCCGGCTCCTCTGCACCAGAGCGGCGGATAGAGATGAAACGCATCGCCTATATTGTGTCGCGCTTCCCGAAGATCACGGAGACCTTCATCCTCTACGAGATCCTGGAGCTGGAGCGGCTGGGGATGGCGGTCGAGGTGTTCGCGCTGGTGCGCGAGCGCGAGCCGGTGATGCACGCCGAGGCGCGGGCGCTCGTGGCGCGCGCGCAGTACGCCGGGGTCAGCGCCGAGGTGCTGGCGGCGCAGGGCTACTGGCTGCTGCGCCGGCCGGGCGCCTACATCCGGAGCTGGGCGCGGGCGCTGGCCGGCAACATACGCTCGCCGAAGTTCCTGCTGCGCGCGCTGGCGGTGGTGCCGCAGGCAGCCTGGTTCGCCCGGCGCATGCAGGAGCAGCGGATCGAGCACGTCCACGCCCACTGGGCCACCCACCCGGCGCTGGCCGCCTACGTCGTCGCGGAGCTGACGGGCATCCCGTTCAGCTTCACCGCCCACGCCCACGACATCTACGTCGAGCGGCCGATGCTGGCCGAGAAGCTGGCGCGGGCGAGCTTCGCGGTGACGATCTCGGAGTACAACCGCCGGCTGCTCGCCGAGCTCTACGGCCCGCTCGCCGATAAGGTCACTGTGATCCGCTGCGGGGTGGACCCGGATGTGTTTCGGCCGCGCCCGGAGCGCGCGCCGCGTGACGCGCCGCTGCTGCTGTGCGTCGCCAGCCTTCAGGAGTACAAGGGCCACGCCTACCTGCTCGAGGCCTGCGCGCGGCTCAAGGCGGCCGGCCAGCCCTTCCGCTGCCTGCTGGTCGGAGAGGGCGAGCTGCGCGCGGCGCTCACCGCGCAGATCGAGCGCCTCGGCCTGGCCGAAGAGGTGGAGCTGCTCGGCCGCCAGCCGCGCCACCGGGTGAGCGCCCTGATGGCCGAGGCCGACGTCATGGTGCTGCCGAGCGTCACGACCGGCAGCGGCAAGCGCGAGGGCATCCCGGTGGCGCTGATGGAGGCGCTGGCGTGCGAGCTGCCGGTGGTGGCCACCGCGATCTCCGGCGTGCCAGAGCTCGTGATCCACAACCAGACCGGCCTGCTGGTGCCGGAGCGCGACGCCGCAGCGCTGGCGGATGCGCTGCTGCTGCTGTGCCGGGACGCCGAGCTCGGCCGCCGGCTCGGGCGGGCCGGGCGCGAGCACGTGCTGCGGCACTACAACCTGCGGCGCAACGCCGAGGCGCTCCGCGCGCTGCTCCAGCGCGACTGGGCCAGCCAGCCGGCGGCGCCATCGGAGACCGTGACGACACGCGGAGCGACGTAGCAGAGATGCACCACCGAACGACATCGCGCTGGCTGTTCTGGGGCGCGCTCGGCGCGCTGCTGTACGGGTACGTCGGCTTCCCGCTGCTCACGGCGCTGCGGGCGCTGGTGGCGCCCCGCCCGGTGCGGCGCGACCCCGCCTTCCGGCCGCCGGTCTCGCTGATCATCGCCGCGCACAACGAGGAGCAGGTCATCGTCCAGAAGCTCGACAACACGCGCGCGCTGGCCTACCCGCAGCACCTGGTGGAGATCATCGTGGCCTCGGACGGCTCCGACGACCGCACCGAGGCGCTGGTGGCGGGCTACGGCGACCCGGGCGTGCGGCTGCTGTCGCTTCCGCGCGGCGGCAAGAACCGGGCGCTCAACGCGGCCGTGGCCGCGGCGCGCCACGACATCCTGGTGTTCAGCGACGCCGACAGCATGCTCGCGCCGGACGCGCTGGCCCACCTCGTCGCCCCGTTCGCGGACCCGGCGGTGGGCGGCGTCGGCGGCGACTACCGCTACGCCGGGCGCGGCGAGCGCGGCGAGCGCGACTACTGGAGCTTCGACCGGGCGCTCAAGCGCTGGCAGAGCCGGGCCTTCAGCATGACCTCGGCCACCGGCCAGCTGTACGCTATGCGGCGGTCGCTGCTGCGGCCGATCCCGGACGGCGTGACCGACGACTTCTTCGCCTCGGTCCAGGCGCCGCTGGCCCACCGGCGGCTGGTGTTCGAGCCGCGCGCGGTGGCGTACGGCCCGGCGGCCCCCGAGGCGCGCGCCGAGTTTCGCCGCAAGGTGCGCGTGATCACCGCCGGGCTGCGCGGCGTCTGGCTGGCGCGCGCCGGGCTGAACCCGCGCACGCACGGGCTGTTCGCCGTGCAGCTCTTCTCACACAAGGTGCTGCGGCGGCTGAACGTGCTGCCGCTGCTGGCGATCAGCGTCGCGGCGCCGCTGCTGTGGGGCCAGGGCTGGATCTACCGGCTGGCGGCCACGGCGCTGGCGGGCCTTCACGGGCTGGGCGCGCTGGGCCTCCTGCTGCGCGGGACGCGGGTCGGCCGCTCGCGGCTGCTCAGCCTGCCGTTCTTCTTCGAGCTGGTGAACTGCGCCGTGCTGGCCGCCCTCGTGGAGCTCGCGCGCGGCGAGCGCCACGACACCTGGGTGCCGGAGCGCGAGGCACTGGAGGCCGCCGGCTCCACTTCGCTAACGTGAAGGGAGCGGCGAGGAGAGCGACCGTGCTGCTATCGATCATCACGCCCTGCTACAACGAAGCGCAGACCATCCGCACCACGCTGGACCTGCGCAGCAATGACGCTCGCGACGAGCCGGAGACCGCGGCCACGGTGCTGCGGCCCGGCTACCGCATCTACGGGGTGCCGATCTCCCACGCGAGACGCGCCTCCGAGGAGGGCAAGCAGATCAAGAAGTTCGACGGGCTCACGGCGACGCCGTCCGCCAGCGCACGCTGGCCAGCAAGCTCTGAACGTCCATCCGGACGGGGACGACGCGCCCCGTGAGGGTATAGAGAGGGTAACCATGGGAATACAGCAGTTTCTCATCCTGGTGCTCCGCGGCTGGTGGCTGATCCTCCTCGCGGTCCTGGTGACCACCGGCAGCACAGCGTTCTTTGTCTCGCGCCAGGTGCCAGAGTATCGCGCTACCACCACCGTCGAGCTGATCCCGCAGCCGGAGCTCAACACCCGCGAAGTGGTCGACGTGTACGACCTGCTCGATAAGCGCAACATCAGCAACACCCTGGCGCGCAAGGTCGAGGGCAGCGCGATGGCGCACCTGGTGGCCGAGAAGCTCGGCATCGACCCGTCGGTGGTCGCGAGCGCCGACATCTCGGCGAACGTCCTCCCCGACTCGAACATCATCGAGATCGCCGCGTCGAGCTCGAGCCCGGAGCTCGCGGCGGCGATCTGCAACACCATCGCCCAGGAGATGCTCGGCCAGACTCCCGACAAGATCCTGCAGGTCGAGGCGATCGACCGGGCGCTGCCGCCGAGCCAGCCGATCGCACCCCAGCCGACGCGCATGATGATACTCGCGCTGATGTCGGGCCTGGTGCTGGGCGTGATCTTCGTGCTCGTGGAGCACGCGGTGAGCAACCCGACCGGCCCGGCCGGAGGCCTGGGCGCCGGCGGCGGGCCGCGCGAGCTGGTCCCGCGGCCCGGTGCTCCGGCGATCGGCGGAGCCGTCAACACGGTCATCGAGCCTTAGAACGCCGGTAGCGCAGGGCACGCCGCACTCCGGGCGGATGCGGCCTCGTCGCGGCCAGCCGGAAGAGGGGCGCTCCAGCGCCGCCCCAGCGCGTGCCCGGCATGCCTTGTCAGAGAGCGCTTGTGTCGTACCAGCCCGTGCTGCACCTACGACAACCAGGTCTGGCTGCCGCTCACGCAGCGCTAGCGCGAAGCTTCCACACTGGGAGGAGAAACGTATGCTGAGCCCTACAGCACGGATGCACCCCCGCCCCATTGTGATCCTCGGCATCGCCGCGTGCGCGCTGGCGGCTGTGCTCGCGCTCGTGCGAACCGGGGCCGTCGGCGCATCAGGCGACACGGTGCTCGCGCTCGTCCCGGCCGGCGAAACACGCGCCGGCAAGCTGATCACGCTGAAGCTGGTGGCCAGCAGCGCCAGCGACCTGGCCGGCTTCCAGAGCACCGTGCAGTTCGACGGCGGCGCGCTGCGCCTGACCGGCGCCTCTGTCGAGGCCGACCTCGGGCGCGGCGGCCGCGGCCTGATCCCGCTCGGCCCGGTGATGGGCGAGGGCAGCGTCGCGCTCGGCGCAGCCACCTGCCCGATCCCCGACTGCGATGCCGCGCCGGGGCAGCCCGCCGCGCGCGTCGAGAGCGGCGTGAGCGGCAAGGTCGAGCTGGGCACGCTCGAGTTCTACAGCGAGACTCCGGGCAGCTACCAGCTGTCGCTCGACCGGGTGCTGCTTGTGGACCCGCAGGGCAACCAGCTGCCGGTGCGCGTCGAGCCGATGGTGCTCGAAGTCCGCCCGTAGCAGCGCCGCTCGCCGGAGGTTCCGCACCAGCGTCACACGCTGCTGACCATGAGGACGCTGACATGACTCTGCGAGACACCCGCCTGCACACCCTCTGCCTCGTGTTCGCGCTGGCGCTCGGCTGGGCGCCGAGCGTCGCTGCGCAGGAAGCTCCGTCCCCGCCGCCCGGCGACCTGACGGGCAACGGGCGTGTGGACGGGAACGACGCGGCCACGGTGCGCGATGCGTGGAACGCTCTGCAGGACACGGGCCGCTGTACGGCGCCTGGCCTCGAGAGTAACGATGTCGACGGCGACGGGTGCATCACCGTGGCCGACGTGCAGTTGATCGCCGCCCAGATCGGTGGCGCGCAGGCCGGCGCGGCGCCCGCCAGCCCGCAGGCGCTGGAGAGCATGACCTTCACGGTGACCTCGGCGCTGAGCGACAACGACGACAACCCCGGCGACGGCATCTGCCGCACCGCGGCGAGCAGCCCGGCGGCTGGGGCGTGTACGCTGCGCGCCGCCCTCCAGGAGGCCAACGCGCGCCCCGGCCCCGACCGGATCGAGTTCGACATCCGCAACCCGGACGGCAGCTGCCCCGACGTGGTCAACATCAGGCCCGGGCGCAATGTCAGCCAGTTCTTCCTGATCGAGGACGACGCCACCACCATCGACGGCTACACCCAGTGCGGCGCCAAGCCGAACACCGGCGCCGTGAGCGGCAACGCCGTGATCAAGATCCAGATCGACGGCGCCCAGGGGTCGGGCAACTACCCCGCCAACGACGGCGTTGACGGCCTCACCATCCGCTCGTCCCACAACGTCATCCGCGGCCTGTCGATCTTCCGCTGGGACCACCAGATCCTGATCACCGGCAGCAACGCCAACTACAACCAGATCCAGGGCAACTTCCTCGGCACCAGCGCCGACGGCCAGTTCCGCTACACCAGCGGCACCACCAACCACCGCGAGGGCATCCGCCTGTGGTACAACACTAAGTACAACGTCATCGGCTGCGGCTCTTTCAACGGAACCCAGTTCCAGCCCTGCACCAACCCCGCCGACGTCTACGCCGCGCGCAACATCATCTCCGGCAACGGCGACGACGGCGTCCACCTCCAGGGCAACTCGAACGCCGGCTCGCCCGAGCATAACCGGATCGTCGGCAACTACATCGGCCTCAAGCAGGACGGCCTGACGCCGCTGCCGAACCGGGCCGACGCGGTGGACTTCGAGCTCGGCGCGGCCAACAACTGGCTGGGCGGCGAGAGCCCGCTCGAGCGCAACGTGATCAGCGGCAACGGCTCCGAGGGCATCGAGATCTCGCACAGCACCCGCACCCAGGGCAACCGGGTGGTCGGCAACTACTTCGGCCTCGACGCCACCGGCATGGGCATCGTCCCCAACACCGGCAGCGGCGTATCGTTCGAGGATACTGTCAACAACAACTACGCCTACAAGAACTACACGTCCGGCAATCTCCAGAGCGGCTTCCGCTTCTACCTGCTGGCGTACGAGAACCAGGTCTACGACAACATCATCGGGCTGATGGCCGACGGCGTGACGCCGGCCGGCAACCAGCACGACGGCGTCTACGTGATGGGCGGCAGCCAGCGCAACCTGATCACCCGCAACACGATCGCCCACAACCGCGAGAAGGGTGTCGATGTGGACCCGTTCTCCGTCCCCGAGCACAACTGGATCGCCGAGACCTACTACAACACGATCAGCCGGAACCGCATGTACAACAACGGCGAGAAGGGCATCAACCTGAACAGCAAGACCTCGGGCGGCATCACGATCTACGGCAACCAGCGCCGCGAGGCGCCCGAGCTCGTGGCCGCCAGCACAACCCTGGCCATCGGCCGGTCGTCGTGCGCCCACTGCGTGGTCGAGATATTCGTGGCAGACAAGACCTCGACCGGAGGCCCGGAGCCCGCCGGCGAGGGCCGGGATTTCCTCGGCGCCGGCGAGACCGACGCCAGCGGCAGCTTCGCGGTGCCGATCAGCGCCCCGGAGGGCGCGATCCTGACCGCGACGGTCACGGACCGAGAGGGCAACACGTCGGAGTTCGGCCGGAACATCAGGGTGCAGGCCGGCCCGGTCCAGCCGCTGCCGACCGCAACGCCCGCGCCGACCGCGAGCACCACGCCCGTCCCGAGCGCCACGCCGACGGTCGAGCCGCAGCCTGCCGGCGACAATCAGGTGTTCCTGCCGCTGACGGTCCGGTAGCACAGAGACGCCATGATCATCTGCTTCACTGGAATCGATGGCTCCGGCAAGACGCTCCAGGCGCAGCGGCTCGTCGCGCGGCTGAACGAGGCGGGCTACCCGGCGCGCTACGTCTGGACCGGCGGGCGCGCCTACCTCACCCGGCCGCTGATCTGGCTGGCTAAGCGGCTCCTGCGGGCGCCAGGAAGGGCTGCGGCGCGCGCCTCCGCCCCCTCGCAGCCGAGCGGGGAGATGCAAGCCGAGGACACCGCGGGCCGCTACCGCTCGTACCTGGCCTCAACGCAGCGCCTGCTCCGCCACGGCTGGCTGCGCAGCATCTGGCGCCATATCTCGCTGGTCGAGCACCTGGGCGAGATCCTGGTGGCGGCGCTGCCGCACCTCGCCCGCGGCCGGATCGTGGTCTGCGACCGCTACATCTACGACTCGCTGATCGGCATCGCGGTGCTGGCCGGGACGCAGCCGCAGGATCTCCCGCGCGCCATGCGGCTGCCGGCCCTCTACCCGGTGCCGCGGCCGGCCCTGTGGTTTCTGGTCGATGTTCCGCCGGAGGTGGCCTTCGCACGCCGCACCGACGTGGTCGACATCGAGTTTCTCGAGCGCCGAGCGCCGCTGTACCGCGCGGCGGCTGCGGCGCTCGGCGCGCTTGTGATCGATGGCACGAGGACGCCGGAGGCGATCGAGCGCGAGATCTGGCGGTGCGTCGAGCCGCTGCTGGCGGCTCCCGCGAGCCGCGCGAGGAGTACCCCATGACCGAGCTGAACCTGCCGCAGAAGAGCCGCTGGCTCGATCAGCGCGTCCTGACGCTTGGTGTCGTGCTGGCGCTGCTGCTCACCAGCGCCGCGTACGGCTACGTGCTCACGCGCGATCTGCCGGAGATTCTGCTGGTCGGTGTCCCGGTGGCGCTGCTGGTGGTCTTGCTGGGGCTGCAGCAGACCGAGATCCTCGCCGTGGCTCTGCTCGGCATCACCTGGGGGCACATCTCAGACATCCTGATCAAATACCACGGCATCCCGTCGCCGGCCAAAGGGCTGGTCGCGATACTGGTGGTGCTGGTGCTGTACCAGCGCTTCGTCGAGCGGCGCAGGCCGCTGGCGACACACCCGCTGCTGTGGTGGATGGTCGGCTACCTGCTGGTGGTGGCCGCCGGCCTCTGGTACGCCCCCAGGCCGGACCGCACCTGGGTGGTGCTGGTGGACTTCGCCAAGGAGGTGCTGCTGCTCTTCCTGGTGATCAACACGCTCACCTCGGCGCGCTGGCTCGAGCGCGCGGCGTGGTGCATGCTGCTGATCGGCGCCCTGCTCGGCACGCTCACGTTCTACCAGGAGGTCACCTGGAGCTACAGCAATATGTTCGGCGGCCTCGCGCGCTCGACCACGGCCGCGATCGCCGACGGCGTGTCGAACCGGCCGCGCGCTGGCGGCACCACCGGCGAGCCGAACGCCTTCGGCCAGCAGATGCTGGTGCTCGTGCCAATCGGGCTGTGGGCGGCGCTGTACGCGCGCACCCTGCCGGCCCGGATCCTCGGCGGCTACGCGGCCCTCGCCTGCCTGGCGGGGGCGGCGCTCAGCTTCTCGCGCGGCACCTTCGTGGCGCTGATCGTGATGGGCGTGCTGCTGCTGCTGCGCCTGCGCCTCGACATCCGCTACACGCTGGCGATCCTGCTGGTCGCCGTGGCGGCCGGCAGCGCCTCGCCCGAGGTGCGGGCGCGCTTCAACACGCTCAGCACCCTGCTTCCGGGCGGCGAGCGGGTCAGCGGCGAGCGCGACGCCTCGCTGGAGCGGCGCGAGATCGAGATGCTCATGGCGGTCTACATGTTCGCCGACCACCCGATCATCGGCGTCGGCGCGGACAACTACGTGCCGCTGTTCCCGAAGTACATCCGGGCCCACGGCAGCAACGTGGAGGACACCAAGCGCAACGCCCACAGCCTCTACCTGGAGGTCGCGGCCGAGCACGGCGTCATCGGGCTGTTCACGATCGGCGGGATCATGGTGCTCTCGTACACATGGCTCCGCAGGGCGTCGCGCTGGTTCTCCGCGCTCAGCGATAAGCGCATGGCCGAGCTGGCGGCCGCGCTGGCGATCGGCTTCGTCGGCTACGCGGTGTCCGCCACGTTCCTGCACGCGGACTACAGCCGCTTCCTCTGGCTGCAGGTCGACCTCGCCGCGGCCTGCGGGCTGCTCGCCAGCCGCGCCTACGCCGCTGTGTACCCGGCCCCGGCGGCCCAGCCGGCCCCGCCGAGCGCGGCGCACCCTACCAATCGGCCCGCCACGGCAGGAGAGCACTGAGACGATGAGCTCCGCACCCCTGCGCGTGCTCGGCCTGACGATGGAGCACGTGAGCGACTTCCGCAGCCGGCCGAACACCAAGAGCGCCGGCCTGTACATGGCGCTCGACCGGCGCTTCACCGTGGTGGACGTGGTGCGCCCGGCGCCCTCGAAGCTCGAGCTGTACCTGGCGAAGCTGCGCCACTTCCACCCGAACCGCGACGTCTGGCGCGCGCGGGCCGGCCTGAGCCTGGCGCTGTTCCGCCGGCGCACCGCGATCGCCGAGCGGCGCCTGCGGCAGCTCGACGGCCGCTACGACCTGATCGTCCAGCTGCACACGCTGTTCGCGCCGGGCCGGCTGGACGCCGGGCGGCCGTACGTGCTGCACACCGACAACACCTACATGCTCTCGGAGCGCTACTTCCCGCAGTGGGCGCCCCTGCGCGGCCGCGCCCGCGACGCCTGGGTGGCGCTGGAGGGCGCGACGTACCGGCAGGCGGCGTTCCTGTTCCCGCGCAGCGAGTTCCTGCGCCGCTCGATGATCGAGGACTACGGCTGCGACCCGGCGCGGGTGATCCGCGTCGGCGGCGGCGCGAACTTCGACCCGCCCCCGCTCGACGGCAAGCGCTACGACCGGCAGATCGCCCTGTTCGTCGGCAGCGACTTCGCGCGCAAGGGCGGGATGACGCTGCTGCGCGCGTGGGGCCAGGTGCGCCGGGAGCTGCCGCGCGCCGAGCTGTGGATCGTCGGCCCCAAGCGGCCGGTCGGCCCGCCCCAGCCCGGCGTGCGCTGGCACGGCTTCGTGACCGACCGGGCGGCGCTGGAGCGGCTGTACGCCCAGGCGACGCTGTTCGTGATGCCCTCGCTGTTCGAGCCGTGGGGGCACGTGTTCTTCGAGGCCATGGCCTACGGGCTGCCGTGCATCGGCTCGGACCAGGGCGCCACGCCCGAGATCATCCGCGACGGCGTGACCGGCCGGCTGGTGCCGCCGGGGCAGCCCGGCCCGCTCGCGGAGGCGCTCGTGGCGCTGCTCGCGGACCCGCGGGAGGCCGAGGAGCTCGGGCGGCGCGCGCACGCCGAGGTCGCCCGCGGCCACCGGTGGGACGACGTGGTGGCGCGCATGGCGCCGTACCTGGAGCTGGCCGTGTCGGGCGCGCGCGCGGTGGCCGCCTGACGGGTGGCTGAACCAGGGCTATGATAGATTCGGAAGGCGTCCGGCCGGCTGCCGGACAGAAGCGTGCGATGGAAGCGCAGACCGAAGCGACGCTGCCGTTCGTGAGCGTGATCATCCCGGTGTTCAACGACACCGAGCGGCTGCTGCGCTGCCTCCAGGCGCTGGAGCGGCAGACCTACCCACGCGCCCGCTATGAGGTCGTGGTGGTGGACAACGGCTCGGACAATGACGTGCGGGCCGCGCTGCGCCAGCACGAGCTGGTTGTCTTCTGCTGCGAGCCGCGCCCCGGCTCGTACGCGGCCCGCAACGCCGGCCTGGCGATCGCCCGCGGCGAGGTGCTCGCGTTCACCGACTCGGACTGCCTGCCGCAGCCCGACTGGATCGAGCGGGGGGTGGCGCGGCTCAGCGGGCTGCCGGCGCCCGGCCTGGTGGCGGGGCGCATCACGCTCTTCTTCCAGCACCCGGACCGGCCGACGGCGGTCGAGCTGTTCGAGAGCCTCACCGGCTTCCCGCAGCAGAAGTACGTCGAGAAGTACCACTACGGCGCCACAGCGAACGTGTTCACCTGGCGCGCCGTGGTGGAGCGGGTCGGGCCGTTCGACGCGACGCTGACGTCGGGCGGCGACCGCGAGTGGGGCCAGCGGGTCTATGCGGCAGGGCTGCCGCTGCTCTACGCCGACGACGTGGAGGTGCTCCACCCGGCGCGGCGCACGTTCGGCGAGCTCGCGCGCAAGGTCGTGCGCGTCACGAACGGCATGGAGCAGCTGCGCGCCCAGCAGCCGGGCTCCTTCCGCTCGTTCGCGAAGGCCGTGATCAAAGATCTGCTCCCGCCGCTGGCCAAGATCCGCGGCATCTGGCTCGACCGGCGGCTCAAGGGGGTTGGGCAGCGCTTCCAGGTGACCGGCGTGCTGCTGGGGCTGCGCTACACGCAGGCGTGGGCGCGGGTCCGTGCGCGAGCGGGGGCGCTCCAGCACGTGCGCTGAAAGGACTGCTGATGGCATCGGGCCTACAGGTGATGATGGTGAGCCCCTACCCGCTGGAGGCGGGGAAGGTGGTCGGCGGGATCGAAGCGGTGGTCAGCGCGCTGGCGCCGGAGCTGGCCGCGCAGGATCAGATCGCCCGCGTCACCGTGCTCTGCTTCCACCAGGGCGAGGCGCCCTCGCGCACCGAGCGGGTGAGCGAGAAGCTTCAGATATGCTACGTCCGCGGGCAGCGCCGGCTGCGCCTGCTCACGCGATCCTTCCTCGACGTGCTGTACGCGCGGCGGCTGGCGCGCCAGATCGGCGTCGACGTCGTGCACGGCCACGGGCTCGGGCGGCGCGGCGACGTCGCCATCCAGATCTCGCCCGCGTCAGTGATCACCGTCCACGGGCTGGTCCACCGCGAGGCCGAGCTCGCCGGAGCCTCGCTCAAGTCGCGCGTCAGAAGCCGGCTCGTCGCCGCGACGATGCGGCGGGTGCTGCGGGAGGCGCGGGTGGTGATCTCGATCTCGGACTACGACGCGCGCTCCCTCGAGGGACTGGTGCGCGGCCGGCGGGTCAGCATCCCGAACCCGATTGCCCGCGAGTTCTTCGCCGAGGCGCCGGCCACCAACGGCGCGCACATCCTGTTCGCCGGCGTCCTCACGCGCCGCAAGAACGTCGAGGGGCTGCTGAGCGCCCTCGCGCTCGCCCGCGCCCGCGTGCCCGGCGCGCGCCTGCTGATCCTCGGCCCGGCGCCGGACCCGGAGTACGCGCGCGAGATCCGCGCGCTGGTGGGGCGGCTGCGGCTGGAGGACGCGGTGGAGTTCGCCGGGCACGTGGAGAACGAGCGCCTCGTGCGCGAGCTGCGCGCCTGCGGCGCGGTCGCGCTCTTCTCCCACGAGGAGACGTCGCCGACGATCCTGGCGCAGGCGATGGCCGTCGGGAAGCCGGTGGTGGCCTCGCGCGTCGGCGGCATCCCCGAGATGGTGGCCGACGGCGAGAGCGGCTTTCTCGTGGAGCCGGGCGACACATACGGCCTGGCCGAGCGGCTCGTGGAGCTGATCGAGTCCCCGGAGCTGCGGCTGCGCATGGGCGCCTACGCGCAGGCGATCGCCCGCCAGCGGTACGAGCCGGCGGCCGTCGCCCGCCGCACGGTCGAGGCCTACCGGCTGGCGCTCAGCCCGGCCCACGCGCTCGGCAATATGGCCCAAAGGAGCAACCCATGAACGACTACTGGAGCGCTCGGCGGGTGCTCGTGACCGGCGGCGCCGGCTTCATCGGATCACACCTGGTGGAGGCGCTCGTCGCGGCGGGCGCGCAGGTGACCGTGCTCGACACCCTGGTGAGCGGGCGGGCCGAGAATCTCCAGCGCGTCGCCGGTCAGATCCGCATGCTGCAGGTGGACATGCGCACGCAGCTCTGGCCGCAGCTGCTGGAGGAGCCGTACGACGCGATCTTCCACTTCGCCGCCAACGCCTACGTGCCGCCCTCGGTCGCGAACCCGGCCTGGGACTACCAGATCAACTTCGAGTCGACCTTCCAGCTGCTGGAGGCGATGCGCGCGCTGCGCTACCCCGGCGCGCTGATCTACGCCTCGTCGGCGGCGGTGTACGGCAACCCGCTGCGCATCCCGGTGTCCGAGGACGACGCGACCTTCCCGATCTCGCCCTACGGCGTGAGCAAGCTCGCCGCCGAGCGCTACGTCGCGGTCTACAGCCGGCTGTACGGCCTGCGGGCCGCCTCGCTGCGGCTGTTCTCGATCTACGGGCCGCGCCAGCGCAAGCAGGTCGTCTACGACCTGATGGAGCGGATCAGCCAGAACCGCGACGAGCTGTTCATCCACGGCGACGGCACGCAGGAGCGCGACTTCGGCTACGTGGAGGATGTGGCCCGCGCGGCGATGATCGTGGCGGAGCGCGGCGCGCTCGAGGGCGAGGTGTACAACGTCGGCTCCGGCCAGCAGTGCTCGATCGACTGGCTGGCGCGGACGCTGTGCCGCTACATGGGCGCGTCGCCGCGCTTCAAGTACAGCGGCGCGGTCCGGCCGGGCGACCCGGAGCGGCTGGTGGTGGACATCAGCCGCATCTGCGCGCTCGGCTTCCGGCCGCAGGTGCTCCCGGAAGAAGGGCTGCGCCGCACCGTCGAGTGGTTCCTGCAGGACCGGGCGGCGCTGGCCGAGCTCAGCGCCGCGGCGGACTAGGCATCCCGGCAGGCCCGAGGAGCAACGCCATGCAGACGCAGATCGAAGCGCTCTCGCCGCGCGCCGAGCGGCCGCAGGCCGTGGCGCTGACGCGCGCCAACCTGCTGGCGATCGCGCTCATCCTGGCCGTCGGCGTGCTGCACCTGGCCACGATCCGCGCGGGCCACGAGTGGGGCGATGACTTCAGCCTGTACATCCACCACGCGAAGAACATCGTCGAGGGCCGGCCCTACGAGGACACCGGCTACATCTACAACCCGTTCTGGCCGGGCTACTCGCCGCGCGCCTACCCGCCGGTGTTCCCGCTGCTGCTCGCGCCGGTCTACGCGCTGTACGGGCTCGACCTCACGCCGATGAAGGTCGAGGTGATCCTGTTCTTCATCGCGGCGCTCGTGGTGGTCTACCTGACCTTCGGGCGCTACCTCTCGACCGCGGCCACGCTGGCGCTGCTGGCGCTGATCGGGCTCAACCCGTATATCTGGGACTTCAAGGACAGCATCAACTCGGAGATGCCGTTCATCTTCTTCCTGTACCTGAGCCTGTACCTGATCGACCGGGCCTACCGGGCGGCCGATGGCACGCGCGTGCCGAACGGCTACACGGCGGCCGTGGGCCTCGCGATCTACCTCGCGTACGGGACGCGCACCCTGGGCATCCTGCTGCTCCCCTGCCTGCTGCTGTACGACCTGCTGCGCTTCCGGCGGCTGAGCCCGTTCGCGCTCAGGGTGGCCGGCCTGGTGCTGGCCTGCGCGGCGGTCCAGCGGCTGTTCGTGCAGGGCGATAGCAGCTACCTCGACCAGCTCGGCGGCGACCTGTCGGTGGTCGCGGGCAACTTCTCCGAGTACCGCCTCGCGTTCACCATGTTCTGGTACGAGGGCTACCCGCGGATCGTGCGCACGCCGCTGTTCGTGCTGCTCGCGCTGCTCGCGCTGTTCGGCTACGTGATGCGGCTGCGGCGCGGCCCGACTGTGTTCGAGCTGCTGCCCATCCCGTACCTGGCGGTCATTCTGGTCTGGTCCTTCTACCAGGGCAACCGCTTCCTGCTGCCGCTCGTGCCGCTGTTCGTCTTTTATGTCATGTTCGGCCTGCGCAGCCTGAGCGCGGTGCGGCTGGGGCGGCTGGAGCCCGCCCTGCTGGCGCTGCTGACCGTCATGACGCTCGGCGCCTACATCACACAGATCCCGCGCCAGGAGTACCCGGCGCTGTCGGAGGGGGTCGGCACCCGCGAGGCCGCCGAGCTCTTCGAATACATCAGGTCGACGACGGAGCCGGACGACGTGATCGTCTTCCAGAAGGCGCGCGCGCTGTCGCTGTACACCGGCCGGCCCGCCGCAAGCTACCACGTCACCGACGACGACCAGGAGCTGTGGGGCTTCATCCGCAGCATCGACGCCGCCTACGTGGTGACGTCGCGCGAGGAGCTCTTCCGCGACCGCGAGTTCTTCAACGGCTTCATCGCCCGCCACCAGGCGCAGCTCGAGCCGGTGTACGCCAACGCGGAGTTCTCGGTGTACCGTATCCGCGAGTAGACACCTGCGCACCGACGGCTCGCGGCCAATGGAGAGCTCGATGTATCATGCGCCCACTGGTCAAAACACTCGTGCCCAAGCGCTACCATCACCTGGTCAAGCGGGTGTACCTGAAGATGACCACGGCGCTGTACGCCGGCGACCAGGTGATGTGCCCCTGCTGCAAGGGGCAGTTTCGCGCGTTTCTGCCGGCCGGCAGGAACGGCCGGCTCCCGAACTCGCGCTGCCCGGGCTGCGGCTCGCTGAAGCGCCACCGCCTGCAGTGGCTCTACTTTCAGGAACGGACCAATCTCTTCGTGGACAACCTGCGGGTGCTGCACATCGCGCCCGAGTACGCGCTGCAGAAGCGCCTCCGGGCGCTGCCCAATCTCGAATACATCAGCGGCGACCTGGACTCGCCGCTGGCGCAGATCAAGCTGGACGTCGCCCGGATGCAGTTCGCCGACGACACCTTCGACGTCATCCTCTGCAACCACGTGCTGGAGCACGTGCCGGACGACTGCCGGGCCATGCGCGAGCTGTGCCGGGTGCTGAAGCCCGGCGGCTGGGCGATCATCCAGTCGCCCGTCGACATGAGGCGGGCGACGACCTTCGAGGACTGGAGCGTGACCTCGCCGAAGGAGCGCGAGCGCCTGTTCGGCCAGGATGACCACGTGCGCGTCTACGGGCGCGACTACAAGGATCGCCTGGAGGCCGCCGGCTTTACGGTCACGCTCGACGACTTCGCGCAGACCTGCAGCGAGGAGACGGCCCGGCGCTACGGCATCAGGCGCGACGAGATTATCTACCGCTGCACCAAGGAGCGGGGCAGGCACCGATGAGCACACCCTCGTGCGTGGCGATGATCACCAGCGTCTTCTACCCGTCGATCGGCGGGGCGCAGCGCGTTGTGCTCGACACCGCCCGCCAGCTCCGGGCGCGCGGCGTCGAGGTCCTGGTCGTGACGCGCCACCACCGCGGGCTGGCGCGCTACGAGGAGGTGCGGGGCCTGCCGACCTACCGCGTCGGCTGGGGGGACGCGGGCAAGGCACTCGCGGCGATCAGCTTCATTCTGGGCGCGCTCTGGCTGCTGTGGCGGCTGCGCCGGCGCTACGACGTGCTCCACTGCCACCAGATGATCTCGCCGATGACGATCGGGCTGCTGGCGCGCGCGCTCTTCCGCTGCCCGTTGGTGGTCATGCCGCACGGCAGCGGCGACTTCGGCGATGTCAGCCTGCTGACCCGGCGCCGCCCGCTCACCGGGCGCCTGCGCCTGGCGGCCGCCGCGCGCCTGGCGGACGCCTTCGTCTGCATCAGCCCGGCCATCCGCGCCGAGCTGCTGAGCGTCGGCATGCCGGCCGCGCGCCTGTGGGATATCGCCAACGGCGTCGACCTCGAGCACTTCCGGCCCGTCACGCCCGACCAGCGCCGCGCCCTGCGCTCCGCGCTCGGCCTCCCGGACGGGCCCCTGGCTATCTACGCCGGGCGCCTGTCGCCCGAGAAAGGCGTCGACGTGCTGCTCGCCGCCTGGCCCGCTGCGCTGCAGCAGGTGCCCGACGCGCGCCTGCTCCTGGTCGGCAGCGGCGCGCAGCAGGCGGCGCTCGAAGAGCAGGCCCGGCGGCTGGGCGTGGCCGAGCGTGTCATCTTCGCCGGCGGCTGCGACGATGTCGCGCCATTCCTGCAGGCCGCCGACCTGTTTGTGCTGCCGTCCTACTCGGAAGGGCTGCCGGTGGCCCTGCTCGAAGCGCTCGCCTGCGGCCTGCCCTGTGTGGCAACCAGCACCGACGGGGCGGCCCAGGTGCTGCAGGACGGCCTCACCGGGCGGCTCGTCCCACCGGGTGACCCCGCCGCCCTCGCCCGCGCGCTCGCCGAGGCGCTCACCGCCCCCGACCTGCGCGTATGGGGCGAGCGCGGGCGCAGCCACGTCGCGCGCCAGTACGCGCTCGAGGACGTGGTCGGCCGGTACCTCGCCATGTACCGCGCGGTGTCGCCCGCGTTCGCCGCCGCGCCGCCCGCTGCGCTCCAGAGGGACCGCTGATGGAATCGCTCCCCGTACCAACAGCACAGGACGCCGAGGCGCGCAAGCGCGCGCCCGAGACATACTTCGGCACCGAGCATATCAAGGCCGACATCGAGCGGCGCACCATCCGCGGCGGCGCCGTCACCATCGGCTACCAGGTCGGCAAGCAGGCGCTGGGGATCGCCGAGACCGCCATCCTCTCGCGGCTGATCCTGCCCTCCGACAGCGGCCTGATCGGCATGGTCGTGGTCGTCACCGGCTTCATCGCCCTGTTCAACGACCTCGGCCTCTCGGCGGCCACGGTCCAGCGCGAGTCGCTCGACCAGAAGCAGGTCAGCACGCTGTTCTGGATCAACGTCGCCATGGGCGTGCTGCTCGGGCTCGTCACCGCGCTCACCGCGCCGGTGCTGGCGTGGTTCTACGCCGAGCCGCGCCTGCTGGCGGTGACGATCGCGATCGCCTTCGGCTTCGTGCTGGGCGGGATGACGGTCCAGCACCGCGCGCTGCTGAAGCGCCAGATGCGCTTCGCCACGCTGGTCAAGGTCGACATGACCGCCACCCTGGCCGGCACGGTCTGCGCGATCGTAGCCGCGGCCCTGCTGCCGCAGCACCTGCGCTACTGGGCGCTGGTGCTGGCGCTGCTGATCCAGTCGCCGGTCGAGATCGCCGGGCTGTGGCTCGCGTGCCGCTGGCGCCCGCACCTGCCCTCGCGCGGCAGCGGAGTCCGGCCGATGCTGGTGTTCGGCGGCAACCTGACCGGCTTCCGCATCGTGAACTACTTCGCGCGCAACCTGGACAACCTGCTGATCGGCAAGTTCTACGGCCCGGCGGCGCTCGGCCTGTACGGCAAGGCCTACGGCCTGCTGCTGCTGCCGCTGCGCCGCATCAGCGACCCGTTCAGCACGGTGGCCGTCCCGGCGCTCAGCCGCCTGAACGACGCGCCCGAGCGCTACCGCGAGTTCTACCTGCGCATGGCGTCGCTCGTCTGCCTGCTGACGGTGCCGCTGGTCGCGCTGATGATCGGCACGTCGGACTGGATCATCGGCGTGGTGCTGGCCCCCGAGTGGGCGGGCGTGAGCCTGCTCTTCGCGCTGCTGGGCATCGCCGGGCTGGCCGAGCCGATCTCGAACACGACCGGCTGGCTGTTCGTCTCACAGGCCCGCACCGGCGAGCAGCTCCGCTGGGGCTTCATCAGCACCGGCCTGACGGTCGCGGCGATCGCGCTCGGCCTGATCTGGGGGCCGGTCGGGGTGGCCGCCTCGTATGGCGTCGTCGGCCTCCTCATCCGCACGCCGCTGCTGTTCTGGTACGTCGGGCGGCGCGGCCACGTGCGGCAGCGCGACCTCTACCGCGCCGTGGCGCCCTTCGCCTACACAGCGATCGCCATCCTGCTCGCCCTCGGCGCCTTCCGGCTCCTGGGCGCCACCGAGAGCTACCTGCTCAACCTCCTGATCGCCGGGCCGCTCGCCGGCGCGGTCGGCCTGGCGACCCTGGCGCTCGCGCCGGGCGGGCGCGCGGTGCTGCGCCACGCGCGCGAGCTGCCCGCGCTGCTCGGCGCCCGCAAGGAGGCGGCATGAGGATCGCGATGATCGTCAACCAGTTCCCGGCGCTCTCCGAGACCTTCGTCCTGAGCCAGATCACCGGGCTGATCGACCGCGGCCACAGCGTCGATATCTTCGCCAGCCAGCCCCGCGCCGAGGGGACGGTGCACCAGGATGTGCTCGACTACGGCCTGCTCGAGCGCACCACCTACTACAGCAGCGCGCTCGTGACCCCGCCGAGCATCGTCCGCCGGGTCGCCTCGGCGGCCCGAGTGGTGGCGCGCGAGGTCGGGCGGAACCCGCGGCCGATCGCGCACGCGCTGAACGTGGTGCGCTACGGCAAGCGCGCCGCCTCGCTGCGGATGCTGCACCACATCGCGCCGTTCCTCGGGCGCGGCCCCTACGACATCATCCAGTGCCACTTCGGCCCCAGCGGCATCCTCGCCGCGTTCCTCCAGAGCATCGGCGCCATCCAGGGGAAGCTGATCACGACCTTCCACGGCCACGATGTGACCGCCTACGTGCGCGCGCACGGCCCCGGCGTGTACGCCGACCTCTTCCGGCGCGGAGCGCGCTTTCTGCACGTCAGCGAGTACCTCGGCCGCAAGCTGAAGGCGCTGGGCAGCCCGCCCGAGCGGACGATGCTGCACCGGGTGGGCGTGGACATCGAGCGCTTCGCCTTCGCGCCGCGCGTCCTCGCGCCCGGAGAGCCGGTGCGGCTCATCACCGTCGCGCGCCTGGTCGAGAAGAAAGGGCTCGAGTACTCGATCCGCGCCGTCGCGCAGGTGGCCCGGCGGCACCCCAACCTCCGCTACCGGATCGTCGGCGACGGGAAGCTGCGCGAGCCGCTGCAGCGCCTGATCGCGGAGCTCGGCATGGGCGATACGATCGAGCTGCTGGGCTGGAAGAGCCAGGACGAGGTGCGCCGGCTGTACGCCGAGTCGCACCTCTTCGTGCTGGGCAGCGTCACCGCCAGCAACGGCGACGAGGAGGGGCTGCCGGTGGCGCTGCAGGAGACGCAGGCGATGGGCCTGCCCGCCGTCTGCACGCGGCACAGCGGCTTCCCCGAGGGGCTGGTCGAGGGCCGCTCGGGGCTCCTGGTGCCCGAGCGCGACGTCGAGGCGATGGCCGCCGCGATCGCCACCCTGATCGAGCACCCCGAGCGCTGGCCCGAGATGGGGCGCGCCGGCCGGGCGCACATCGAGGAGCACTTCGACAACCGCAAGCTGAACGACCGGCTGGTAGAGCTGTACGAGAGCGTGATCGGAACCTAGGCCATGGCAGAAGCGGAGCTCCCCTTCGTCTCGGTGATCGTGCCGGTGTACAACGACGAGCGCCGGATCGCCGGCTGCGTCGAGGCGCTGCTGGCGCAGACGTACCCGCACGACCGCTACGAGGTCATCGTGGTCGACAACGGCTCCACCGACGCGACCCGCGCGGTCGTCGGCCGCTACCCGGTGACGCTGCTGAGCGAGACGGCCACCCGCGGCTCGTACGCCGCCCGCAACGCCGGGCTGCGCCACGCCCGCGGCGAGATCCTCGCCTTCACCGACTCGGACTGCACGCCGGCGCCACAGTGGCTCGCTGCGGGCGTCGCCGCCATCATGGCCGGCGCCGACCTCGCCGGCGGCAACGTCCGCTTCGTCTTCTCGGCCCGCCCCAGCGGCGCCGAGGTCTGCGACTCGATCAGCAACATGCAGATCGAGCGCAACATCCGCGAGCGCGGCGTCGCCAAGACGGCCAATCTGTTCGCCCGCGCCAGCGTGGTGGCGGCGATCGGCCCCTTCCCGCACGGCCTCCAGTCCGGCGGCGATGTGATCTGGACCGGCCGCGCCACCGCGCGCGGCTTCCGGCTGGTCTACGCCCCGCAGGCCGAGGTCGCCCACCCCACCCGCCGGCTGCTCGAGCTGCTCAAGAAGCACTACCGCGTCGGCCGCGGCCAGCACGCCATCCGCGCCGCCCGGCGCGCCGAGGCGTCCGGCACGTCCGCGGCGCCCCCCGGGCAGGCCGCCGGCCGCCGGCGCTCGAAGATCGGCGCGGTCCTGCGCGGCTTCCTGCCCGACTCGCCGCAGTCGGTGCGCGAGTCGATGCGCGTCAACCAGGTCGAGGGCGTCTGCAGCCTGTACCGGGTCTGGCTGGTCGCCTGGCTCTGCCAGATCACGACCACCCTCGGCAGCCTGTCCGCCGCGGGCGCCACCTTTGCGAAGAGACAGCTTCCCTATGCGCCTGAGTGATCTGTTCCGCGAGACGATCGAGCCGGCCCTGGCGCTCCAGGCCGCCGACGGCTCGTTCCCGGCGGGCCGGAACGGCCCCTACGGCGACCAGGAGACGCCGGTGCGCAACACGGCCCACTGGCTGATCACCCTGCTGCACGCCCACCAGCTGGCCGGCGACGCCCGGTGCCTGGACGCCGCCAGGCGCGCCGCCGAGTATCTGATGCGCCCCGAGCTGCGGCCCGCCGGCGCCACCTACCTGTGCCGCATCGGCTCCCAGCGCGACCAGTGCAACGGGCTGATCGGCCAGGCCTGGGTGATCGAGGCGCTCGCCACCGCCGCCAGCAGGCTCGGCGAGCCGCGCTACGCCGCCCTCGCGCGCGAGCTCTTCCTGCTGCACCCCTTCGACGAGCAGGCCGGCCTGTGGCGCTGCGTCGAGGTGGACGGCAGCCGCGGCGGCTTCGACACGACCTTCAACCACCAGCTCTGGTTCGCAGCCAGCGGCGCGCTCCTCGAGCCGAGCCGCGAGGACGCCGTCGCCGCCCGCGTGCTCCGCTTCCTCGACCAGACGCTGGCCTCGCACCTGCGGATCGACCCGTCAGGGCGAATCAGCCACTTCGTGCCGGCCCCGCGCCGCAGCCTGGCCCGCCGCCTGCTCTCGCGGGCGCTGCAGCCGATCCGCCGCCTGCGCCAGAAGCCGCACCAGATCCGCAAGGAGATCGGCTACCACGCCTTCAACCTCTACGCCTTCGCGCTGCTGCAGCGGCAGTTCCCGGACCACCCGCTCTGGAGGAGCAGGAAGCTGCTGAAGGCCCTGCGCTTCGTGGAGCGCCCGGAGTACGTCGCCGGGCTCGAGGATAATGCCTACGGCTTCCCGTACAACCCGCCCGGCTTCGAGGTCGCCTTCGCCATGCAGACCTTCGCCGGCGCCTTCCGCGCCAGCGAGCGCACCGACGCCTGGTGGGTCTCGCAGCAGCTCAGGCGCGCCTACGACCCGGCCACGCGCCTGCTCACGCGCCAGACTGCGGACAGGCACACGCTGGCCGCCAGGCTCTACGAGGCGACCCGGCTGCGCGACATGGAGGTGGGGCTGGCCTAGCCGCGCGGCGAAGGGGCGCAGCCCGAAAGGACGGCGGAGCGCCCCGGCCCGCCGCCGGCGCACAGCGAGAGATAGTGGAATGACGACAGCGCAGACCCAGCAGCCGGAAGCAGCCCGGCTCTCACCCGCCGCGCCGCGCGTGCTCGGGCTGCTCGTGGGCAACATCCACGACCGCTCGAGCGGCGCGTGGGTCAAGTACAGCCGCCTGTTCGCCGAGATCGCGGCGCGCTGCGAGCTGCTGGACGTGTGCGACGTGGAGCTGCGCGGCGTGGACCGCTACCAGAACGCCATCCGCAGCCTGCGGCTCTCGAGGCGCCGCTGGCGCGAGGCGTTCCGCAAGAACATCTGGGCCTTCGAGCGCCGCAGCCGCCTCGCGCGCCAGGCGGTCGGCAGGCACCCCGAGGCCGACGTGGTGCTGCAGCACGGCGCGATCTTCCACGCCCACGGCGCCGGCGCGCCGGTGGTGCTCTACTGCGACTTCACCTACCGCCTCGCCCAGCGCGAGGACCACTGGCGCAACCCGCTCGCCGCCGGCGCTGCGAGCGAGCGCTGGGACGAGCTCGAGCGCCAGGCGTATCACGCCGCGGCCCTGGTGCTCACCCGCAGCGAGCACACCCGCCGCTCGCTGCTGGAGGACTACGCCGTGCCCGCCGAGCGCACCGCGGTTGTCGGCGGCGGCGTCAACTTCGAGCGCCTGCCGCCCGCCGCGCCCATCGCCGCCGAGCCGCGCGTGCTGTTCATCGGCCGGGACTTCGAGCGCAAGGGCGGCGACCTCCTGGTGGCCGCGTTCGCCCGCGCGCGCGAGCGCGTCCCCGAGGCCGAGCTGTGGCTCGTCACCGACGAGACGGGCATCGGCGGCCCGGGCATCCGCCGCATCCCGCCGACCTACGACCGCGATGTGATCGCCGCGCTGTACCGCAGCGCCAGCGTCTTCGCCATGCCGTCGCGCTGCGAGACGTGGGGCGATGTGCTGCTGGAGGCGATGGCCTACGGGCTGCCCTGCCTGGGCGCCGCCGTCGACGCCATGCCGGAGATCGTCCAGCACGGCCAGACCGGCCTGCTCGCGCCGCGGGACGACGTGGGCGCCCTGGTGGACGCGCTCACGACGCTGCTCACCGATGCGGAGCTGCGCCAGCGCATGGGGGCCGCCGGGCGGCAGCGGGTGGAGTCAACCTTCACCTGGGGGCATGTCGCGGACCGCATCGTGCCGCTGCTCGCGCGGGCGGCCGCATCCGGGCCGGGGGATCGGCCAGTCTAGCTTCGAAGCGATGGCGGGCGCTAGCCGCCCGGCTGCGCGTCGAACGGCGCGAGCGCCGCCCCCGCCAGCCGCTCCAGCTCCGCGAGCGCCGCCCGCGCCGCCGCGTGGGCCTGCGGGTCGCTCCGGTCCAGGCCGAGCGCGGCGAACTCCTCCTCGTCGAGTATGAGGATGCGCCGCCGGTCCGGCGAGACAAACAGGTCGAGCGCTAGGTCCTCGGAGACGACCGTGTGCTCCGAAATGCGCGCCGGCCGCGTCACGTTGCAGTACCAGCCCTTCAGCGCGCCGTGCTCGGAGCGCAGCTCGAACACGTTGTACCAGCGGTCGGCGTAGAAGTGCTCCAGGAACACATCGCCCGGCTCGAACACCACATACCCCAGGTCGAGCCGGCCCCGCTCCCACGGCGCCCGCACGAGGACGTACCCCGGCTCCGCCCGCAGCAGCTCCCCGCTGTAGGTCACCGTCTGCCCCTTGTCCGGCTTGACCAGATGGATGGTGATCTGCTTCACACGTTTGGCGTGGGCATCTAGAGGTAGTTTCGCCGCAGCAGCGCCCGCAGCTTGGCGCGCGTCTCGGCCCGCAGCAGGCGCGCGACGAGGGACGCGCAGAACAGCGCGAGCAGGCCGAGCAGCGACGTGCGCGGCCGCACCATCTCGCGCAGCGTCTCCGGGTCGCGCAGCTGCAGCGGCGACTCGTCGCGCACCTCGATCGACAGGTTGCCGTGCCACTCCAGCTCAACCCAGAACAAGTCCGGCATGCTGCGCTGGAAGAAGTAGTAGGCCGGGTTGTACTCGTAGAGGTAGTCGAACAGCTCGCCGAACGGCTCGTGCGGCTCGCGCGGGTGCAGCACCAGCGTGTCGCCCACCAGGTTCACATACCAGCGGTGGAACGACCAGTGGAAGAGGCGCTCGGCGATCTCGGAGGGGCTCTGGATGTAGCCGGCGGCGCTCACGCGCATCAGCTCGCGCGCGAACTGCTGCGGGTCATCCATGTGCTCGAGGATGTGCGAGCAGATCGTGTACGCGAAGGCGCCGTCCTTGAACGGCAGGTGGTGCGCGTCGGCAACCACGAACGGCCGGTCAACCACCAGGTCGCCGCCCCGCTCGCGGTTGTCCGCCCCGAGGTAGCGGTCCACAAGCACATCCGAGCGCGGGTTGGGGTTGTCGCCGCTGCCGATCTCGAGGACCAGGCCGGTTGGAGGCGGGTTCAGCTTCTGCTTCATATCACTCGTTCCGCCGCTCACGCGAGCCGGGGCGTCCGAGGGGCATGTGGCCCGCCGAGGCCCTTCTTTTCTCGCTGCGAAGAAGGGCTCCGGGAGCTTATCCTCCCCAAACCCCTCCGGAAATGCGCGGGCAGGGCAACCGCGTCAGCGCCCCTCGGGGAGATGTGGAGGCCCGCCGGCGCTCGCGGAAAGTAGGGATCGCGGGAAGGACAGGCCTCCCCGCGATCCCGCCACCGCGCAACTCCTGTCAGTTGAGGTCGTCCCCGCTCAGGCTGTCGCGCAGGATATCGATGTGCTCCAGGGCCAGCCCGGTCCCGATCGCCACGCAGTTCGCCGGCTGGTCCGCCACATAGCACGGGACCCCGGTGACCTCGGTGAGCAGCTCGTTGATCCGGCGCAGCATCGCGCCGCCGCCGGTCATGATCATCCCCTTGTCGATGATATCCGACGACAGCTCGGGGGGCGTCTCGGAGAGCACCGTGCGCACGGCGTTCACCACCGCCTCGAGCGGCTCCTGGATCGCCTCGGTGATCTCGTTGGAGTTGACCTCGATCGTGCGCGGCAGGCCGGCCACCTGGTCACGCCCGCGCACCTGCATGGAGAGCGGCCGCTCGAGCGGCAGCGCCGAGCCGATCTCGATCTTGATGCTCTCGGCGGTTCGCTCGCCGATCAGCACGTTGTACTTGCGCTTGATGTACGCGGCGATCGTCTCGTCGAACTTGTTGCCGCCCACCCGCACCGAGTGGCTGACGACGATATCGTTGAGCGAGATCACCGCCACCTCGGTCGTGCCACCGCCGATGTCGATGATCATGTTGCCCGAGGGCTGGGCCACGGGGATGTTCGCGCCGATCGCCGCCGCCAGCGGCTCGCGGATCAGGTACGCCTGGCGCGCGCCGGCCGCCAGCGCCGCCTCCCGCACCGCGCGCATCTCGACCGTCGTCACGCCGGCCGGGATGCAGACCATCACCTCCGGCTTGCTGACGCTCAGCCGGCCGTTGGCCTTGCCGATGAAGTGTCGCAGCATCGCCTCGGTGATGTCGTAGTCGGCGATCACGCCGTCGCGCAGCGGCCGCACCACCTCGATGCTCTCGGGCTCGCGGCCCAGCATGGCAAGCGCATCCGCCCCAACCGCCTTGATGCGGTAGTCCTTCGTCGAAAGGGCCACCACCGAAGGCTCGGAGAGGACGATGCCGCGCCCCTTGACATACACCAGGACGTTCGCCGTGCCGAGGTCGATACCGATTTTCCGTGCCATACCAGTACGGGCGGTGCGCACCGCCCGCCGTTGGAGCGCGGGGAAGGCGCAGCGCTACGCCTCCCCTGCGCCCTTACGACTGCCGCCTGATCTTCCGCAGGCCGGCTACCTTCAGCTCCACCAGCGCCCGCCGCAGCTCGGCCTCGGCCAGGGCCATCTCCCGCTCGCTGCGGCGCTGCGCGATAATCTCCTCGGCGCGCCGGCGCGCCTCTTCGGCCCGCGCCTCATCGATCTCATCGGCCCGCAGCGCCGTGTCGGCCAGGATGGTCACCCGGTTCGGCAGCACCTCGAGGAAGCCGCCCGACACTGCGAACGGCGTCACCTCGCCGTTCTTGATGATATCCAGCTCGCCGGCATCCAGCAGCGTCAGCAGCGGCATGTGGCGCGGCAGAATACCGATCCGCCCGTCCTTAGTCGGGGCGTTGATCTGATCCACCTCGTCCGAGAGCACCACGCGCTCGGCGGTGACGATCTCCAGGTGCATGGGCATACGCCACCTCCAGGAGTCAGTCGCCAGTAGTCAGCAGCCGCTCCGCACTGCCGGGCCGCAGCGCGCGCTGGCTACTGGCTACTGACGACTGGACACTCACTACTTCTGGGCCTGCTCGTAGGCCTGGATCACGTCGTCGAGGCCGCCCTGCAGCAGGAAGTAGGACTCGGGGATGTGGTCCACCTCGCCCGCCAGCAGCCGCGCGAAGCTCGACACCGTCTCGCTGATCGGCACGTACTTGCCCGGCCGCCCGGTGAACTGCTGCGCCACCGTGAACGGCTGGCTGAAGAAGCGCTCGATCTTGCGCGCCCGCGCCACCGTCAGCTTGTCCTCGTCGCTCAGCTCCTCGACGCCGAGGATGGCGATGATGTCCTGCAGGTCCTTGTAGCGCTGCAGGATACGCTGCACCTCGCGCGCCACCCGGTAGTGCTCCTCGCCCACGATGTTCGGGTCCAGGATGCGGCTGGTGCTCGCCAGCGGGTCCACCGCCGGGTAGATGCCCTTCGCGGCGATCGACCGCTCCAGCGAGATCGTCGCGTCCAGGTGCGCGAAGGTCGTCGCCGGCGCCGGGTCGGTGTAGTCGTCCGCCGGCACGTACACCGCCTGCATCGAGGTGATCGAGCCGCGCCGCGTACTGGTGATGCGCTCCTGCAGCTCGCCCATCTCGGTGCCGAGCGTCGGCTGGTAGCCCACCTGCGAGGGCATGCG
>CALJIC010000339.1 GCA_937974195.1 uncultured Roseiflexaceae bacterium | reverse complement strand
AGCGAGAACGGCACGAAGCCGTAGACCAGCAGCGTGAGGCACAAGCAGAGGCCATGCAGACTTCCACCCCTCCGCCCCACACGGCCCCGCACGCTGGCGACGTGCATCTCACCCTCTTCAATACGATTGATGAGGCGCTCATCGAGCTGCGGCGGGAGTGCGCGCGCGGGCGCATCGACTGGTCGCGCCCCGTCCCCGAGGCGCTGCGCGCCATCGGGATGCACGAGGAGTTCGGTGACGGCGACGGGGAGGCGCTCCGCAAGTGGCGGCTGATCCCGTGGTTCGGCCCGCTCGAGCATTTCCTGCACGCCGCGCCCGGCGAGCCCGCGGTGAGCGACGTCCTGATCAACGGCCCCGGCCGCCCCATCACGATCTTCCAGGCGGGCCAGCGCGTGCGCAGCGGCATTGAGCCCCACCTGTCGTGGATCGTCTTTCTCCAGCGCCAGCTGCTGCTGCACGCCGGCATGGTCTCGCCGGAAGACCCCGACGCCTGGCCGTCACGGGCAGGGGGCCACGGCGAGTCCCAGGTGATCGGCACGGTGGAGCGCCGCATCCGCTTCGCGCTCACGCGCCCGCCGGCCACGCCGATCGGACCCACGGTCGCCGTGCGCCTGCTGCCGCTGCGCTGGATGACGTTCGATGACCTGATCGCCGACGGGATCGCCCTGCCCGAGATGAAGGACCTGTTCCTCCACGCGCTGCGGTCGGGCGTCTCGATCCTCGTCGCCGGCGGCACCGGCAGCGGCAAGACGACCCTCACCGCCGCTGTCTTGCGGGAGATCGGCAAGGAGAAGCGCGTGCTGGTCATCGAGGAGGCGGCCGAGCTGCCGATGCTGGAGGACAGCGTTCATCTGGAAGTCCTCCGCAGCGGCCACACCTTTGCCGACTGCGTGCGCTTCACGCTGCGCCAGAAGCCGGACATCATCGCCGTGGGCGAGGTGCGCGGCCCCGAGGCCCTCGCGATGCTCCAGGCCGCCGCCACCGGCCACCCGGGCATCGGCACCATCCACGCGCCGGACACGCTCTCGGCGCTGGCCAACCTCGAGCGCATGGCGTGCGAGGACGGCAGCGTGCCGCCGGATGTGGTGCGCCGGATGATCGGCGCGCGGGCCGCCCCGCTGATCGTGGCCCACGTCGGGCGCTACGGCGGCCGGCGCCGCATCGGCCGGGTCGACGAGGTGCTTGTTCAGGCCGGCGCGCAGGCCGGCGCCGGGTTCTCGCTGCAGCCCCTGTTCACCTTCGAGGAGGACCGCGGCGCGTACACGCGCCGCGGGGTGCAGGGCCTCTGGGGCGAACGACGCTTCTAGACCACGTTGTATGAGGAGATGACTGACGTGAGCACTCAGTTTGAGCTGATGGTTATCTCGGGGAGCGCCTCGCTCCAGGAGACGCTCGCCACCCTGGACTCGGTGGCCCTTATCAGCGTCCCCACGACGGCGCGCGCCCTGAGCCTGCTGGACGGCGACTGGCTGCCAGGGGCCGTGTACGTCGAGGACACGCTGCGCGGGACGCTCGACGATGTCTGGGCGATCGTGCGCGCGGCTATGCGAAGGCAGGTCAGGGTGGTGGTCAACCTGCAGGGCCGCGGGGCGGGCCGCGCCTCTGAGTTCCAGGCGGCCGGCGCAACCGTGATCGACGCCCGCACGCCGGATGCGGTCGCGGACCAGGTGAGCAAGGCGCTGGGGACTCGCCGCCGCGCCCACTCCGAGGCGATCATGGTCGCCGTCACGGCCGTCAAGGGCGGCGTCGGCAAGACGCTGCTGACGGCGATGCTCGCCGAGGGGCTGCGGCAGCGCGGCGTGAGCGTGCTGGTTATCGACAACGACATCTCGAACTCAGGCATCCGCCCCACGTTCCGCATCCCGTCGACCGCCCCCACCTACACGGGCCTGCTCGGCGACGGGCTCGGCATGGCCGCCTGGACCCCCGAGCGCCTCCGCTCCTGCATCTACCAGCACCGGGAGAGCGGCCTCGACTTCCTGCTCGGCCCCGAGGAGATGGTGGAGGCGATCCACGACCTGGACAGCAAGAACTTCTACGCCTTTCTCCACGCCGTGCGCCAGCTCAGTGGCTATCAGGTGCTCCTCTTCGACACGAGCCCTGAGATCGTGCGCCGCCCTGCCCCCTACATCGTCGGCCGCGAGGGCGGCTGGCTCGTGCTGCCGGCGCCGCCGAGCCGCAAGGAGCGCACCGGCGTCCTGAACCTGCTGCGCGCGCTCAGGCACAACCCGGGCGACGACCTGACGGGCCGCACGCTCCTTGTGGGCATGGAGCCGGAGCGGGGCGTCGTGTCGAGCCTGAGCACGGCGCTCCCGCTGTTCGCCCGCGAGGCCCCGAGCGCCAGGCTGCTTGGCACGCTCGTGCACGACCCGCGCACCGTCAGCCTGGCCGACGCCGGCGAGCAGGGCTATCGCTCCCCGCTGACGGTAGTGCCGCACGGCCGGTTCGCCCGCTCGGTGCACGACATCGTGGACGCCCTGGCGCATGAGATCGGCCTGACGACACCGCTCGCGAAGCCGCGCAGCACGCTCCTCGACCGCCTGTTTCGGGCCAGGCCGGTAGCCCCGGCGGGCGTGGCCATGGATGGCCGGAAGGTGGCGGCATGAGCGGCGCATCGCTGATCGAGAAGGTCGAGTCGCTGCCCGCGTTCCTGCGCGGCCCCGAGGACGACGGGGTGGGGGCGCTGCTCGGCGCGCCGGCGGCCGGCGCCGGCGCATCGCCGGTCGAGGACCCGCGCGTGCTCGACGCCGCGCGCACCGTGCTCGTGGAGCGCCTCGCGGTGAGCTACCTGGCGCCGTTCGCGCCGGCGGCCGAGCGCAACGCACAGGTCGTCGCCGTGCTCCGGCAGGCGATCGTCGCGGCGCGCGAGGCGCAGGAGGCCGAGAACCCGCTCTACGGCGTCCCGCTGGAGAGGGACGTGCTGCTAGCGATCTACAGCCGCACGATCGGCTGGCACCCGATCCAGAAGTACCTGGACGACCCGCGCATCAACGAGATCAAGATCAACGGCACGACCGTCATGGTGCAGGAGGCGGGCGGGGAGTTCGTGGTGGTGCCCGAGCAATTCGCCACGGCTGAGGAGGTGATCCGGCGTGCCAGCTTCCTCGCCACGGCGCACCGGGTCAGGCTCGACGAGGCGACGCCGCAGGTGTCCATCCCGGCCGAGTACGGGACGCGCGTGCACGTCTCGATCTACCCGGTTGTCGACAGAGGAAGCGTGCTGGTCTGCATCCGGCGCGGGCGCACGTCCGCGTGGGATCTGCGCGACGTGGAGGCGCGCGGGACGATCAACAGCGCGATCCGCGACCTGCTCGGCCTGCTGGCGCGGGCCGGCTGCTCGTTCCTCCTCGCCGGCGCCACGGGGAGCGGCAAGACGGCCCTGCTCGAGGCGCTGATCAACTCCCTGCCCGGCGACATCCACGTGCTGACGATCGAGGATCTCACCCGCGAGCTGTTCCTGCGCCGCGCCGAGCTCTGGACCCGCGAGCTGGTGGACACGATCCGCGACCCCGACTCGTTCAGCCGGGCGGCGCGCGAGGCGCTGCGGCAGACGCCCGGGCTGCTGGCGGTCGGCGAGACGCGCGGCAAGGAGGCGGGCGCGATCCTGTCCCTGGGCATGTCGGGCCACCCGGTCGCCACGACGATGCACGCGCAGGACGCGCAGCGGGCCGTCGAGCGCTTCGCCTCCTACGCGTCGCTCCCCGGCGCGTACCTGTACGAGGGGCGGCGCGACGATGCGCTGCGCGACGCCGTGAGCGCCTTCCAAGTCGTGATCTTTGTTGAGCAGCTCGCCGGCCGGCGCCTGGTGAGCGAGATCTCGCTCACCAGCGGCGTTGCCCTCGATGATGCCGGGCGGCTCCAGCCGGTGCTCGTGCCGCTCGCGCGGCTGGTCGTCCGGGATGGCGGAGGCCTCGATTGGGAGCTGCTCGCCCGGGCCCTGCCGGACGGCAGCCTCGGCTGGGCGAACGGAGAGAGCACCCCGGCGGCGCTGGACAGAAAGCTGCGGGCGGCGCTCATGGCCTCCGCCCTGCGGTCGGCGCGCCCGAGCGTCAACGACGTTGCCGAGACGGAGGAGCGCGCGCGGCAGGCGATCGCGGTGGGTGATGCGGAGCGAGCCCTCAACATCATGCAGCCCGCCTGGGCGCGCACCCGCGACAGCCGGCTGCTCGTGCTGGCGCGGCAGGCGATCGCCCTGGCGCCGGCGCGCTTCGCTCACGTCCGCGATACGGCGCAGCACGCGGCCGTCGAGCTCGAGATCCTGCTCCAGGGGCGCCTGTGGGCGCGCTCCCAGGCGGCCTTCGATGGCCTGATGGCCGAGCTTGCGGCCGCGGCGGTCGCCGAGCCGGCGGGCGGCTGGGGGGCGATCGCGGAGCGGATCGGGGCGGGCATGGCTGTCGATGCCGAGGTGGCGCGTGCCTGCGCCGATGCTGAGCTGGAGCTGGCCGCCGGCCGGCCGTGGGCGGCCATCGAGGCGCTCGAGCGCTTCGACACAGAGGAGCTTGCGCCGTCGCCGGCGCTGCTGGTCATCCGCGGCCGCGAGGCGGCGCAGCGGGCGCTCGTGGATCGGGGCGAGGGCTCCCCGGATGTGCTGCGGACGCTGGTTGTGCGCCGCGAGGCGCTCGAGGAGCGCATGAGCCGCGAAGACAACGACAGGAGAGCCGTATGACGCTGATCGACCCGGGGACGACCTACCCCGAGACTGCCTGGATCGCCCACTCGTTCCCGCTGTGGCTCGCCGTAGCGCTGGCGCTGGGCGCGTCGCTGGTGCTGCGCGGGCCGCTCAGGCGGGCGATCCAGGCGCTGCTGTACGACCAGGCCGTGCGGGCGCGGCGGAGGACGGGACGGGGAGATCTCCCGATCGACCCGGCGCTACACTTTGCGTCCGAGGTGGTCGCCCCGCAGCAGCTGATCGCGATCGCGCTGGTCGTCGTGGTCGCCGGCCTCCTCACGCTCTCGCTGCTCACGCCGGTGTTGCTGGCGCTCCTTCTCGCGATGCCGATCGCGGGCCTGGTGCTCTGGGCGGTCGTCTGGGGCATGGAGCAGCGCTACACCAGCGCGCTTGACCGGTCGCTCCCCCCGGCCGTCGGGCGGCTCGTCATGCAGATGCAGGCGGGGGACAGCTTCGCATTGGCGCTGGAGACGGTAGCGGCCGAGCTGTGCCCTGGCCCGCTGCGCGACGAGTGGCTGTTCATCGTCCAGGCGATCAACCGGCCACTTTCAACGACGCTGCTGGCGACCGACGCGGAGTGTGTGTTCGCCCTGGGGGCGCAGACCCCCTCGCTTCGGCACAGCTCGTTCCTGAGCCACCTGGAGGTGGCGCTCGGCCAGCCGCAGGACGCCCAGGTCAAGCGACTCCGGGCCGCGCACGCCGGTCTCCTCGAGGCCGAGCAGCGCCGGAGCAGCGCTGCAACCGAGCTGGCGCAGATGCGCTACAGCGGCTACGTGATTGGCCTGGCGGCAACCGGCCTGGCGCTCTACCTCGCCGCGACGCAGTGGGACCGCTTCGTCACCGCCTACACGGGTGTGCTGGGCCCGTTTGCCGCCGTGCTCGTCGGAGCTGCGCTGGCGGCCCCATTTGTGGCGGGCAGCCTGCTCGCGCGGGTTGAGGACGTCGATTACTAGCAGGCGCCCCGGTTGTGGCGCTCTCAGGAGAGAATGACATGAACGAACTGCTGCTCTCCCCGGCCACCCCGTTCGTGGGGCTCAGCGTTGTGGGGGCGCTGCTGGCTGCGCTGGGCTTGGTGTGGGCGGAGCGCGAGCGCCACGCGCTGGCGGGCTTTCGCGCCCTCCCGAGCAGGCTCGGCATGAGCGGGCGGTATATCGTCGGGCAGGTCGCGGCCGTCCCGCTCGCGGGCCTGCTGGTGCTCATCGTGTTGGCCACAGGTATGGAGGGGATGCAGCGCACCCTGCTCCTGGCGTGCGCTGCCGGGATGTATCTCTGCCTCGGCGTTGTCATCCCGCGCAGGCCGATCGTGCGGCAGCAGCAGGAGGATCGCCGGATCCGCTCCCTGCTGCCGGGCTTCGTCAACTACGTCCGGGTGTCGCTTGAGGGATACGACGCGCCGATCACGCTGCTGGAGCGCTATGTCGCGCGTCCAAACTCGCGGCTCGCCGTGATGCAGGACGTGGTGCGGAGCGCGCTGGATCTGCACGCCAGCCGCCGGCTGCGCCCTTTCGAGGCGCTCGCTCTGGTCGCCAGGGCCCGCGCCTGTGTGGAGCTGCGCGACGTTGCCGAGCAACTGGCCCAGTCCGAGCGCGACGGGACCACCCCGGTGGCGGCGCTGGAGGCGTTCGGTAGGACGCTGGAGACGATCCTGAGGGACGAGTTCCAGCGGATGCTCAAGCGCCGGATGATGTATCTCATGGCGACGGTGGCGATCAGCCTGGTGGTTGGGATCCTTGGCAACCTGCTCTTTGTGATGACCCGCGGTGGGCAGCTGCTGGGGGGATGATATGTCTCACCCGCGAACTGCTGGGACTTCCTCTGCCGGCATCTGAGAGATTAACCCGATTTATGGTAGACAGTGTCTCCAACCGAAACGGAGGAGACACATGCGACTGCGATATGCGGAAGAGCGCGACAAAGCCTACCGGATCTTGGATCTGACGAGCCTGACCGTCGACGAGTTCGAGCATCTAGTGCCGGCCTTCGAGACCGCGTTTCTGGCGCATATGGACGAGTGGACGCTGGAGGGTAAGCCGCGCACCGGCCGACGCTACAGCCAA
>CALJIC010000338.1 GCA_937974195.1 uncultured Roseiflexaceae bacterium | reverse complement strand
GCTCTGCGGCTGCTGCGCAGCCGCAGAGCAGAAAAAACATCCGTGGAGGGCTTGCCGCCCTCCACACCTCCCTGCGGGAAGCTGCCCGCGGGCTTGCGATCTCCCGGCGAAAAAAGCGTCCGTGGCGGGCGTGCAGCCCTCCACACCTCCCTGCGGGAAGCTGCCCGCGGGCTTGCAATCTCCCGGCGAAAAAAGCGCCCGTGGCCGGTCTGCGACCGCCGCACTTCCTGGCGAAAAAAGCATCCGTGGCCGGTCTGCGACCGTCGCACCTTCTGGCGAACAGCATCCGTGGCGGGCGTGTAGCTCTCCACACCTCCCTGCGGAGAACGCCTTCTTTCCCGCGCCCCATCGGCCGCCGGGCGGCGCTGGGATTCGGAGAATGGAAAGGCGCGGGGCCATCGGGCCTCACGCCTTTCGTAATCGCCTCGCCCGCCGGGCGCTACTTGGCCGCCAGGCGCTCGATCAGCTGCTGCAGGGCCTCGGCGCCCTCGTCGACCGTCAGCTCGCCGAACGCCACCCGCTGGCCGAGCAGCTCGAGCTCGTTCACGAACTCCTGGTCGTTCGGGAGGTTCGGGTCCTGCGGGATCGTGCGATCGGCCACCACGTCGTAGATCCGGTAGACCGCCGCGTCGGTCGGGGTGGCCCGGTCAGCGATCGCCTGGCGCACGATCGGCGAGGAGGGGATGCCGCGGTTGGTCTCGAGTACCGCGCCCGCCTCGGGGCTGGTCACGAAGAAGTTGATGAACAGCGCCGCCGCCTCCTTGTTCTGGCTGGCCTTATTGATGCCCAGGTACTGGCTCATCTGGATGGCGTAGGAGGGCTCGCCGCCAGCTGGGAGCGTCGTCAGGCCGAGCTCGTCGGTCATGGCCGCCTGGTAGGAGGCGCCCTGGTTGCTCCAGATCAGTCCGATCGCCGCCTTGCCCGCCACGAGCGCCGAGGTCTCCGGCCCCTCCTCGGCGTAGGCCGCGGTGGTCTCCGCGTCGGGGATGAGCCCCTCGGCGCGCATGTCGGCCCACAGCTGCAGCCACTTCCTGGCGGACTCGACCGTCGCGTAGGACTTGCCGCCCTCATCCGAGGTCCAGAGCGGGGTCCCCTCCTGGCGGTAGAAGTAGCTGAGGTAGTTCGCCTGGTTGGTGCTGTTGTCCACGAAGGGGTAGACGCCCTCGGGGAGCTTCTCCTTCAGCTCGCGGCCGTAGGCGATCAGCTCGTCCCAGGTCATGTTGTCCTTCGGCAGCTCCACCCCCGCCGCCTCGATCATCGTCTTGTTGTAGGCGAGGACGAGCGTGTTCGTGCCGAGGCTCACGGCGTAGAGGTTGCCGTCGGCCGCCGTCGCCGGGATGAGCGCCGTCTGGTCGAACCGCTCGGGGGTGTCGATCAGCAGCTGCTTGCCGAGGTAGCCGTTGAGCGGCTCGAGGTACTGCTGGTAATCGGGCCAGTTGCCGCCGAACTGGATCAGGTCGGGGGCGTTGTTGCCCGCGAGCTGCGTGTCGATGATCTGGAAGTGGTCGGCGGTGCCGCCGTTGGGCTCGCCGATCACTTTGATGTCGGGGTACGCCTCCTGGAACAGCTCGATCACCCGCTGGGTCCTGGCGGCGCGCTCGTCGTTCCCCCACCAGCCGAAGCGGATCTCCGCCGGGCCGCCGGTGTAGGGCGGCAGCTCGAACGCGCCGGCTGCCGGGGCCGCGGCGGTCGGCTCAGCCTCCGGCGCTGCGGTCGGCTCAGCCTCCGGCGCCGCGGTCGGCTCGGGCGCTGCGGTCGGCTCCGGCGCCGCGGTCGGCTCGGCTGCCGGCACCGCGGTCGGCTGGGGCGCCGCGCTCGGCTGCGAGCACGCCGCGAGCAGCGCCGCGAGCAGCGTGACAAGCGTGAGTGTGCGGAATACGTTCATCCTTAGCATCCTCCAATTCCTGTAACCATCTGCAGGGACAAACCCAACAAACCTCGCGATCATCGCGTCATAGCCGTTCCCTCCTGTGCTGCGCTAGCCCTTGATGCCCGTGGTAGCGATACCCTGGACGAAGTATTTCTGCAGCGAGAAGAAGAGGATGAAGCTGGGGATCAGCGACAGCGTGGACATGGCCAGCGCGCCGCCCCAGTTGGAGACCGAGCCTGCGTCCCCGACGAACGTGCGCAGCGCCCTGGAGACCGTGAAGGTGTCCGGCCTGGTCAGGTACAGCAGGTGGTTGAAGAAGTCGTCCCACGTCCACAGGAACGTGAACAGCGCGGTCGTCATCAGCGCCGGTGTCGCGAGCGGCACGATGATCCGGAGGAAGACCCCGGCCTTCGAGCACCCGTCGATGATCGCCGCCTCGTCGAGCTCCTTCGGCAGGCTGCGGATGAACTGCACCAGCAGGAATACGAAGAACGCCTCCGTGGCGAGGAACTTCGGCACGAGGATCGGGAGGTACGTGCCGACCCAGCCGAACGTGTTGAACAGGATGTAGCGCGGCACGATCGTGACGTGGCCGGGGAGCATGAGCGTCAGCATCATGATCGCGAACCAGAACCCCCGGCCCACGAACTTGAGCCGCGCGAACGCGTACGCCGCCATCGTGCAGGAGATCAGGTTCCCGATCACGGCCACCGCGCTCATGACGAGGGAGTTCGCGAAGAACCGCCCGAAGGACACACCCGCGTAGCCCTTCCACCCCGAGATGTAGTTCTCCAGGGTCACCGCCTTCGGGATGAGCCCCGGGTCGCTGAAGATCATGTTGTTGGGCTTGAACGAGCTGACCAGCATCCAGACGATCGGGTAGATCATGAACAGCCCGAGGGCGATCACGAACAGATGGGTCAGCGTATGGCGGACGAGCGTCCTGGTGTGCCTGCTATTCCCCAGTGCCATATGACACCCACAAGTCCGATGTTCTGAAGACGATGGCCGTGAGCACCCCGATAATGACCAGCAGCACCCACGCCATCGCGGACGCGTACCCCATCTCGTGGTAGGTCCACCCCTGGAGGTACAGGTGCAGGGTGTAGAACAGCGTGGAGTTGAGCACGCCGCCACTGCCGCCGCCGATGATGTAGGCCTGGGTGAACACCTGGAACGCCGCGATCAGCTGCATGACGAGGTTGAACAGGATCACCGGCGAGAGCAGCGGGATGGTGATCGAGAAGAACTGCCGCACCTTGCCCGCGCCGTCCACGCTCGCCGCCTCGTAGTACTCCCCCGGGATCTGCTTCAGCCCCGCGAGGAAGATGATCATCGATGAGCCGAACTGCCACACCGAGAGCAGCACCAGCGTCCAGAGCGCGTACCTGGGGTTGGTGATCCAGCCCGGGAGGTTGGTGAAGCCGATCGTCTCCAGCGCGCTGTTCACCAGGCCGTCCCGCTCGAACAGCTTCCTCCAGAGCACCGCGATCGCCACGGAGCCGCCGAGGAGCGTGGGGATGTAGTACACGGCCCGGTAGAACGGCACCCCGCGCAGCTGCTGGTTCAGCAGCATCGCCACGGCGAGCGCGAACACCAGCTTCAGCGGCACCGAGGTGAACACGTAGGTGAACGTCACGGACAGCGACTTCATGTAGTACGGGTCCGGGGATATCTCCACGCCGGGCGCGGCGAGGTGGGTCAGCCCGAACATCCTCAGGTAGTTGCCGAGCCCGATCCACTGCGTCTCGCCCGGCTTGGTGAAGTCATAGTCCGTGAAGCCGAGCCACAGCGAGTAGAGCATGGGGTACAGGGTGAGGACGAAGAACCCCAGGAGCCATGGCGCGAGGAACAGATACGCTGCGGCGTTGCGCCTGAGCGCCGTTGCAATACCGGGCATCTTGCTCATCGAAGGGACTGCTCTGCGTGCACCACTCACCGCCACCTCCTACGCTGGCAGCGTCCATCGCCCGATTTCCCGCGCCTGGCCGCGCTGCCTCAGAACGGCGCAGGCCCGGTCGACTCGCGGAGGATCAGGCGCGCCGGAAGCCTGACCTCCTGGCGCGGCCGGTCAGGGTCCTGCAGGCGCGCCAGCAGCAGCCGGAATGCCTCGCGCCCCATGTTCTCCCCGTCTTTGGAGGCGGTGCTGAGCCGGGGCACCAGGTAGTTCGACACCGGAATATCGTCGTAGCCGAAGAGCGACACATCCTGGGGCACCTGCAGGCCGAGATCTCTGATCGCGCGCAGGGCGCCGACCGCCAGCAGGTCGTTGATGGCCAGCAGCGCGGTCGGCCGCGCGGGCATCTCGAGCAGCCGCCGGGCGGCCTGGTAGCTATCCTCGATCGTCGGCCCGCACTGCACCACCAGCTCGGGGTCAACCGGCAGGCCGGCTGCCTGCAGGCTCTCGCGGTAGGCGGACAGCCGGTCCATCCCCAGCTCCGGCACCGCGATCCCGAAGATGAGGCCGATCCGCCGGTGCCCCAGCAACAGCAGGTGCGCCATGATCTCGAAGGTGATGTCCCGGTAGTCGGAGATGACCCGGTCGAACTTGTAGTTCGCCCCGCTGCGCTCGGCCATGATCCCCACCGCCGGGACGCCCCGCTTGAGCAGGCCCGCCAGCGTCTTCTGGGCTCGCTCCGACTGGTAGATGAAGCTGGGCACCATGACCAGCCCGTCGATCCGCCGGTGGGACAGGTTGGTGAAGATATCCTCGGCGCCCTCCTTCTCGGGCGGGATGCTCGACAGGAGGATGTGGTAGCCGGCGGCGTGCGCCTCCTGCTCGACACCATCGGCGACCTGCCAGAAATGGGGGTTGTGAATATCCGGGATGATCAGGCCGATCGTCTTCGTGCTGCCCGAACGGAGCGCCTGGGCCCGCGCATCCGGCACGTAGTCCAGCTCGGCGACGGCCGCGAGCACCCGCTGGCGCGTCTCGTCGGAGATCGGCACCCGCCCGCCGGTCTGGCCGTTCAGCACATACGAGACCGTGGCCCTTGAGACCCCGGCCAGCCGAGCTACATCAGCCTGAGTCGGTCGTTTCATACGCTTCCGTCAGGTTCGCCCACACCAGCCGCCGCGCTCCAATCGCGAAGCGAAGCGGGCTGCCGGAGACAGCGGTGCCATCGCCCGCGCGCCGCGGCGATGAGCTTCAGCGGCTGGCTATCTCCCCAGGTGACCTGGATAGCCCGCGATGTTTCTTGAAGCTTGAGGAACAGGTAAAACGGGACTGCGTCGCACTTACACGTATAGCCTGTCACGTATCACCCTACACGTGTAAGGTGCCGGGGCAGACGATAGCACACCGCGCCGCGCTTGTCAAGACAGAGCGCCGCGCGAGGCAAAAAAGAGCCAGGGGCGGCCGAATGGCTGCCCCTGGCTCATCTGTTGCCCGCCGCTTCACCGGCGGGGGAGGTTCCGCAGCGTGAGCGCTCCGCGGCGCTCTAGAAGAACCCCAGCTCGTCGCGGGCCTCCTGGCTCATCATGGACGGGTTCCAGAACGGCGTCCACACCAGGTTGACCTGCACATCCTCGAGATTCTTGTACACCGTGTTGAGCGCCATGACCTCGCGCTTCACCTGCTCTAGCAGCGCCGGGCCCGCCGGGCACGCCGGCGTCGTGAAGGTCATGTCGATCACCACCTTACGCCCTTCGTCCTGGATGTCGATCCCATACACCAGCCCCAGGTTCACGATATCAAGCCCGATCTCCGGGTCGTAGACGTTCTTCAGGGCGCTGCGCACCATCTCTTCTGTGATCATGTGTGGCCTCCCAGGTAACGGGGTTGGTTGGCTTCAGATAAAGCTTCGCGCGTTATATTCCCGGACGGGCTGCTCGCGCCATCCGCTCACGAGCTTCGCTGCACTTATGATACCATATTCTTTCGAAATGCTGCAGCCCTCCCCCGCGCCCGGAGCAGCACCGCCAACCCCTACGCCGGCTGAGGCACCTCCGGCGGGCCGAAGCGCACCTCGAGCACACCCTCGCGGAAGACAGCCCGCTTGGCAGGCCGCTCGGCGAGCGTGAGCGGCAGGATCATATCGCGCTTGAAGTTGCCGATCGCGATGAACAGCTCGTCGCCGCGCTTAGTGATCGAGACCTTGCCGATCTCGACGTGCGGCAGCGGCAGGCGCATCACGTACTCGTCGCCGTCCCGCACGATCTCGTGCATCGAGCCCTTGAAGAACACCCGGGTCGGGTCGTCCTGCCCGAACAGCTCGCGCCCCAGCTCGCCGAGGTCCGCGATGCCCTTGAGGTCGCGCGGGTAGTGGGGCGCCTCCCAGATCGGCAGCGGCGCGAACAGGTCGTGGACCTGCTGGCGGTAGCTGGCCTGCATCTCGGCCAGGCGCTGCATGAACTCGCCCTCCACCGCATTGCGCGGCAGCAGCCGGTTGAGCACCACCCCGTCCACCGGGTAGCCGAACAGCGAGAGGTAGGTGGCGGCCCGCTGCGCCTCCTTGATCACCATGCGCTCGGCGTTCACCACCAGCCGGTACGAGCTGACCTGGGGGTCGGTGAGGGTCTGGCGCAGCGCCTCGACCCCCTTGGAGAGCCGCTCGAGCGACTCGAAGGCGTTGGTGGCCGGGATGAGCGCGCGCACCAGCGGCTTGGCGACGCTCTTGGTGCCGGGGTCCCAGTCCATCACCCGCGCCGCGTACCACTGGAAGGTCTCCGGCATGGTCAGCAGCCGGATGGTCTCGCCGGTGGGCGCGGCATCCACGATCACCGCGTCGAAGTTGCCCTCGCGCGCCTGGCGGCGGATGTGGAGCAGGCTGACGACCTCCTCCATGCCGGGGATGATCGCCAGCTCCTCGGAGGCCACATCGTCCACGCCGCGGCGGCGCAGCAGCCCAGCCAGGTAGGTGCGCAGCTCGCCCCAGTGCTGGCGGACCTCGTCGAGCACGTTGATCTCCTGGCCCCACAGCCGGTCGGTGAGCTGCGTCGGCAGAGCGCCGAGCGGGTGGTCAAGCGCGTCGGCGAGGCTGTGGGCGACATCGGTGCTCACCACCAGCGTGCGGTATCCAAGTTCGGCGGCGCGCACGGCCGTCGCCGCAGCTGTGGTCGTCTTGCCGACGCCGCCTTTGCCGAGATAGAGAATGAGGCGCATCTTTAGCCCTTTGCTAGCGTTTATACAAACGGAGCCCGCCGGTGGCTCACGGCAGGCTCCGGTCGCGACAGTTCTGCTTGCGATCTGTAAGCATAGCGGCGCTCTGTCGGACGCCTGATCCCGCTACTATAGGATACGCCGGCGCGATTGTAAAGGTTGCGCGAGCCGGCTGTCAATCGAGCCACGGGCCAGCTGCGACCTCGCGCCGCGGTCGCACGTAGTTATATGCGGCGGCGCATCCGAGCAGGCTCCGTGGCCCCCGCGCCCCACAGCGCAGTCCCGGAGACGTGCACAGCGCTGGCGGCCGCGCCCCAGCCTCGGGCGCGCCGAGCTGCCAGCGAGGAATGTGGGTGTTCCTCTTCTGCGCCGCAGAGGAAGAGGGATCTTGGAGGGCCTACGGCTCTCCAGACCACCCCGGCAGGGAGTGAGCGGCACAACCGCAGAAGACCTGGTTATTAGGGAAACAAACAATGTCGCAGCGAGACGTCGGCAACCGCACATCATCACCGAGGAGAGGACCAGGCATGAGCATTCAGGGACGCACGCTCGGGATCATCTTCGTTGTCCTGATCATTATCGGCATTGGGGCGGGGACCACCCGGTTCGCCCAAGTGGATGAGGGCCAGCGCGGGATCATCATCACCAGCGGCGCCGTCGAGGGGGTGCAGGAGCCGGGGATCTTCTTCCGGCCGTTCGCGCCGTTCACCCGCATCGCGATCGTGAACGTCCGCCGCCAGAGCCGCGAGATCACGCAGAATGTCGCCAGCTCGGACAAGCAGCTGTACGACATCCGCATCCAGGTGGACTACAGCCGCAAGCTGGACAACGAGTCGCTGATGAGGCAGTACAGCCGGCTCGGGGCGAGCGACGAGGTGCTGAGCACGCAGCTGGACGGCTTCATCAACGAGGCGCTCAAGAGCGCCAGCACGCAGTTCACGCTCGATGAGGCGCTGTCGGACCGCGGGGCGTTCAGCCAGCGCATCCGCCAGTTCCTGGTGACTCCGGCGGGCGAGGGCCAGCAGGCGCCGGTGGACCAGCTGTTCGTCACGCTCGAGGCGGTCAAGGTGCTCGATATCCAGGTGAGCGAGGAGTACGCGCGCCTGCTCTCGGACAAGGCCAACCTCGAGGTGCAGATCGAGACTGAGGAGAAGCGCCGCCAGCAGATCGAGGCGCAGCAGGCCAACAATCTGTTCCAGGCCCAGAAGGAGGCCGAGGTCCTGCTGACGCAGGAGAAGGGCCGCACCGCCGCCGCGCTCGAGGCCGCGAACCGCGAGGCGCAGGTGCGCGCCATCCAGGGCCGCTACTGGCGCGAGAACCCGGAGCTGCTCGACCTGCGCCGGCGCGAGCTGATGGTGGAGATGATGCAGGGCGGCAACCTCTGGTTCATCGACCCGAACACGAACCTGACGCTGCTGCTGAACCAGATGGCCACCGGCGAGACGCCGACGGTCGTGCCGCAGCCGGTCCAGCCCAGCGCGCCGAGCGCGCCCTCGGACACCGCGCCCGGGGACTAGGCGAGCCCGGCCACGAACCTCTAGCACAACACGCACCGTCTCGCGCCGCGGCCCCGCTGGCGGCGCGAGACAGGAAGACCTTCGCGGAGGGCCTGCGGGCCCTCCGTTCTTTATGTCTCGTCCAGGGCTGCGGCCAGGGCCTGCGCGAGGTGCACCGCCCGCCGCCCGGCCAGGTCCGCGATCTGGTGGCGGCAGCTGGTGCCGCTGGCGACAACCACGGCCTCGGCGGGGAGCGAGCGCACGGCGGGGAGCAGCGCCCGCTCGCCGATCGCCCGGGACAGCTGGTAGTGCTCGCGCTCGTAGCCGAACGAGCCGGCCATGCCGCAGCAGCCGCTGTCCACCTCGCTCACCTCGGCGCCCGGGATCTGGCGCAGCAGCGCGAGGCTGTGCCGGCTGCCGACCAGCGCCTTCTGGTGGCAGTGCCCGTGGAGGAGATAGCGTCGGTCCGTCCGCCGGAACGGCAGCCGGAGCGCGCCGGACGCGAGCTCCCGCGCCAGGAACTCATCCAGGAGCCAGCTGCCGCGGGCCAGCGCCGCCGCCCGGTCGTCGTCCAGCAGGTCCGGGTACTCGTCGCGGAAGGTGAGGACGCAGCTCGGCTCGAGCCCGACCACCGGGATGCCGGCGGCCACGTAGGGCTCGAGCGCGTCGAGCTGGCGCAGCGCGAGCCGCCGCGCCTCATCGAGCAGCCCCTTGGAGAGCGCCGGGCGCCCGCAGCAGACGCGCCTGGCCGGCAGGAGCACCCGGTAGCCGGCGGCCTCGAGCACCCGCACCGCCGCGCGCCCGACCTCCGGCTCGTTATAGTCGGTGAAGGTGTCGGGGAACAGGACGACCGGCGGGCGCCCGACGCCTGCCGGCCGCTCGGCCCGCGTGCGCTCGAACCAGGCGTGGAACGGCTCGCGCGCGAACCGCGGGAGGCGGCGGTGGCGGCTGATGCCGAGCAGCCGCTCGCCGAGCAGGCCGGCCCCCGGCATCCCCAGCAGCGCGTTGGCCAGCGGCGCCGCCGCGGATGCCACGCGGCTCAGCGTGTGGATGTTGCCGAACAGCCTGGCGCGCAGCGGCACCCCGTGCGCCGCGTGGTAGTGCGCCAGCCACTCGGACTTGAGGCGGGTCATGTTGACGCGCGAGGGGCACTCGCCGGTGCACCCCTTGCACTCGAGGCACAGGTCCATCACCTCGCGCATGCGCTCGCCGGTGAGCTCGGCGGCCGGGAGCGCGCCAGAGAGCACCATGCGGAGCGCGTTGGCCCGCCCACGGGTGGAGTGCTCCTCGTCGCGGGTGACCATGTAGCTCGGGCACATCGTGCCGCCGGCGGTCTTGCGGCACAGCGCGTTGCCGTTGCACAGCTCCACCGCGCCGGCCATGCCCCCGGTGTCGCGGAAGCGGAAGTGGGTCTCGAGCGGCAGCGCCACCCGGTAGCCCGGCCCGTAGCGTAGGTTGGCGTCCATCGGCGGCGCGTCGACGATCTTGCCGGGGTTCAGCAGGCCGCGCGGGTCGAAGCTGCGCTTGATCTCGCGGAACGCCTCGTAGAGCGCCTCGCCGAACAGCTCGCGGCAGAACTCCGAGCGCAGCAGGCCGTCGCCGTGCTCGCCCGACAGCGCCCCGCCGAACGCGATCACCAGGTCTTTGATCTCCTCGGCGATGCGGCGCATCGTGCGCACGTCGGCGGCGTCCTTCAGGTTCAGCAGCGGGCGGGCGTGCATCAGGCCGACGCTGGCGTGGCCGTAGAACGCGACGCGCACGCCGTGCTCGTGGCAGATCGCGCGGAAGCGGCGGATGTAGTCGCCGAGCCGCTCGGGCGGCACCGCCGAGTCCTCGACGAACGTCTCCGGCCTGAGGTCGGGCGAGAGCGACTGGAGCAGCGGCAGGCCGGCCTTGCGCACCTGCAGCACCGCCTGCTTCTCGGCCGGCGTGACCGCGCGGGTGAACGATCCCGCCGGCGGGCTCAGGTGCCGCTCCAGCCGGTCCAGGCCGGCCAGCGCCTCGGCCTCGCTCTCGCCGAAGAACTCGACCTGCAGCAGCGCCGCCGGCTCACCGCGCACGAAGGAGGCCAGGTACTGCGCGTACTGGCGGGACTTGCGGGTCAGGTCGAGCAGCAGGTCGTCCATGAGCTCGACGGCCGCCGGCCGGCACTCGAGGCACGGCACCACCGCGTCGAGCGCGTCGTCGAGGGTCTCGAAGGCCAGGATGCCGATCGCGGTGTGCCGCGGGCGCGGCACCAGGCGCAGCTTGGCCGCCAGGATCACGCCCAGCGTCCCCTCGGAGCCGACGATGATGTTGGCGAGGTTGAAGCCCCGGCCGCCGTCCGCCGGGACGAAGGCGTCGAGGTTGTACCCGCCCACCCGCCGCAGCAGGCGCGGGAAGCGCCGCGCGATCTCGTCGGCGTGCTCGTGGGCCAGCCGGTGCACCGTGCGGTAGACGCGCCCCTCGAGGCTGTCGAGCGTCAGCTTGGCCCGCAGCTCCTCCTCGGACAGCGGGCCCATGTGGACGACGCTCCCGTCGGAGAGCATGACCCGCAGCTCGAGCACGTGGTCGATCGTCTTGCCGTAGACCAGCGAGTACATGCCCGAGGAGTTGTTGCCGATCATCCCGCCGATGGTGGCGCGGTTGGAGGGCGAGATGTCCGGCGCGAACATGAGGCCGTGCGCGGCGAGCAGCCCGTTCAGCCGGTCGAGCACCATGCCTGGCTCGACCCACGCCCAGCCCTCGGCGGCGTTGAGCTCGAGCAGCCGGCACATGTACTTGGTGAAGTCGAGGTGGATGGCCTGCCCGACGGCCTGGCCGGCCAGGCTGGTCCCGCCGCCGCGCGGCAGGATGGGCACCTGGCGGCGGCGGGCCACCCGCAGCGCCGCGGCGACGTCCGCCTCGTCGAGCGGGAGCACCACGGCGGCCGGCATGATCTGGTAGATGCTGGCGTCGGTGGCGTACAGCGCGCGCGAGACCGGGTCGGCCTGCACATCTCCGCGGACGCCGGCGGCCAGCTCGGCCAGCAAGTCGTTCGTGCTCACATCCCCACCGTCCTGCGGCCTCTCGGGCGCCGCTAGTGGCCGCGGAGCCGGCGCACCCACTGCGCGAAGGCCGCGAGCAGGGCGCGCAGCTCCTCGCGGGTCGGCTCGTGGACCAGGTTGCCGTCGCTGTCGAACTTCTCCCACGCGCCGGGGACCATGAGCTCCGGCTTGCCGAGCGGCAGCACGCCGAGCTCGTGGGCGATCTGGCGCAGGTGCAGCTGGGCGCGGACCGTTCCGAAGCGCCCGCCGGCGCCCATCAGCGCCAGCGGCTTGCCGCTCAGCGACGAGGACTGGCGCGGGCGCGAGGCCCAGTCGATCGCGTTCTTGAGCACGCCGGGGATCGAGTAGTTGTACTCCGGCGTGGCGATCAGCAGCCCGTCGGCGGCGGCGACGCGCGTGCGCAGCTCCACGACCGCGGCGGGCGGGTCGCGCTCCAGGTCCTGGTTGTACATCGGGATCGGGGCGAGGTCGAAGATCTCGAGCGTCATGCCCTCGGGGAGCAGCTCGGCGGCCGCGCGCAGCAGCCCGCTGTTCCAGGAGGCTCTGCGCAGGCTGCCCGAGATGCCGAGGACATGGATCGGACTGGACATAGGTGGCTCCACGAAATCTGAGATGCGGCTCTGCGGCAGAGGGAGCCCGGCTGCTGGCTCCCGCCGTATCAGCATATCCTACTCCAAGTTGGGGCGGCCCGTGCAGCGCGGAGAGTTGCGGCGCGGTGAGCGGCGTGGTACGATACCAGCGCGTTCCGTTGTTCTGGCGCACGAGAGAGGGCAATGAGCCACCGGGAGCACGAGGCGCACGCGAAGGCCCAGATCCCGAGCGTGCTGTGCGGAGTGATCACCATCAGCGACAGCCGGACCGAGGAGACCGACACGGCCGGCCAGCTGATCAAGCAGCTGCTCGGCGAGCGGCAGCACATGGTCGCGCGCTACGCCGTGGTGCGCGACGAGCCGGCGCAGATCGTGGCGACGGTGAAGGAGTTCGCGGCGGCCGGCTGCTGGGTGATCCTGACCAGCGGCGGCACGGGGATCGCCCGGCGCGACAGCACGTTCGAGGCGATCGACGCGCTGCTGGAGAAGCGCCTGCCGGGCTTCGGCGAGATCTTCCGCATGCTCTCGTACAACGAGATCGGCCCGGCGGCGATGCTCTCGCGCGCGACCGCCGGCACCTACGGGAACACGCTGATCTTCTGCATGCCCGGCTCGCCCAACGCGGTGCGCCTGGCGATGACGAAGCTCATCCTGCCCGAGCTCAACCACCTGGTGTGGGAGACGGTGCGCCAGCGGTAGGCGCCGCGCAGCACACGAGCTTGGGAGGCGCTCACGAGCCACGACCATGCGCTGGATTCTGCTGAACCTCATCCGCTTCTACCAGCGGTTCATCTCGCCGGCGCTGCCGCCGAGCTGCATCTACACGCCGAGCTGCTCGAAGTACACCTACGAGGCGATCGAGCGCTACGGCGCGCTCAAGGGCAGCTACCTCGGCCTGCGGCGCATCCTCCGCTGCCACCCCTGGGCGCAGGGCGGCCACGACCCGGTGCCGTAGGAGGGACCCCAGCGGCGCTCGGGCGCTCACAGGCGCCGCATCTCGCCGCCCAGGCCGGTGTGCGAAACGCTGGACGGGCAGAGCGGGGTTTCGGCACGGCGCCGCCCGCGGTACGGCGCCCATTTCGCGCAAGCGAGCCCGCGCTGGCTGCAGGCGGCAGAGACAAGCAAGGGCCGAGGCGGGTTGCTAGCCGCCCCGGCCCTGTCGATTCGATGCAGCGGAGCGGCTAGACCGCCGCCTCGATGCTCTCGCGCAGCGCCTGCACGATCCGGTCGATCTGCTCCTCGGTCGTCACCAGCGGCGGCGCGAAGAGGATCTGGTCGCCCAGGAAGCGGGTGTAGACCCCGCGCTTGACCAGCTCGTTGAAGACCTTCTGGCCCACGCCGGCCTCGGCCGGGAACGGCTCCTTCGTCGCCTGGTCCGCCACCAGCTCGACGGCCGCCATCAGGCCCTTGCCGCGCACATCGCCGACGCACTCGATCTCGAGCAGGCTCTGCAGGCCGCTCAGCAGCCGCGCCCCGAGCACCTCGGCGCGCTGCACCAGCCCCTCGCGCTCGATGATCCCGATGTTGGCGAGCGCCACCGCGCAGCAGGTGGGGTGGCCGGAGTAGGTGTAGGCGTGCATCCAGCGCCGGTCGACGGACACGCTGTCGATCGCCTCCTTGATGCGGTCCGAGACGCCGATGCCGCCGAGCGGCACGTAGCCGCTGGTGATGCCCTTGGCGAACTGCACGATGTCCGGCTCGATGCCGTAGTGCTCCAGGGCGAACCAGCGCCCGGTGCGCCCGAACCCGGTGATCACCTCGTCGGCGATCAGCAGCACCTCGTACTTATCGCAGATCTCGCGGATGCGCGGGAAGTAGTCGTCCTGCGGGACGATCACGCCCCCGGCGCCCTGCACCGGCTCGGCGATGAAGGCCGCCACCGTCTCGGGGCCCTCGCGCAGAATGGCCTCCTCGAGCAGATTGGCGGCCGCGACCCCATCGCTCACCTCGGGCGTCTTGTTGACGAAGCGGTACGGGTAGGGCGACTCGATGTGGATGAAGCCGGGCACGCGCGGCTCGAACATCGGCCAGTACGCCGGGATGCCGGTGGCGCTCATGGCGGCCATGGTCACGCCGTGGTAGGCGCGCATGCGCGAGATGATCTTCACCTTGTCCGGCTTGCCGACCGCCTTCCAGTAGAAGCGCGCGGTCTTGAACGAGCTCTCGGTGGCCTCGGCGCCGCCGCTGGTGAAGAAGAAGGTGTTGATCGACGGGTAGGCCAGCTCGCTCAGCTTCTCGGCCAGGCGGATGGCGGGCAGGTTGGTGGAGCCGGTGTAGGCCGAGGCGTAGGCCAGCGTGGACATCTGCTCCATCGCGGCCTCGGCCAGCTCGCGGCGCCCGTGGCCGACGTTGACGTTCCACAGGCAGCTCAGCCCGTCGATGTACTCGTTGCCCTCGATGTCCTTCAGCACCGCGCCGTGCCCCTCGACCCAGATCTTGGGCGACTGGTGGGCCGAGGGGTGGTACAGCGGGTGGATCAGGTGCGCGAGGTCGGCCTGGGTGTGCTTGTGCACCTCAGCAGCGGTCATAGCCAGCGCTCCTCCCTTGTTCGCTCGTTTCTGAGGACGATCTTAGCATATCCACTTGGCGCGCCTTTCGCGGGCTCGAACAGCGCCGTCGGCGGCTGGCGCGCGTTCCCGTCTCTTCCTCTGCCGTGCCATCCGGCGCCCCGATCGCGACTCCAACCCGGTCGGCTCGCCCGGGGCCTGCGGTGGCCGCGGAGCCACGTGTACGGGCTGCCCGGATCGCAGCGCGGCCCTGGGCTACACGCTGCACCGCCGGAAGGCGTCCCGCAGCGCCGCCACCGGATCGCCGGTGGGGATGAACTCCTGCGCCAGATAGCCGTCGTAGCCGGTCTCGGCGATCGCCCGGACCACCGGCCCGTAGTTGATCTCCTGCGTCTCGTCGATCTCGTGGCGGCCGGGGTTGCCGGCGGTGTGGTAGTGGCAGAAGTGGCGGTGGTGCTGCCGGATGGTGCGGATCAGGTCGCCCTCCATGATCTGCATGTGGTAGATGTCGTACAGCAGCTTGACGCGCGGCGACCCGACCATCTCGACCACCTTGACGCCCCACTCGGTGCGGTCGCACTGGTAGTCCGGGTGGTCCACCTTGCTGTTGAGCAGCTCGAGCGCCAGGTTGACCCCGGCGTCCTCGGCGGCGCGCGCCACGCGCCGCAGGCCCTCGGCGGCCACCTCGGCGCCCTCGTCGTCGGCCAGGCCCTCGCGGCTGCCGCTGAAGCAGATCAGGTTGGCGGCGCCCCACTGCTCGGCCAGGCGGATGTTCGCCAGCAGCTCGCGCTCGATCCGGTCGTGGTTGGCGCGCCGGTTGAGCCCCGACACGATCGAGGCGTGGCCGTTGACCGCGGCGAGCGCCAGGCCGTGGTCCTTGATCAGCTGCCAGTGCTCCTGCGGCGCGAGGTCGATCGCGGCGTAGCCGATCTCGGCGCACGAGCGCACGAACTCCTCGGGGGACATCAGGCGCGGCACGAGGCACCACCAGGCGACGGACTGCTTGATTGGCACAGGCTCCTCCTTCTCCTTACGGCACGGCGCGCGCGGCGCGCTGGGGTCGGGGAGGCGAAGCCTCCCCGGCTTCCCTTCCTTCCGCGGCTCTGCGGCGACTGCGTCGCCGCAGAGCCGCGGAAAAAATAAGGACCTCGGAGGGCCTGCGGCCCTCCGAACCTCCCCGCGGAACGTGGCCGTGGGGCCTCCCCGCGGAATGCTGTCCGGCGGCCCTGCGGCCTCCCCGCGGAATGCTGTCCGGCGGCCCTGCGGCCTCTCCGCGGAAAGCGACCCGGCATCCTCTCCAACGGAAAGCAGCGCTGGACGGCCTTCGGCCCTCCGAACCTTCCCGCGGCAGACAGCCCTAGGCGACCTGCGGTCTCCCGCCGAAGGTTC
>CALJIC010000337.1 GCA_937974195.1 uncultured Roseiflexaceae bacterium | reverse complement strand
CCGGCACCTCGGGCGACAGCAGCCCCAGCCGCACCGCGACGCGGTAGGTGTGCGTGTCCACCGGGCAGACGTCGCGCCCGAAGCTGTAGGCGACGACGCACGTCGCGGCCTTGTAGCCGATCCCCGGCAGCGTCGCAAGATAGCGGCGGATCTCCGTCGTCGGCCAGGCGCGCATAAAGCTCAGGTCGAACCCGCCCCAGTCGCGCCGGAGGCGGGCCAGGAGCCCTTGGATGAGCCTGGCCTTAGTCGGCGCGAGGCCGCCGTCGACGATCGCCTCCCGCACAGCCTCGACCGGCGCGGCGAGCACCTCCTCCCAAGTGGGGAGACGCGCCCGCAGCGCGGCGAAGGCGCGCTGGTAGTTGGCCTCGGTCGTCATGGTCGAGAGCAGGATGTAGATCAGCTCGTCGACCGGGTCAGCGTGATTGCCGAGATCCGGCCGGCCGTAGGCCTCGTCCAGCGCGCGGCAGATCACCGCGGCGCGCTCACGCGGTTCGTCCGTCACAGCGGCATCTCGAGCTGTGCGCTGAGCACCAGCGGCGGCGCGGGCTGCGTGCGGAGGGCCTGGAGCTGCTGGTAGAGCTGCCAGGTGTTGTGGAAGCCGCGCCGCCTGTTGCGGTTGTTGCCGCGGAAGATGATCACCTCCACGCCCACCTCACGGCAGATCGCGCACGTGCAGCGCTGCCAGGGCCGCTCCTCCAGCGTCCTCCGGTAGTCCTGCCGCACCCGTTGGGTGGCCCGCCCCGACAGCGCGGCGTAGGCGATGACTGCCTCGAAGGTCTCGTCCAAGCTCGCGTCGCCGCGGTCGTAGGCGCGCAGCAGGGTGAGGGCGCGCTGCTCCAGCCGGCGCACCTCCCCCTCGTCCCGCCCAGTGTCGCGGGCCAGCCCGTGCGCCTCCGGGATGCGGATTGCGCTATAGGCGGCGTCCCCGAGGAAATAGTTTCGCCGCCCGTCCATCCACGCCCGCCGCAGCCGTGAGGCGCTGTCGAAGCTCGTGACCCCCAGGCGGGCAAAGGTCTGGACGTGCTCGGGGCGGCTCACACCGAAGAGGTGCACCTGCGTCCCCGGCCGCAGCTCCTCCTGAATCGCCTCCAGCACCCTAAGGATCTGACTGTTCTGGCTGCGGACCAGGCCGCCCACCGCGATGTATCTGTAGCCCATCTTCATCAGCGCCCTCGCCGCGCGACGGTAGGAGGCCGGGTCCCAGCCCTGCGCGACCCCGATCGGCGTGAAGGTGTACCGCCCGCGCCGGTGCTGCTCCAGAAACTCCCTGGCGTTCTCGACCGTGATGTTCCAGCGGCGCTCCTTCTCGTCCTCCAGCTCGGCGAAGATCAGGTGGTCGATCGAGACGCCGTAGTTGAACCCGAGCTCCTGGTAGTACTCCAGCATCTCGGCGGTCTCGTAGGGCGGGACGTGCTCTCGCCAGTAGCTGAACGCGCCGCAGTCGCCGAGCACGGTGTGCCGCCCGTCGGCGGGGAGCCGCAGGTAGCGATGCACGTTGCCGGCCGCGCGGATGCCCTCGTACTTGACGCTCGACTGGTCGATAACCGCCCGTGAGAGAAGCACGCCGTCGTAGGGAGGCTCCTCGTAGAGCTCGTGCGCGTAGCGGTCGTCACGGTAGGGATTGCGGCCAGGGGTATGCTGGTCGGCGACAAAGTCGTAGAACGGGTCGACGCGGTCGTCCCAGTCGGGGATGTAGTACGTGAGCGCCATACACCGCCTCTATCAGCCCTCCTGGAGCGGAACGTCATCCCGCAGCAGGTAGTCGGTCGTCACGTGAAAGTAGTCGGCGATCCGCACGATCGTCTCGGCGGGGGGCAGCTTCTTGCCGCGCTCGATCTCGCTGATGTAGCCCTTCGAGCGCTCGCTCAGCCCCACCGCCTGCGCCAGCTCCGACTGGCTGAGCCCGGCCCGCTCGCGCAGATGCCGGAGCTTGCGGCCGAAGTTCGCGATCATGGCCGCCCCCTTGACGGCGGGGGCGCGCCGCGGTATTGTGTTCTTGAGTAGAGAACCAGAAACGCCAGAGCCGCTGAGCGAACGCTCAGCAGCCCTGACAGCGTCATCTCCGGCACCCCTCCGCGCTCACAGCCTCCGAGAGGCGGTAGAAAGCGTCGTGCGCCGATGCGCTACTACGTGGCCTGGACCCACAGCGACCCGGTCTACCAGCAGGAGCTCCCCGGCACCAGCGTGCTGGTCGGCCCGCCGAACGTCAGCCTCGCCTGGCGCGCCCGCGACTGGCCGGCGCTCCCGGCGGCGCTGATCGTCGACAGCGGCGCCTACCAGTACCGCAAGCTGGGCCGCAGCCCCACGCCCGCCCAGCTGCTGGAGCGCCAGCTCCAGATCGTCGAGGGACTGAGCATCCCCGTGGGCATCTGCCACCTCGACGTGCCCGTGATCGGCACACGCAACCTGGCGGAGCTGGACCGGCGCGTCGCGCAGAACCTCGAGCACGCGCGCTGGCTCATCGACCACATCCAGGAGCACCCGCTCCCGCCAAACGTCCGGCCGATCGGCGTGATCCAGGGCTACACTGTCGGGCTAGTCTACACCGTCGCGCAGGTGCTCCAGGATATGGGCTACACCTCGCTGGCCATCGGGTCGCTCGCCGGCCTGGTCGCCAGCAGCCGCGACGAGCTCTACCGGCGCGTTGAGGCTGCCCTTGAGGCCGCCGGCCCCAACCTGCACGCCCTCGGCGTCAGCTCGACGGCCGTGCTGACCAGGCTCGTGAGCCTGGGCATCGAGTCGGCCGACTCGGGGACCCCGGCCCACGAGGCGTGGCGCGGCGGGCTATTCTACAGCGACCCCTTCCGCCGCTTCAAGGTCCCCAGCCCGCACTTCAGGGAGTGGCGCCGCAGCTACAGCTTCGCGGAGATCCTCGCCGAGCCGCTCCCGTGCGACTGCCCCGTGTGCCAGCAGGATAGCTCCCGGCTCCTGCAGCCGCGGGGCAAGGAGTTCGTCCGGCTGCGCGCCATCCACAACTGCTACCACCTCGACCGCGAGCTCCGCCTGATCTCCGCGCGGGGAAGTGGGCCTGATCCCGCTTAGCGCTCAGGCATCCTGCTGCGGAGCCGCGTCCAAAGTCGGCCACCCTGCAGCCCGGCAAAGGGCTGCCGCATCGGCGCGGCTGCCGGCGGCCACTAGGCGGTCGACCATCTCCTCGACGGCAGCTCGGATCGCCTCGGGCGTCTGGCCTGTTCCCCACCCATCGAGCTGCTGCCCACCGCGCTCGCAGTGGCGCGCGAGGCGGCGGGCCAGGTGCTCCAGAAGCTGGCGGCAGCGCTCGTTGGCGGTCGTGGCAGAGGCGGCAGTATACTCGACCAGCCGGAGCAGGTCAAGGTGCCCCGCCACCAGCGCGCGGCCCGGCGTGCGGAAGCCGGCGGGCATGCGCCGCCGTAGCTCGGCGCGGGTCTGGAGCCAGAGCGCCGCCATCTCACACCCGGGGTCGACGGCGTCGAGGAGCGCGGCGGCCGCCCGCAGCCGCCGCAGCGCGCCCTGCATCTCCTGGACGTACTCGAGCAGGTAGGCGAGGCGCTCCCGCGCCTCGGCGTGCGCCGCCGCGTCCTCGTCCCGGCGCACCAGATCATCGAGCGCCGCGAATGTCGCGCCGAGCGTGGCGGTGAGCGGGCGCTCAGGCATCGGAGAGCTCCTTCCAGATCGCACGCGCCGTGCCGAGGAGCTGCCGGTAGGGGCGTGTCCCGGTGATGAGCCCGCCCCCGCGCCGGTAGCGCTGCCGCGCGGCCGCCAGAAGCTCAGACTGGATGGCCCGCAGCGTCGTGACCGCGCCCCAGTAGGCGTGCTGCGCGACCGGGCGCAGGCTGTGGCGGAAGCGCTGGTACGCCCAGATGTCTAGGTCGCCGTCGCTTGCGCGCGCCTCGGTCGCGCTCCGGACTTGCCGCACCTCGCGCAGGAGGTCCGCAATCTCCGCGGGCGTCAAGGAGCGGAGCGTCTCAACCGGGGCGTCCCAGCTCTCTCTCCAAGTGACCCCGACCTCGCCGCACCGCCAGCGCAGGGTGAGCAGCTGCTCGCGCAGCAGGGCGTGGTCGATCCCCAGCTGGGCGCTGAGGTGCGCCTCGCGCCAGCCAAGGTCCGCGAGGTCCGCGCGCAGCGCCGCGCGTATGTCGAGCTGCGTGAGCGCCAGGGCGTAGCGCTGGATGGGGGCGAGCAGGTCGTACAGTCTCATCCCGAGCGGGCGGATCTTATACGGCAGCGCCCGGAGCGCCGGGAGCGAGAGTCGCGTGAGGCGGTCGAGCACGTGTGAGTCGCCCGCGGCGCAGCCGGTCGCTCGGCAGCGGTCGAGGTCGAGCAGCGTGTCGCGCAGCGTGAACGCGCCGATGAACAGGCGACGCAGGGTCTCGTGGTGGCGCAGCAGCGCCTCGCCGCCCGTGTAGCACGCGGGGTGGAGCTCGGGGGACCACGGGCTGACGAGTGCGTAGGGGTCTGTCGTGGGCGAGTGGGCCAGGAGGTGCGGCCGCTCGTCCCACGGCGCCCCCGCCAGCCCGCTCACCAGACGCCACCCGGTCCAGATGAGCTGCTCGACGGTCACGCCGCCCATGCGGCTGGCGAGCAGCGACCGCACCTCCTGGTTGTAGGCGTCCCAGTGCCGCTGCGCCCAGTCAAGCGTCAGGGCGACGTTGCGGCACACCTGCGCGAGCTCGTCGCCGCTCAGCGCCAGGTACGCCAGCTCCTCCAGGATGCCGCGCTCGTCCGGCTCTCCGGTGATCTGGACCTTCACATAGGTCGGCGTCCCCGGCTGGTCGCCGCTGCCGCGCCCGAGGTAGATCGGCAGGCGCTCATCGCCGCGCGCGTAGTAGACCTGCGCGCCGGCGAGGGAGAGCGAGTCGGGGCTGCCGAGCGAGCGCGGGTCGCCGAGGTGCAGCAGGGCTCGCTCGATCCCGCGCTTGAGCGTCTCGCGGTTCGGGTAGAGGCCGCCGGCCGAGAGCCAACCCTGAAGCTCGCGCAGCTCCTCCTGCCAGTCGGGCCGCACGGCCGCCTCGGGCGGCTGAGACACGTACGCCCGCGACGCGCGGATGGTGTCGCCGACGCGGAGCTCCTCGGGCACCGCCACGCCCCACAGCTCAGCGATGCGCGCGTCGAGCGTGATCGCCTCGTCGCCGATCTCGCCGTACCAGCGCAGCAGGCTCTGCAGGCGCGGGTCCGTCACCTCGTCGGCGCGGAAGAGGGTCGGCGGCGCGGCCAGATAGGGCGAGCGGTCGAAGGTGAGCGGCGGCGGCTCGTCGCCGAGCAGCGCGGCGGCCAGCACGTGCTCCAGGAACAGGCGCGGCGTCTGGCGCGGGTTGCCCTCCTCCTGCAGGCTCGCGAAGGCGCGGCGCAGGGCGAGCTCGGTGAAGGGGTAGAGGCCGTCGTCGAACACACCACTCAGCGCCGCCGCTGCGTGGCTCCTCCTCGGCGATCGAGCGGCGGCGAGGTAGCCGCGCGTGAGCTCCACCAGATCGTCCTCCAGGCCGTAGGCGCGCCCCTGCTCGTCGGTCAGCACGAAGCGCGCCCGCAGGCGGTGGTGGACGTGCGTCAGGTCGCCCGACAGCGTGGCGCCGGCGAGCTGGGTGCGCTCGAAGCCGGTCGTCACGCCGATCAGCGCGTCGAAGTGGCCGCTCGTTAGGTCGAGCAGGAAGTCGAGCAGCCGGTCGCCGAGGAGCTGGAAGGCGGTCACGTCCTCCAGCAGCAGCAGCGGGCGCCGCCCCTGGCCCGCCACGCGCTCCGAGATCTCGGAGAGCAGCGCCCGCAGGTCGCCGAGCCACAGCGCCTGCTCGAGCGCCCGGCCGATCGTGCGCCGGAGGTCGCGCGCGGCGGCCGGGAGATCCGCGGGGGCGACCGCTAGGCCGTACAGATCGCAGAGCGTCGCCACATCGGCATCGTCAGCCAGCGGCGGGGGCGCGAGCCGGCCGCTCATCGCCGCGCTCAGGTGGTCCGCGATAGCGCGCCGTACCTCCTGGCCGCCGAGCAGACGCGCCCAGCCGTCGACCGGCGCCAGCGTCTCGCGGCCCTGCTCATACAGCAGGACAACCGCCGAGAGCGCGACGTAGTCGGCCTGGGTGCTGAGCGGGGCGTGCCGCAGCGCCCCGGCGGGCGAGGCGCCGCCGAGCTTCTGGCGCAGGAGCGCGACCACGTGGGCGGCGGTGGTCATGCTGCGCGGGATGTGGATCGGCAGCGAGCGCCGCGTGTCGGCGGTGTACTCCAGCCACTGGCACAGCTCGCTCTTCCCGCTGCCAGCCTCGCCGACGACGAAGAACAGGCGGTTGTCGGCGCGGAGATCGCCGCCCTGGATGGCGGCGCGCACCTGCTCCTCGGTCGCGAACGGGCCGGGCGCCCCCTCGTCCTTGCAGAAGTCGACGCGGATGCGCCGGAAGGGCCGGTGCGTGCGCATGAAGAGGTCGCGCGCCTTCTGGCGGCTCTCGGTCGTGAAGACCCGGCGCACCCGCGCGCGGTCCCAGGTGGTCGGGTAGCTCACGCGCCACCTCCAGCACTGGCCAGCCGGAGCTCGCTGACCCGCCGGTCGCCCAGCAGCAGCGAGCGTGCCGCGTCCGCGCTGTGGGATAGGCGCACCTGCCCCGAGCGCTCGAGCGCGACGAGCGCCTGCGCCAGCCCGCGGTGGACGCGCCCGCGCGACGTGTAGCACGCGAACAGCGAGCCGTCGATCGCGTCGAGCGCATCCCGCAGGCTGCTGGCTCCCGACAGATCGTCTTTCGCCGCCCAGCGCAGCGCCGCGAGCACGAGGCCGGGGCGCGGCACGATCAGCACCTCCGCGCTGCGCTCCAGCCGCCGCGCGAGCCCCAGGTAGTGCGCGAGGTGGGTCCAGAACGTGATCTTCTCACCCGTCCATGCAAAGAGCGAGCGCAGCGGCCCGCGCTCCATCCGGTCGCGGATGGCCTGCGGCGTCAGCGCGAGGGCGTCGGCGGCGACGAGCTCGCGGTAGATCAGCGCCGGCGCCCGCTGGCGCTCCTCGGGGTGCGCCTGGATGTGGCGGAGCAGCAGCAGGGCGAACGGGGCGCCGGTGAGAAGCGGGGTCGCGCGGAAGCGGGCGCGCCGGCGCGCCGGCCCCTCCTGCTCGATCACCCGGGCGACCAGCAGGAAGTTGAGCGCCTCGGCCAGCGGCGCCTCGCCGAGGTCGAAGGGGTCCCGTGCGGCGCTGGCCGGCACCGCCGCCGCGGCGAGTTCGGGGTAGCTGATGCCTGGGCGCGCGGCGATCTGGGCGTAGAGCTGCTGCAGCTCGGGCCCGCGCAGCGTGATGTGGCTGATGAGCAGGCGGCCGAGGGAGGGTGCGCTCATGGGCGTCCTGGCAGTTCTCGTTGCGAGAACTCCATCATACCACACATTGTGCGCTGATCGCCCGCATCGTCCTACACGGGCCGGCGAGCGTCTGCGGCGCAGCCGGCGCCGTTGAAAGGTCAGGAGGAGGCCGGGCCATCCAGCCGGCGCAGCGCGGCCTCGGCATCCGCGAGCTGCTGCTGGAGAGCGTCAAGCTGGCGCTGAAGGCGTTTCTGCTCCGCCGCGCCGAGAACCGCTGTGAGCTGGCGGGATACCGCCGCGTACTCTTCGGCGAGGTCTTTGATCTGCTGCTCGAGCGCCTGGCGCTGGATATTCCGGACGGTCGGTCCCCCTGCGCTGGCAGGAGTTGGCGGTGACGGGTTGTTGATGACGATGGCGAACCCGCCGCCCTCGACGTGGGCGGAGCGGTCGTAGATATTGCCGCCGGCCTGGTTGAGGTTGCCACCGACCTTCACATTCCTGTTGCTGAATGTCGTGCCTCCGGGCGCAGAACCGGCTGCGATACGGTCGAGTGCCACCCGCAGCTCCGCCAGCTGGGCCTGCAGGGCGTCTGCGGCGTCGTCCAAGGCGCGCAGCGCCTGCGCCTGGTCCGAGAGGCGGGCCAGCACCTCCGGCACATGCACCAGCGCCCCGGAGAGCGCATCGGACTGCGCGGCGATCCGCTCGATCATCCAGCCGTGGTAGCGCGCCCACGCCTCCGGGTCGGCCGCGAGCTCGTCGCGGAAGGCCTCGGTCACCGCCCCGAGCAGCCGCCGCTTGAGGAATGCGACCTGACGTTCTTCGTGGCCGTGGAGGAGATCATGGAGCGCAGGCGCGAGCGCCTGCTGGGCCGCGAGCGGCTCCTGCTTGGCGCTCGGGAACTCCGCCACGGCCACTGCCTCCGCGCAGGCGCTCACCAGATCGAACGCCTCGGTGGACGCCTGTCTGCCGTGCACCTTTCGGTATTCTCGCCGGAGATCGGCCACCGCCTGTCTAATGGCGCGTTCGCCGGCGCGCGCCAGCGGCGTCCCGGGGGCGAAAGCCCGCTCGGCGCCCTGCCACAGCCCAGCCAGCCCCTCCGAGGCCCAGTTGACCCCGACGCCTCCGGCGGCAGTGAGCAGCACGGCGTTGCCGCTCAGGATGCCCGCTCCGAGCAGCAGCGCTCCCGCGATCGTCTTCTGCGTGTTACTCGCCATCTATGCTCTCCTCTGCAGGCGCTCCGGAACGGGCCCGCGCAAGCGCTGCGTCGAGCACGGCCAGGCGTGGCGCCTCCGGCTCCAGCGCCCGCGCCCGCTCGAGCTCCTCCGCCGCCTCCGCGTGCCGCCCGAGATCGATCAGTATACTGACACGGATGCACCGCCACGTGGCTACGTCGGGCCAGAGCGCGATCGCCCGGTCGGTCGCTGCCAGCGATTGTTCTAGCTCCCCGGCCGCTACATAGACGATGCAGAAGCCAGTATAGGCTGCAGCCAGGTCTACCCGCAGCGCGTCCCAGTTAACGCCGGTGAGGCCCTCGCGCTCCAGCGGGAGCAGCGCCTCGCCTGCCTCGACGGCGGCCTGCCAGGCGGCGATGCTCTTGTTGTCATCCGCGGCGGCACGGCGCATCTCCAGGTAGCGGCCGAGCGCCCCTTGAAACTGTCGCATTTGCGGCGTCGCGGCTGCCCGCTGTGAGATGCCGTCGAGCCACTCTGGCACGGGGCCGGCGCCGAGCTCTTCCCAGAGCGCGGCGAAGTCGTCGCCGTAGGACGCGCGCAACCGGCGAAGCTGCTGCGCCGCCTGCTGCAGGAAGTGCGCATGACCCAGGCTACCGAAGATGCTCAACGCCGTCCACACGGCGCGAAGTGATGCGACACGGTGATGACGTCGATCCTCACCGGGTAGCTCTGCCATCGCCAGGAGCAGATTGCCCAGGTTGCCCTGGGTCGTCGCGTACGTGAGCGGGGCGCTGCTGGGCGTTCTGAAGCGCAGCGCCTCGTCGTAGGCCGCCAGCGCCTCCCACAGCCGCCCGCCTCGGTCCTCCCCCGCCAGCGTCGCCACATTCGAGAGTGCGTTTCCAAGCGACCCCTGGGCTCGAGCGACGTCCGCTGCCGTTCCATGTCTATGCGCCGCTGCCAGCGCCCGCTCACACCACGCTAGCCTGTCTCGCGCCCAGCCAAACGCCGCCTGTAAGTTGGTAGTGTTCCCGATGAGACTCAGGGCGCGGCCCAGGTCGTTCTCAACGGCCCAGCCGAAGGCGTGGCGCAGCTCCGGGTACTCCGGCAGCATCTCGTAGTAGCGCTGGTCGTCGTCGGCCGCGCGCATCGCCTCGTCGTAGAGAGCGGCGCTGCGGCCAGCGGCTCCTCGCCGCCCTGCTCGGCCTGGCCGATCAGCGCCTCCACAGCCGCGATGAACGGCTCCCTCCAATCCAGTGGCACCTGCGCCCACAACTGCGCAAGTGCGCGGTCATCAGGCACCTCAAGCAACGCGGCGAGGAGTTGCTGTATGGTCATAGCGAAGATCTGCTCGCGGTTGGCGTCGAGAAACGCGAGGTAGTCGCGCCGCAGCTCCGGGTCCGCATCGAGCGCACGCAGCAGGCTCATCGCGATCTCCAGTAACATGAACGGTCCAGCATCCTCACTATGTCCAGATCGGGCGGCGGGGCTGGGAACTATCCGCCGAACACGCGCCGCAGCTCCAGGTAGGCGGCCGGAAGGTCCCGCGCCACCACGTAGTCGCGCAGCAGCGCGCTGTCCCCGCCGAGCGGGTGCGCGAAGCCGGGAGCGTCCCTGTCGAGCAGCGCGGGGTAGGTGCCGACTGCCACCACGCGCCCCCCGCGGCGCACGGCGAGCGGGACGTCGCCCTGACCAGCCTCGACCTCCCAACCCTCCATCTCGAGGAAGCGCCGCAGCGGCGCGAGCTGACGGCGCTGCTCATCCGGCGACGCGGCCGCCGGGACCTCGCCGTACATCAGGTGGCGCAGCACCTGGGCGGCGAGCCGCCGGTCGAGGGAGGCGTGCCAGAAGCGGTTGCCGTAGTGGCGCAGGCAGCGCGTGCAGGAGCGCTCGCACTGCCGCGGGCACCCCTCCACCAGCTCGAGCGCGGTCTGGAGGATCGACGCGATCTCGGCGCCCGCCTCGGCGGCGTAGCCCGCCCCGCCGGATGCGGTGTCGAACAGGTACAGGTCGAAGCCCGCGTCGCCGCCGTCGACGGGGAGAAGGCGGTGGCTGGCGCTCAGCTCGGCGGGGTCGACGTCCAGCACCCGGCTGGCCGCCAGCGCCAGCGCCTCCGCGGTCGTCCGCAGCGCGTCGCGCAGCCACGGCTGGCCGGGCGCGTAGGCGATCGGCTTCTGCAGCGTGCCTCGCAGGAGCAGCAGGTCGCTGCGGAAGGTGGTCCCGAGGTAGAGCGGCGCGCTGTGGAGCGGCCCGCGGCACCGCGACCACCCGAAGCGCGGCGGCGTGGGGTATGGGCGCTCGTGGTCCCCGTCCCGCGGCGCGCTGGAGGCCGGCCAGGCCGCTCCGCACGTCTCGCATACGGTGAACCCCCTCTCGTCCGGCCCGCGGTTGACGATCACGAACTGCCGGTTCTGCGCATGCGCGTAGCGGAGGTTCGGCCACGTGCCCTCACGCCACTCGAGCTCGTCGGG
>CALJIC010000336.1 GCA_937974195.1 uncultured Roseiflexaceae bacterium | reverse complement strand
CCGCAGCTCCTGCCGCAGCACCAGCGCCTCCTCGACGATGAAGCTCCGGCTGGCGGTGAGCCGCGTGAGCCAGGTCTGACGCTGAATCTGCTCCGGTATCACCGCCGGGTGGTCCAGCAGGTAGGCCCGGTGGTGGGCGCGCACGCGCTCCCACCGCTCAAGCAGCGTGTCCCACATCGGGGCGGGCATCTTGGCGAGCTGGCCGACGATGCGCGTGAAGTCGGCCGGAGTGAACTCCTGGTAGATGATGTGGGCCAGCAGCCGGTCGATGGCGGCGTACCACGTCCGCTCCCCCTCGCTCCAGGCAACGTCAGCAGGGGGCGTCTGCTCCTGCCAGTCGCGCGGCCCCAGGTGCAGGCCCACCTCGCGCGCGGGCGGCGCCGGCCAGGGGCTGGGGATCAGGCTGAAGACGAGCTGCTCGCGGCTGGGGCCGAGGGTCACGGCGTATTGGTGGGTGAGGGCCTGCATCGCCAGGATGTCCTCGGGGCGCAGCCCGCTCTGCGCGTACATCTTGGCGTACACCGATGCGTCCGGCTCGCCGGTGCGGAGGATGAGCCGGTTGGCCGCGTTGATGCGGAAGGTCTCCTCCAGCGCGCCGAGCTGCTTCATCGTCTGGTGGAGCACGATCAGCGGGACGGCGAACCCCCGCAGCTGCGTGAACGCCTGCTCAAGGTCGGGCGACTGCTCGTCAACGATGAAGACCTGGACCTCATCGACAAAGACGGGCGCCGTCACACGGGACAGCGCGTCGCCCTTGCGAGCGTAGGCCGCCGCCACGATGGACTGCACGATGAGCATACCGACGAGGGGGGCCAGGTCGCCGAGCGTGCGGTGGGGCATCGGGATGAGCACGATCCCGCCCTCGTCCATCGCCGCGCGCAGGTCAACGCTCGGCCGCTCCACGGAGAGCATCGCGCGGGTGAGCGGGTTGGTGAGGAAGAGGTCGAGCCGGCGCAGCAGGGCCGAGAGGCTGGTGCGCTGCGACTCGGCCATCTCCGGCTCGCGCTCGGTCCAGAAGCGGTAGATGTCGTCGTACTTGAAGGGGTACTGCTCCAGCAGCGCCAGGCGGAAGCCCTCGTCCTCAAGGGCGCGCTTGACCTTCGCCATCGTGGGGATCTCGCCCGGCCGCGAGGAGCCGGTGCGTAGCACGAGGTGGCAGCCCATCAGGGCGTACTGCTGCATGCCGGGCGACTCGCGCCAGCGCGACGGGTCGAGCCGCTGAAACAGCCCGAGCAGCATGCCTAGGGCCTCGTTGAACCAGCGGTCGCGCTCGGCCTTCGACCTCGCCGCCTCCATCGCCATCATCATGTGGTAGATCGGGTTCAGGCTCACTGGGAACGCCGTGTCGAGCACGTCCAGGTAGACGAGCCGGTGCTCCTCATCGGGCGGGATGTAACGGCGCACCACGGCCGCCAGGCCGCCGCCCTCGTCGTCACCCTTGCCGTCCAGAATGATGAAGCCGTGGGGGATCAGCTGGTGGCACATAGCAGCCGCCGCCTGCGACTTGCCGGCGCCCATGCCGGCGGTGACGTGCATCATCTGGTGGAGCGCCTTCAGCGGAAGCCCGACCGGCCGTAGCGCCCCGCCGCTGTCGTAGGAGCTCCCCAGCACGACCCAGTCAGTCGCCCCGTGGGGCACGAAGGCGCTCTCAGGGGCGGGCAGAAATCGGTTCGGTAGGGTTGCCACCTCGGTCGTCGTCTGGTCGTCGGAGAGGTGCCATAGAGAGGCCAGCTCCTTAGCCCCGAGCAGCGCCGGGGGTCGCCAGGTGAGGCCCGGCCCGATCAGCAGGTACGGCTCCAGCCTCGGCGCGGGGCGGGCTGCCCGCCACCGGGCGAACCACGGTCGTAGGGCGACCGCAGCCCAGCAGCCGATAGCACCTGCCAGTCCGTAGTTGATGGACAGGAGACCCGTGCCACCTCCGATGGCCCAGGTGGGGAGATCGTGCCAGGTACGCCAGAGACCGACCTGCCAGGTGAGCAGCGCCGCGGCGACTAACATGGCTACCGCCGGTGTCAGCCACCGCAGGGCGAGCGTGAGCATGGCTGGGGGCTGCGGCGGCTCGCCGCGGAGGAGGGCTGCGGGGTACTCGCCCCCACCCAGGCCGGTCACAGCAACGAGCCCCTGCTCCACCGTGATATGGCTCGGGCCCTGGTACAGCCCGTCCAGGCTGTGGAGGGCCGACTCGACCACGCGCAGCGACTCGCGGCCGAGGGGGAGCTCCTGCGCCGAGGCCACCACAACGACCACACGCACGGTCGCCCACAGGTGGGTGTCCGCGACCTTCGCGCTGACGGCCTTCTGGTCGTCAGTACCGATGGGGCCAACCTGCTTCCTGATGCGCTGGGCGGCCCGTCGCCCCTGCCCGTACCAACGCATCGCGGCGACAAGGCGCACGGGCGCGACGGCGATCTGCACCTCCTGCAGGAGGACACCGCTAGACGCGGCGAGGCTCTGGGCGAGCGAGCGCATCAGGTCGCTCTCCAGCCTGTCGCTCTGCCGCAGCGGCCAGTGGGCGGGGCGGCGCAGCGCAAACTCGGCGCTGAGCAGGTAAGCACCCTCCTGGAGCGCCTCGGCGAGCGGGTCGGGCATCTGGTCGAGCAGCACTGTCTCGTCGAACCGCTTCAAAACACTCGTGATCACCCGGAGCGCCTCGCGCAGCCGCTGCTCGGAGCGATCCACGGTTGTCCGCATCTGCGCCTCCACGGGTCGGAGCGGCTGCCGGCCTCCCGTGCGAGCCACTCCAGGGCGCCGCCGGACGACGGCGCCGGCCTGGTCGTCAGCGCCCTGGGCGGCGACACCCCTGCGCCTGAGCCAGCGAGCCCAGGGGGGCTGCTGTCCCGAGCGACGGGGCGCGGCCGGCGTGCTGATCTGCAGGCCGCAGGTGGCGGGCATGTTGGGCGTGCGCGTCAGGGTGAGCGTGACGGCCGTCCCGCGCAGCACCCGAAGCGCGGTCGCCAGGGCCTGCATCTGCTCCGCCGGGCTGCTCTTGGGGAAGCCCTTGCGGTTGTTGGGTGTGAGGACGCGCACGCGGTAGAAGCGAGTGTGGTGCCGGGCCGGTACCAGGAACGCGCCAGTGAGGAGCAGCAGACGATGGGCGGCCTCCACCAGCAGCAGGCCCAGGATGCCAACGGCGACGCGGCGCAGCCACAGCTGGGTGGCGGGGAGGTAGAGCTGCTCGATGAGGGCGGCGCAGACACGCAGCGGCTGGTTGGGCGCAAGGGAGGCCCCGGGCTGCTCCAGAACCGCCGTGGCCGCGGCCTGCCCCCACGCCTCCACCGCGGGCCGCAGCCACCCCTGGAGGGCGGCGAGGATCGCGAAGGCGATCGCCGCGGCGCGCAGCCAGAGAACCGGAAGCATGGGGTTCGGGACCGGCATCTCCCTAAGCGTCGCGAGGGTCTGAACTCCCCCCGGAGTGTGGGCCGGCATCAGCGGGCCTCCTCAGGCGCCTCTGCCGGCTCGCCGCTGGCTGAGGCCTCAGCACTCAAGGTCGCGCCGTCGGGCTCGCGGGCAGGCAGCAGCAGCCAGGGCTCGCCTGCCACGGCGGCGCCGCACCACTGTGCCGCAGGCCCAAACGGGTTGACGAGCCAGCGGTGGGCGACGGCCGGCGCCTCGAGCGAGGCCCACCCATGCGCGCGGAGCCTCGCCACCATATCCGGCCCGTCCGTCCCGCCCAGGCAGACCAGGGCGCTGACCTGCCGGCGCGCCCCTCCCCTGCGCCAGTGGACCGCCATCCGCGCCCGCGGCCAGCCCGCCAGGAGCTCCCCGCTCAACGGCTGAGCGGATGGCGACATCGGCCAGGCCCAGAGCATCCGCCGGTAGCCGAGGGGGTCAAGCCCGCGCTTCACTAGCGTGAGGGTGACCTGCTCGCCGAGGGCCGCGCGCAGGGTCCGGCGCAGCAGCTCCACCCGGCAGCCCACGGAGCAGCGCCCCGTCGCGCACCGGGGACAGCCCTGGAGCGCCACGTAGGCGCGCTGCGCCGCCCCGATCTGCACAAGGCAGGAGGCGAGGCCGTCGTGGGCCAGGTGGTTGCGGAGACCGGCGACGAGCGCGCCCAGGTCAGGGTCGTGAGCCGTCGTCTCGCCGATACGCAGGAGTGTCCAGGTGGATGGCATAGTGCTGCTGCTGCTCACGAACCGCTCAGGAGCGCGCGCTCCTGGTTGGTCGACTCCACCGCCATCGAGGTGACGGTGTTCCCGAAGACGGCGACACAGAAGCCCTGGTCAGCCTCGCGGATGAACTGGAGGTGGCCGGCTGTCAAGATCGGCAGCGCCTCCCCGATCTCCCGTGTCGGCTTGTCGTCCATATGGAACAGGATCTTGGCCGGCGAGTTGTCGAGGATCGTGCGCCCGAACTCCCTGGTCAGGAAGGTGTGGGGGTTCTGGTCGGCGCAGACCAGGGCCAGGCGGTACTTCCTGGCGACCTTGGTGATGGTCGCGGCGAGCTGGCCCACCGCCTCGATCTTGCTTGCGAGCCCGAACTCGTCGACGATCAGCAGCGTCGGCCGGCGCCGGTCGCGGGCTCCGTCTCTCATATAGCGGTAGACGAAGCCGATGATCTCCGCGTAGAAGAAGGGCAGCAGCTCCTTGCCGGTGGCGTCGCTCTGGGTCAGGTCGAAGAAGACGATGTCGCCGGCGAGCTCCCAGCTCACCGTCGTGCGCCCGTTGAAGCAGGCCCCCCGGACGGTCTGCGTGTCCGTGCGGGTCTCGGAGCCGAACAGCAGCACCCGCAGCGTCCGCGCGAGGGCCGCTGCTATGGGCTCGCCCAGGGCCTCAAGCGTCAGTATCAGGTCGGTGAGGATGGGCACCTCGTCCGGGGATGGGTCAACGGGCATCTCCTGGTAGAGGGCCAGCAGCGCCCGCTCGAGATACCCCCGCTCCTCCGCGCTGAACACACGGGGCATGAGCGACGCGGCCTCTCCGCCCTCCAGCACCGGGGTGCCCATCAGCAGCGCCAGGGCCGAGGTGACGTACTGTGCCTGGCTGAGGCGCCAGTGCGCGCCGTCCGTTGGGCCGTAGACGGGATCGAGGAGATTGAGGGTGCTGGACAGCCCCACCTCGTGGCGGCGCAGCCCGTCCTTGCAGGCTCGCTCCAGCCGAGGGCCGTTCTCGTTCGAGTCGATCCAGATCACGCGCCAGCCGAGGGCCGCAGCGATGCGCAGCGTCATCACGTTCAGGAAGTAGGTCTTGCCGCTCCCCGTCTGCCCGAGCACCACCATGTGCCCGGCCCTCCCGCCCTGGAAGGTGTTGTAGAACAGCGGGGCGAGCCGGAAGGCGTCGGTGCCCCAGAGCGGCCCCTCGGTCGAGGTGGCCCGATAGTAGCCGAGCAGCCCGAAGAGGCAGCCAACACCGTGGGAGAGCATCGTCGAGCGCGCCCAGGCCCCGTCGATATGCGCCGCCGGTGTCGTCGAGAAGAGCTTGAGCAGCTCTGCCTGCGACCCCCGCACCGCCTCGAGTCGGACGGTGCTGCCGAGGAGGTCGCGCACGGCGGCGCGGCGCTGCCGCAGCTCCTCCTCGCTCTCGCCAGAGACGAGCACCGAGACCTGCACGGCGTGGAAGCCCTGGGTGCGCAGCTCCCGCATCACGCGCTCCGCATCCTGCTGCTTGTCCTCGCTGCGCACGTCCTTGATGCGGGCGTCGGCCGTCGCTGCCCGGGCCGCCTGGTAGGCGAACTCGGCGAGGCGCCGCGCCTTCGCCAGCGGGAGCGTCTCGACGTCCACGGCGATGGTCACATCGAACGGCAGGCCCATCAGGCCGTGGAGCAGGCCCGCGTCGATCTCCCCAGTGATGTCGTAGGAGCGTAGGACGCTCAGGTAGGGCTGCCCGGCCTCCTGCGGGCGGAGGATCGCCTGCCCCTCGTCCACCGTCACCGCCGCGCGCAGCACGGGCGGCAGCTGCTCGATCTGCCGCACCTCGCGGCCGCTCGCCGCGCGCAGGCTGGTCAGCACCTCCAGCGCCTGCACCTCGTCGGGCGGCCAGACGACCAGGACGTAGGTGGCGCTACGCAGATGGCGCTCAGCGAGGTCGGCGTAGAACAGCTCCAGGTCGCGCAGGAACGGCAGCGTCCAGGTGCGCTGCTCAAGGAGCTCGCCGAACAGCAGCCACTCAGCCTCCGTCGTCGACTCGGGGTCGATGACGATCGACGGCAGCAGGGCCATGCACAACCGCTCGAGGGCGGCCCGGCCCTGCCCGGCCAGGCCGGCGGCGAGCGCCGGGAGGGTCGCCAGCGCGGCTCGATCGCCGTGGAGGAGCCGGTAGAGGGTGGGCATCATAGCCGCCCGGAGGTCGCGCAGGTCGCCGAGCGCGTGCCTCCGCGAGCGCAGGCGCTCCGCCGGCGGGCCCATGTCGAACGGCCTTGAAAAGGCGAGGAGCCGCACCGGGTAGGTGCGCCCGGCGATCCACCCGCCCACCCGTCGCTCGAACGCCTCCACGTCGGGGAGTTGCTCGATGGGGAAGGCGTCAAGCTCGAACAGCAGCATAGCAAATGGCTCCTGGGCTCAGTCGCCCGCGGGGTGGTCGGCGAAGGTGATGGTGCTGGGGACGGCCTGAGCAATGGCACTCGCCCCAGCAGCGGCGGTCTGCGATCTGGCCCCCGCATACGCCGGCTCAGCGGTGGCGGCTGATGGGGCCGCCTTGCGGCGCACGAGCGAGCCCGACCAGTCGATCGGGACATGGCTCTGGATCGCCGTGCCAGGCAGGTCCTCCGGCGCGAGCGTGCGCCCGCGCAGGATGGCGCGGCTGAAGCCACGCAGGCGCCAGAGGAGCCGCTGGTAGGGCGCCATCCCATCCATCTCGGTGGTCAGCAGGTAGCCGAGGGCGGCGAGCAGGATCAGGATGATCGCTCGCATGACCAGGCTGCTCACCGCCTCGATGATCGCCAGCCCCGGAAGTACGCAGGCCGCAATGCCGAAGAGGTTCTGCACCGTCAGGAACTGTGAAATCTTCTCGTAGCCCCGGTTGCCCAACTGCTCAATCGTCTGGTACGGCATCGCTGTCTCCAGGCGTCGGCGGCGGTGGGGGCGCTCTCACCCCCACGCCGCGACACGCCTAATTCCCAACCGTGCCGAGGCCAGAGACAAAGCTCGCCAGCGGCAGCGCGACGCTGATGAGCACGACGGCGAGGCCAGCCCGCAGGAACCAGCCCTTGTTGGCCTGGGCCTGCTCGGGCAGCACGGGCGCGAAGATAGTGCCGAGGCACGTGAGCACGATGCCGAGGGCGAAGCCGGCGGTGGTGAGGGGTGCCAGCTTCGTGGTGATGTTCGTCAGGATCGCGTTGAAGTCGATCTCCCCCTGGGCGAGCACGAGCCCGACGACGAAGTAGTGCTGAATCGTGGTGAGCATAGAATCTGTCCTTTGGGATGCTGTGGTTCAATGCGACGGTGGCGGACATGCCGCGGCAGCGGCGACGAGCTGCGCTGTGGCAGCTATCAGGGCTGTGGCTGGGATTTCACCTCCACTCAGCTAACTGGACCTCAAACACGGAGCGGCCGACGGTGACGAGCACCGGGGCGTCCGGCCTCGGGGGCACAATGTCCAGGGTCAGCTCAGTGCTCGCCCCGGCGGCGACGGTGCCGGCCTCCTGGCCAAACGCCGGCACGCTCACAGGCTCAGACCCCTGCCGCACGGATATGTCGTCGTAGCGGATGGTGAGCGGACGGGCACCCCGGTTGTGCAGCGGGACGGTCAGGCGAACCTGTCCTGGCTGAATGAGGTTGGCCTCAAGGTCGCCGACCTGCAGCACCTCGTCGAGATAGGTCAGGCGGGTGGGTGGAGGCGGCAGGGTCGAGCGCCAGCGTGCCATCCGGCCGGTCGCCAGGTCGCTCACCTGCCACGCCACTGAGAGCGGCGTCTCGAAGCCGCCCACCAGATAGGTGAGCACGGTGCGACCGTCGTCGCCGCTCTCGGGCGACGCGCTCAGGGCCGCCGCCTCGCCGGACGCGAGGAGCAGCGTGGGACGGAGTGCCGACCAGTCCCTGACGCCGTCGCCCGTCGCTACCACCTGCACCCGCACGCGCCCGGTCGGCAGCAGGTCGTCCTGCGAGGGGCCGACGACCTGGAACGACTCGAGAGTGATGGCGGGGCCTCCGGGGAGGCTGAGTGTCTCGCCTGGGACCGCGGCTGGCAGCGGGGCAGCTGCCTCGACCACTCCGTAGCGCGTGAGACTCTGATCGCCGCCGCAGTCGCGCAGGATGAGCGAGGAGGGGCCGGGGCCGCCAGGCGATGAGCTGAGCCGGTAGTCCCTCGCGGGGGCGTCCCCCGCGCTCAGGAGTCGAAGCCCCACCGCGTCGGGGCGAAGCATGTCTCTCGGCAGGCAGAGCTCAATCGGCCAGACTGTCCCTTCGCGCCAGGCGGCGCCCTCGCTCGGTGGTAGGGCGGGCCAGGTGCCGTGGGCAGCGGTGGCGATGGGGATCTCGACCGGCGCATCACCCTCGACCAACGCCGGCTCGACAAATGCCAGGGCAACGGGGCGCCAGGGCGTGACGGCCACGTTCTCAACCATCACCGCCGGGCCGGACGCCTCCGCAGTCGCCGCCCGGCCCTGGCGAGGCTGGATGGCGATGAACAGGCCGACGAGGGCGACGAGGCCGAGGGCGACCGCGACGTTCGTCCAGTTCGTGCGGCGGGAGGGCCGCCCGAGCGCGAAGCGCTCCGCACCCGGCACCTGCCTCAGCGCCCGCGTGTCGACCTCGTACCACTCGCCATCGAGCGGCACCTCGCCGCGCTTGCCCTGCGCGGGGTCGCCCTGGCAGGTGGCGATCAGCTCGCGGTAGGCGATGCGCTCGATCTCGAACACGTCCACGCCGCCCGTGCGCCCCCGTGTTGCCTGCGGCGCGCGCTCCAGTCTGTCGGCGACCTCGGCGCGCTTGATGTCGTAGACCGACTGGAACTCGGCCCGCGCTGCCGATGGGATGGCGGCAAGCTGCGCCTCGATCTCGCGGAGGCGCGCGACGCCGTGGGCCTCGTCGAGATCGAACGCAGCGTCCTCGCCGCTCTGCTGCTCCTGAAGCTCCAGCCGCTCAGCACTCAGCGTCAGCCAGGTGTGCCAGAGCTGCCAGCGGGCCAGCACGGACTCCTCGATCATCGCCCGCGCCGAGGCCAGCGACGAGGGCGCCAGTCCGCTCCCCTTCCCGTTGAGTGGGCTCATCTGGTCACCTCCGGCACGACGATGAGAAGGGTTGTGGTGTCGCCGCCGACACGCTGCTGGACGCCTGCGGCAGGC
>CALJIC010000335.1 GCA_937974195.1 uncultured Roseiflexaceae bacterium | reverse complement strand
GCCACACGCGGCACATCCCACTCGTGGACCAGCAGCCCCGCGCCGCCCATCGTCTCGGGCACCGCGGCGGCGGCATATGCCAGCACCGGTACATCGAGCGCCATTGCCTCTGCGATCGGAACGCAGAACCCTTCGTGGTCCGAGGCGCAGACGAAGACATCCGCCGCCCGGTAGTACGCGTACATCTGCGCAGCCGCCACCTTGCCGGTAAAGTGGATGCGCTCGCCGGACGCGAGGGAGCCGCGCAGCTGCTCCAGCCGGTAACGATACTCGGGGTGGCCCTGATCGTTCCCGACCAGCCATAGGTGGGCGCGGCGATTGATCTCCCGGTAGTAGTAGTCGAACAGCTCCATGAGCCGGTCGTGGCGCTTGTTCGGTGCCACGCGGCCAACGAAGACGATGTTGACCTCGCCTCTCGCACGCAGCGCTGCGACGAGCTCTGTGTCGACCGGCGCGGCCTGAATTGTCTGCCGATCTACGACCGGATAGATCGTCAGCGATGGCCGCGGAGACTCAAGGAATTTCGACAGCTCCGTGATGTTGTAGCGCGAGTCGCCAATGATGAGGTCGAAGTAACCGGTGATCTCTTTTAGCTGCGCGTAACCCGCAGACGACTGATTGTAGGCGTGTGATCCCCGGGGGAAGAATTCCGGAGGCGTAATATTGTGATAGTAGATGGCCTTAGGACCAGATACGGCCTGAAGCAGCCATGCGGCGCCGTTGTAGTTCCAGTAGTGGAAGATCAAACCGCACTGCTGTGTATATGCAGCACGCCATAGAGGCGCTACCTCGTGGCGAACGCTCTCGTGGGCGTAACGGGCGAGGATCTCGCTCGGCTGGCCAAGTCTGGCCATCGTGCGGACATGGCTGCGGGTGATGTCGCTGACCGCATCGCCGATGTCGAGCGCCTCCATCACTTGGTAGACAACCTTAGCACATCGGTGGCTTTGGCGAGCTGCCTGTATCTGTTCGTAGAAGGCCAGCGTCGCCTCGGCCATCGCGGTGTCTGTGAACGCCGCCTCGAATCGCGCTCGGCCGCGCACCCCCAGACGCTCACGCAGCTCGGGTGAGCTGACCAGGCGATCTACCGCGCCGGTCATCGACGCCTTATCGCCTGGCGCTACCAGCAGCGCGCCGTGCTCCTCGCCGGCTGTAAAGATCTCGTTGGCTCCACCGCTTGCAAAGGTTGCAACCGGCAGCGCCGCGCGCATGGCCTCCAGATACACCAGCCCAAACGACTCGTACACCGATGGCGCGATGAGCACATCGGCCTCGGCATAGCACTGTGCGAGCCGCTCTTCGCTCACGTAGCCTTCGAAGGAGACGCGCTCCGCTAGCTCGGGGTGCTGCTTGCGGAAGTACGAAGGGTAGTCTTGCTTGGTCTTGCGCCGCCAGCCGTCCTGCTCGCTGTTGTCGGGCCCGACGAACCGAACCCGCAGGTTGCTGTGGCGGCGCAGGAGATCCGGCAGCAGCTCGAACAGGAGCGGGGTGCCCTTCCGGCGCTCGAGCCTCCCGACGACGAGCGCCTCGACCCACGGCTTTGGCTTGCGAACCGGCAGCGGCCGGGTTGGCAGCCCGAGATGCGCGATCCCGGTGGGAATCTTCGCCGGCGGCTGGTAGTCGCGCAGCACGGCCTCGAGCGCGGCGCGCGAGTCGGACAGGATGCCTGCGCTGCGAGCGAGACACTCGCGCTCCAGCGCGATGAGCGCGCGTTCGTCGCGTGAAAGTGGGCGGTTGTTGATCGCCGCCAGTTGCACCAGGGTCGTCTGTAGCCAGACGATCGTCGGCGCGTATCGCTGAGCGGTAACGAAGCCTTGGGCGGCCCAGAGCGGCACGTCGACGATATCGAACGGCTGGCCTCCCTGAGCGTGCAGCAGCCCCTCGTAGAGAGCCTGGCTCTGTGTCAGCAGCGAGTCGAGAGCGGGGTGATCCTGCCAGTAGTGGTTCGTCGTCTGCGCAGGCACCGCATGGATATGGACCCCGCCCTCTTCCCAGGAATACAGCTTCGGGCCAAGTGTCACGACGTGGACATCGTGGCCCATGCGTGCGAGCGCTGTTGCAAGAGTGTGACGTTGCCGGGCGATCCCCTCAGTATTCGCGGGCGGATAGCTCTGGCTTATGAGACAAATACGCATTTAACGGTATGCTAGTACTTCCATCTCGGGGCATATCCCGTTCATTCGCTCCTCTTCGAGCACTTCGACGCGAGAAAAGCCAGCCTCTTGCAGCAGGGCGGACAGCGTCTCTGGCGTGTACATCGCGAAATGATCGTCGCCCTCGTAGTCCTGCCCGCCGAAGGTGAGCAGTTTGAAGTCTGCGAGCGTCATGCGCCCGTCGTGGAACCGCTTCAACATCGCCGCCCAGTTGGGGCAGATAACCCGCAGCACGCCATCTTCGGTGAGCAGGCTGCGCCAGTAGGGGAGGATGATAGCCCTCATCTGATGTTCGCGGAAGTGCTCGATCAGATGAGCGGAGGCGATCTCCGCGAGCGAGCCTGGCTCGAAAGGCAGCTTGCGCACGTCTGCGACGACATCCACAACCTCGGGCACTTCGCGGACATCGATGTTGATATAGCCAGGCAGCGGCTTCTCGCCACAGCCGAGATTGACCCGCACCTTGCCCTGCATCTCGGCCAGCAGCTGCGCGTAGCGCTCAGGGTCGACGATGCGCGGCTCGGGGATCGTGTCCAGCCCGATGGCGGAGCCGGAGAGCCGCTCGCGCATGTCTACCGCGAGCATCGTGAGCTTGCGCTGGAGCAGCTCTGTCCACTCGCTGTGCCCCTGCTGTATCTTGGCTATCTGCGCCAGCCACTCGCGGGAGCCCTCGGCGTCGGTCGTCAGCTGTTGCAGCCAGCGCTCGTGTGAAGTCAGGCTGTTGGTGAGCTGCTCGATGGCCTTTGCCTGCGACTGGCGCTCTGCGTCGATCCTTGAGAGCTCGGAGGCAAGTTGCTGTTGAGCCTCCTGAAGCTCATCGATCCGGGCTTGGAGTGCAGCGACCTGGGACTGAACAAGCTCCTGCTTTTCAGTCTGCAGGTGTGTCAGCACTTCGGTGTTTCTTGATGCTTGTGTCGCCGTGTACACAGCGTGCTCGTTCAGCGCCGCAAGATGCTCCAGGAGCGCCGTGAGCATGCTGTTGAGCTCACGGTTGTAGAAGATCTGCTTTCGTGCGAAGATCTTGATCGGGAGGTTGAGGAAGCGGCGCCCGAGGTCCGGCAGGAGGCTGCCGGTGTGCACATACAGCAGCTCGCCCAGCCGGCGTAGGAGCTCCAGCTGGCCGAAGCGCGGGGTGAGGTCGGGCAGCGCGGGGGGAGCCACCGTCGGGTTTGTCGCAGTCGTGTTCGAGCGGAGTACGGAGCGCAGCTCGAGATTCTCATCGATGCGCCGGAGCAGCGCATCGAGCTCCTCCGGAGCCAAGCTCGAACTGACAAGGGGCTGAGAGGGCTGCGGTGTGCTCATAGTCAGTACGTCCCCGAATTATTCACACGATGTACGCGGCGGCCTCGCCCTCCCTGTGAGGCGGCGGCCGGCCCGACCGCGGAGCGCTAGGGTTGCTTCTGTTCAAGCGAGCGGCGAAGAAATGCGCGAATCTCTTCGCCCGAGTGGTCGGCGTCAGGGTCGTTGATACGTTCTCGCCAGGGCGGCAGATCGAGATAGTAGAACCGATCGCCCTCTTCGCGCATGCGGCGATGCTTCTCGATGAGCTCTTGCACGGTGCCGACGTTCCTCGCGGGTTGGCCGAAGGCGACGGTTCCGCCAGGCACACTCGCCGTCACCAGTGAGCATGCCCCTACGATTGCCTCCTCACCAACCTCGACGCCGCATAAAATTGTTGTGTTTGCGCCAATGTAGCATCTGCGGCGCAGCGTCACAGTGCCGAACTTCAGCGCCTCACCGGCGACATTGTTGAGCGATGAGTCGTGCAGCAGAACACAGACGCCGCGCGCCAGCACGACATCATCCTCGATCGTCAGCAGCGGGGCAAAATCGCGCTCAATATACACATCTGGGCCAAAGTAGACATTGTGGCCGATCTGCGCGCCAAGCGCGCGTAGCTCTTCAATACGAGGGTCATAGTGAGGCATTTATCACCTCAGATGACAGACCAGACGTACGAGCCGCTCTTAACCAGGATATTCGAGCGGCTTCTTCGCTACCTCGGCGCGGGGATCATCTGGTATCTCGGGCAGAAACACAGAAGCGCGGGCCTCAACCGGCTCATAATACACGTACCACACCGGCCGCTGTGGATTAAACCCGACAGTGAATACACAGGCCATGTCCACCTGATCGAGTGGAACACGCTGCTGTAAATCTGCGGAACACTCAACGAACGCCACCAAGATCGAGTATGAGCCTGGCCCGAGCCGCACATCAAAGGCAAACTCGACGACGAACTGTGTCGCGCGGTTATCCAGAATGATCCCCTCGTCGACCGTCGTCGTGCCGAATAAATCGATACGGTTGCGGTCACGCACGATGAACGAGAACTCTAGCCGTGGTCCTGCAGGCGCTGTGCGCTCGGCGTGGATTCGCAGCCGGACTCTTTGCCCATAGTGCAGATCGCGGACCGGCTCGTTGCTGACATAGTCCAGCAGCTGTACTGCCGTGAGGTGGCCCTTTTGCGTGCCGTAGCGCTCAACGGCGCCCGTATCCAGCCCAAACGCCTTATCACGTTGGAATACGAGCGGGGCCGGATTCTCCACGTGGCCCCCAAGCCAGTACAGCTGGTCGGCGCTGCCTGGCGTCGTATCGTCGCTGCGAATAAGGACGGTGTGATCTCCTGGCGCCACATCGAGCTGCACCGTAGCGATGGAGTGCTCACCCGGGCTAGACAGCTGAACGACTCGGTCGCATCCGTCCACCGTAACACGCACGTTCCGTGTGTGTGGCCCGCGCAGAAATCGCAGCTGGATCTGCGTCCCTGTGCAGCGGAAGCCAGCGCACGCCGAAGGATCGCTCGTCACCCGCACCGGGAGCTTGGCCTCGGTTACCGAAGCCCAGCGCCACGCGCCTTGAAGAAACAGCCGCTCATCAGCGAGATCTATCGTATGTGCTACGTGAACGAGCTGCGGAGCGCCCGACGGGTCTGTCTCGTCAACAAGCGGCTCCGCCGAGACCTCGTTCACCTGCCAATCCTCGATCTCGCGCATGCGCATGAAGGCCAGGTACTTCTCAGCCGCCACGCCCGCCTCGCCGAAGTAGCGCGTCTCGCCGCTCTCCAGCCACAGCCCGTACTTGCAGAAGCGCTTCACCGTCTCGATCGTGTGTGTCACGAACAGCAGCGTCGTGCCTCGGTCGGTGAGGGACTTGATGCGGCGCATGCACTTGTGCTGGAAGTAGATATCCCCCACCGCCAGCGCCTCGTCGACGATCAGGATGTCGGGCTCGATGCACGCGGACACCGCGAAAGCCAGGCGCACCACCATGCCGCTCGAGTAGAACTTGACCGGCTGGTCGATGAACTCGCCGATGTCGGCGAAGGCGGCGATCTCGTCGAAGCGCGCGTCCATCTCCTCCCGGCTGAGGCCGAGGATCGCGCCGTTCAGGTAGACGTTCTCGCGGCCGGTGAACTCGGGGTTGAAGCCGCTGCCGAGCTCCAGCAGCGCCGCGACCCGCCCGTTCACCTGCACCTCGCCCTCGGAGGGCGCCAGGGTGCCGGCGATGATCTGCAGCAGCGTGCTCTTGCCGCTGCCGTTGCGCCCGATGATGCCGACCGTCTCGCCCTTCCTGACCTCGAGCGAGACGTCGCGCAGCGCCCAGAACTCGCGCCCATAGTGCCGCCCGAAGCGCCAGAACAGCATCTGCTTCAGCCGGTCCTGCGGCCGGTCGTAGATGCGGTACATCTTGCCGACGCCGCGCACGCTGATGGCGAGCTCGGCCTGCTGCGGCGTGGGCTCCTGCGCGGTGATGGCCACCGGCTCCTCAGCTATCATGCTCGTCCCCGGCCCACCCCTCGGCCAGCGCCACGAACTGCGCGAAGTCGCGCAGCGCGGGGCCGATGCTCTGGTGGACGATGGCGTAGTCGATCTCTTCGTACATACGGACGATGATGTTGCGCATCCCAGCCGGTCGCCCGCGAGCCGAACAGCACGCACAGGGCCACCTGGCGCTCGCGGCACCACCGCTGAAGCTGTGCGTCCACGCCGCTCATAGCACGTCCGCGAAGGCCTTCTTGGTCTGCATGAACCAGGCGTAGCCCAGCAGCATGAAGGCGGCGGTCGCCAGCATCCAGAGCGCCGTCCCGGGGTGGCTCGGCAGCTGGCCCCACAGGATGACGCGGCGGAAGTTCTCGGTCACCGGCGCCATCGGGTTGAAGCGGATCAGCGTGCGCACCGGCTCGGGGATCATCTCGAGCGAGTAGAAGATCGGCGTCAGGAAGAACAGCGCCTGCACCAGGATGCCGATCGCCTGCCCGATGTCGCGCACGAACACCCCCAGGCTCGCCAGGAACCACATCGCGCCCAGGCAGAGGAACACCGCCGGCAGGGCGGCCACCGGCAGCAGCACGATCGTCCAGGGGATGAAGCGCGCGATCGCCAGCTGCGCGATCACGATCACCGCGAGGCTCACCAGCATGTGGAACAGCGCCGCGCCGAGCACCGTCACCGGGAGCACCTCGAGCGGAAAGACCACCTTCTTGACATAGTTCGGCACGCCGACGATCAGGCCGGGGGCGCGGCCGACGCACTCGCTGAACAGGCCGAAGGCGGTGAGGCCGCAGAAGGCGATCAGCGCGAACTCTGCCAGGCTGTCGGTGCGCGCCTGCGGCCAGCGCGCCCGGAACACCAGGCCGAATACCACCGTGTACACCAGCAGCATGAACAGCGGCTGGGCGAGCGACCAGAACAGGCCGAGGAAGGAGCCGCGGTAGCGCCCCTCGATCTCACGTCGGGTGAACTGGAGGATCAGGTAGCGGTGCTGCCAGAGGTTGCGCGCCAAGGCCAGCGGGCTGAACTTGCGCGCGACGCTGCCAGGGCGAGCGGTTATCAGGGTTGCCATATCAGCGGCGGGCTGCGACGAGCTCTGGCTCCACGGGCTGGCCAGCGCTCGTCCCGGCCACGGGGCTTTCTGCTCACGTGTCTCGTTGAACGAGGCGCGATTATAGCACACCGCATAGTACGCCGCAAACCGGCGGCTCTCCGCCGGCAGGCCGCAGCGCCGCGCGCCATATCACGTGTGGGCCGGGGGCGCGCCGTCGTACGGGGGCCAGGACAGGTCCTTCTGGGAGATCGAGGTCACCGGGAGCGGCCAGGAGATGCCGAACGCCGGGTCGTCGTAGCGGTAGCCGCCCTCGGCCTGCGGGGCGTAGACCTCGGAGACCTGGTACTGGATGCGCGTGTCGTCCACCAGCGTCTGGAAGCCGTGGGCGAACCCCTCCGGGACGTACAGCATGCGCCCGTTCTCCTCGGTCAGGTCGACGCCGATCCAGCGCAGGTAGGACGGCGAGTCCGGGCGCAGGTCGACGATCACGTCGTGGAGGGCGCCGCGGATGCAGCGCACGAGCTTGGCCTGCGCGTACGGCGCGCGCTGGAAGTGCATGCCGCGCAGGGTGCCGCGCCTGCGGTTGTAGGACTCGTTGATCAGCACGACGCGCGTCGGCAGCCCGAGGCGCTCGAACGCCGCCGCGTCCCACACCTGCACGAAGGCGCCGCGCTCATCCTCGATGCGCTTCGGCTCGATGATATAGGCATCCTTGAGTTCGGTCTGCGTGAAAATCATAAGCGCTCCGCTGAGACGATCGGCACGCGATTATACCATAGCCCCTTCGGGCGCCCCCAGCCTCGGGGGCGCGGCACGGGCCCGGTGCAACCTCGGGGCGCCCGGCTGCGTATCATAATGGCAGAAGAGTGACACAGCGGCGGAGTTGGGGGAGGCCCGGTGCCTTCCCGCTGCGAGGGGGGGAAGAGATGAGCGATATGAAACGTTGCGCACACTGCGGCGGCCAGAGCCCTGCCGACGCGGTCTACTGTATTGAGTGTGGCCGGCCGATCGTCGAGGCGGCCACTGGCCCGACCCGCCGCCTGGAGCAGCCTCTGCCCCGCCCGCGCGTCGCGGCCCGCCCCGCGGCCCCGGCGCCGACGTTCTCTCCGGCGCCGGTGTACCGCCCGGCGCCCCAGGCCCCGCGGAGCCCGGCGCAGCAGGGGGGCGACCTCACGGTGCCGTTCCTCATCATCGGCGCCGCGCTGGCGTTCCTGCTGGTGCCGCGCTTCGGCCCGATGGTCCTGGTGGCGATCGGCCTGGTGGGGCTGTTCGCGCGCGGGCTGCTGGCGCGGCCGGACCGCGTGCTGCCGCTGCTGGTGTTCGCCGGGATTATGGCGGTGCTGTTCACCGGCGGCAAGCTGTTCTGGCCGGTGCTGGTCGGCTTCTTCATCCTGCGCGCGATCTGCGGCGGGCACCGCTGCTGGTAGGATCGCGATGAGCTACGAGGGATGGGCGCCGCAGGCGCTCATCCCTCGGCGTTTCTGCTCCTGAGCAGCGCCAGAAGCGCCTGGGCGTAGGCCTCCTCGGCGCCGCTGCCCGTGCCCTCCCACGTCTGACCGTCCTTCGCCACCCCGCAGCGATAGCCGGTCGCGGTGCGCTCGAGCACCAGCGACGCGCCCTCGCCGCTTAGCCGCTCGATCGCCTGGCGGAGCTGCGTCTCGCTCGGCAGCCACACCGCGTCGGTGGTGAACAGGTAGTCCAGCGCCCACTCGCTGCTGCCGTGGAACGTCAGCGCCGGCCGCCCCTTCAGCACCTCGACCTGCGTGGTCAGCTGGCTGACGACGAACACCTGCCCCTCCAGCTGGCTGTCCGGCACGGTGAAGCAGTCGCGCTCGGCGGGCTGCCAGGCGAGCCCGGCGCGCTTGAGCTCGCCCGCCAGATTGGCGTCGATCATCGTCTCTTTCCTTCCCTACTTTCGGGAGAGGCCTCGCCGCCCCACCCCTCCACCGGGGCGAGGGCGGAGCGCCCCCCCGCGCCCCACCGCGACAGTCGTGTCACTATTGTACCATCGGCCCCTGTGCTATACTGGCCCGCAGGTGTATCTACAGGGGTGCGCGATGCCCTTCCCGACCGATGAGTACACGCCCCACGGCTACCTCGATACGCCCGCCCACACGCGCAACCTGAGCCCGCGCGGCGTGCTGCGCTCGTGGGAGGCCGGCTTCCGCTGGCACTTCCCCGCCCACGCCGGGCTGTACGGCGGCCGCCGCGAGACGTACCGCGCCGGCTTCTGTGTCGCGCTCGATGGCGCGTGGGCGCTGGGCGACTTCGAGCGCGCCATCAGCCCGTACCACTCCAAGGACCTCGTGAGCTTCGACCTGGCGCGCGGCCCGGCGAGCTGCCGCGCCACGTTCTTCGCGGTGGGCGAGCACGCGCTGTACGCCGCGATCGCCGCCGATGGTGCGCAGCGCCTCGCGCTGCTCGTCGAGTACACGCGCCTGCTGGCTGCCGGCGGCGAGTGGGGCGAGTCAGGGCTGGTCGGGCGGGTGGTGGAGGACGAGCCGGGCGCCGGGTGGGGCCGGGCGCTCGTCCTCCAGGGCTTCGAGGACGGCGATGCCTTCGCGCTGTGGGCCTCAGCGCCGCCCACGGACCTGGGCGTCACGACGGACCTCGCCGCTGCGGCGGGCTGGTCCGGGCGCGCCGCGAGTCCCCTGCCGCCCGATGGCTTCGTGACGGCGATCGGCGCGCGGGGCGAGACGGTGGCGCTGTACGGCGTGCTCGGCTTTTCGCCCCCGCCCGGCGAGCTGGAGGTGGTGCTGGCGCGCGGGCGCACGCTGCGCCAGGCCCAGGAGCGCCTCCGGGCTGCGCGCGAGGAGGCGGCCGCCGTGCGCCGCCGCAAGCTGGCCGCCGACGACGCGTTCTGGGAGCGCGCGCCGCGCCTGGCTGGCGACTGGCCCGGCCACTGGCGGCGCGGCCTGGTGTACGACCTCGAGACGCTGCGGATGATGGTCAAGGCCCCGGCCGGCATCTACCGGCACATCTGGGACGCGATGCAGATCCAGGCGCCGCGTGTGGTGCTGGCCGAGGCCGCGATCGACGCCCTGCTGCTCTCCTACGCCGACGCGCGCCTGGCCCAGGAGCTGATGCTCGGCACGTTCCTCGACGCGCCCGAGCCGAACGTTCCCTGCTCGCGCGAGGACGGCAGCTACAACATGGTCGCGGCCGACGGCACGGTGTGCGGCACCGCGCCGGAGTGGGGCTACCCCTGGCTGGTGCTCGAATGGCTCTACCGGCTGCGCCCGGACCGCGCCTGGCTCGAGCAGATCTACCCGTCGCTGGACCGCTACCTGCGCTGGTGGCTGGAGCACCGGCGCGACGCCGGCGGCTGGCTAGTGTACGCGTGCAGCTGGGAGTCCGGCCAGGACAACTCGCCGCGCTTCGGCGAGCAGCCGCTCGGCGGCGGGCACCCGGTGCGCCACGTGCGCCCGGTGGACCTGCAGGCCGCCTTCGCCCACGCCTGCGCGGTCATGGCCCGCTTCGCCGCCCTCGGGCGTGCGGGCGATGTGGCGGGCTGGCAGCGCCTGGCCGAGGAGTTCCAGGCCAGGACCGAGCAGCTGTGGCTGGACGGCGGCGCGCAGCCGGCGGCCGGTGGCCGCTACGCCGACTTCGACACGCGCGCGGGCCGGCCGACTGATGTGGACGACGTGATGCTGCTCGCGCCGCTGGCCCTGGGGCTCGCGGGCCCGGAGCGCGCTGCGGCGCTGCGCGGGGCGGTGGCGGCGCTGGAGGCGAGCAGCCTCGTCTGGCCGATGTTCGTCTGGACCGCGGTCGAGGCGGCGCAGGTGGCCGGCATGCACGAGCGGGCGGCTGAGTTGGCGGCGGCGGTGGTCGAGCGCGCCTACAGCTTCTGGGACGCGCGCCGGGCCGAGCCAGGGCGCACGCTGCCGGGCGTGGCCTGCGAGTACTGGCCGCCGAGCGGGCGCTGCGGCGGCGAGGGGTACGGCTGGGGCGCCTTCACCACCCACCTGCTGCTGCACACCCTCGTCGGCCTGTCCCCCGCCGAAGACGGCCTGCTGCTGCGCCCCAACCTGCCGCTCGCCTGGCGCGCGCCGGGGCGGAGCTACCGCGTGACCCTCGGCTGGCGCGACGCGCCGCTGGAGGTGGCGCTGGAGCCGCTCGACGCCGAGCGCGTCTCGGTGAGCGCCGGCGCCTGGCGCGGCGTCCTCCGCTGGGGGGACGAGGCGCACCTCGCCTGGAGCGAGCTGTAAGGGATTCAGACAAGCTAGCACAACGGAGGCTTCGATGGCCGAACAGCTCAGCGCGCGCGTCCTCTTCTCGAACGGCGCGCCGGCGCCCGGCGTCCGGGTGCGGGTTCTGGACAGAGACGTGGGCGGCGAGGACGACGACCTCACCCTTGTCGAAGGGGTGTCGGACGCCGCCGGCGCCTTCAGCGTGACCTACGACCCCGCCCGCGCCGCCGACCGGATCACGATCACCACCGTCGAGCCGCGCAGCCTCACCGACTGGACGCTCGAGCGCCGCACCCGGTCCTTCGCCGACCCGCTGGACGTCTACCTGCCGTACCTGGAGTTCCGCTACACCCACCGCGGCCAGGAGCGGGTCCACCAGCAGGCGCTGGTGGAGGGCCAGTCCGAGTACCGGCTGCCCGACCCGCCGGCGACGGCCGGGCGCTTCAATGTCTCGGAGCACGGCTTCCGCTTCGTCAACTCCTTCCCCGGCTACCCGCTGCCGTTCAGCGTCCCCAGCCTGCCGTTCCTGCCGGAGGTGACGCAGAGCTTCGGCCTGTGCGGCGGGATGTGCGCGGCGGCGGCCGACTTCCTGTACGCCGGGCGCCAGGTGCCGCAGCAGACTGAGGTGCCGGGGCGGCGGACGGCGCTGTACCGCTACCTCTTCCGGCGCCAGATCGACACGTTTCACCCGCTCGGCGAGCCGATCCTGCGCTTCATGCGCTGGATGCGCCTGTCCGAGGACGGGCCGCTCGGCACCTGGCAGCGCACGCTGGCCGAGTTCGAGCAGCTGCGCGAGCTCTTCGACGCCGGCGCGCCGGTCGCGCCGATCGGGTTGGTGTACTCCGGCCGCGACGAGCCGCTGTGGGAGAACCACCAGGTGCTGGCCTACGGGTACAGCGAGACGCCCCAGGGGTTCGACATCCGCGTGTACGACCCGAACTACCCGCTGAACGAGCAGGTGGTCGTGCGCTGCGAGCGGGTACTGGACGAAGGGGGGACGAAGACCGTGGGGCTGCGCTGCCAGCGCGTCGCGCGGGTCGGGGATGGCCAGGGCGGCGCGCGGGATGACGTCCGGCGGGCGCGCGGCTTCTTCCTCATGCCCTACACGCCGATCGAGCCGCCGCCCCGCCTGTAGGCGCGCAGCGCGGCCTACAGCGCGCAGACGCGGTTGCGCCCGGAGCGCTTGGCCTCGTAGAGCGCGCGGTCGGCGCGGTCGAGGACATCCTCCAGCCGGGTGTCCTGATCCGCGCTCCAGCTCGCGACCCCGAAGCTAGCGGTGACGGAGATCGCGCTTCCGTCGACAACGATCGGCTCGGACGCGATCGCCGCCCGCAGCCGCTCCGCGGCCTCGACCGCGCCCGTCATATCGGTCTCGGGGAGCAGCACCACCAGCTCCTCGCCCCCGTAGCGCCCGAGCACGTCCACCGTGCGCAGCTCGGCCTTGCAGCGCGCCGCCATCGCCCGCAGCACCTGGTCGCCCGCCAGGTGGCCGTGCGTGTCGTTGATGCGCTTGAACTCGTCGACGTCGATCATGATCACCGAGAGCGGGTGGTGGTAGCGGCGGGCGCGCTCGATCTCGGCGTGGGCCAGCTCGAAGAAGTGGCGGCGGTTGTACACCCCGAGCAGCGAGTCGGTGATCGCCAGGCGGCGCGTCTCGGCGAACAGGCGCGCGTTCTCGAGCGCGATCGCCGCGTTGGCGGCCAGCTGCTCGAAGACCTCGATATCGGTCTCGGTGTAGGCGTGCGGGTCGTAGGCTTGCACGGCGATCACGCCGGTCACGCGCTCGCCGGCCCGCAGCGGCACCGCGAGCACCGAGCGGACCGTCCGCTCGGTGCGGCCGAAGTACCACGTGTCCAGCTCGCGCATGATCTGCTCGTTCAGGTCCTCGATGTACAGGTTGCGGCCCGTCCGCACCACGTACCCGCAGATCCCGCGCTTGATCGAGTAGCGCACGCCCGGCCAGCGCCCGTCCCGGTCCACCAGGTAGACGTCCTCCAGCTCCTGATTCTCCTCGTCCAGCAGCGCGATCAGGAACGCCTGGCAGGGCATCAGGCGCTCCGTGGCGTGGTGGATGGTCGTGTAGAGCTGCTCCAGGTTGAGCGAGGCGCCGATCGCCTGGCTGACCTCGTGCAGCACGCGGGTGCGCTCGGCGGCGCGCACCGCCTCCTGGTAGAGCCGCGCGTTCTCGAGCGCGATCGCCACCTGGACGGCGAACGCCGCGAGCAGGCGCTCGTGCTCGGCGGTGAAGCGCCGCGGCTGCGTGCTGTCCAGCGAGATCATGCCGATGATGCGATCCTGGAAGATCAGGGGCGCGCCGAGCCAGGAGCGGATGCGGTCGTGCGGCGGCTGGGAGAAGATCGGGTAGGCCGCCTGCGCGTCGTCGAGCCGCAGCGGGCTGCGGCGCGCGTACACATCGCGCGTGGGGTGCTCGCCGTCGAGCGGGAAGCGCATGCCGATGATCTGCAGGCCCTCGGGGAAGCCGCGCCCGCCGACGACCTCCGAGACGTCGTCGTGGCGCAGCTGCACCGAGGCGCTGTCGTAGGGCACCACCAGCGCGAGCTGCTCCAGGATGCGGTCGATCGCCTCGTCGACGTGCAGCGTGGAGGCGACGACGGCGCTGGCGCGGCGCAGCGTGTCGGCCTCCTCGGCGCGCCGCCGGGCGGACTCGAGCAGGCGGGCGCCGCGGATCGCGACCGTCGTCTGCTGGGCGAAGAGCTCGAGCAGGCGCGCGTCCTCGGCGGTGAACTCGCGCGCGTCGTGGCGGCCGATGCTGAGCGTGCCGACCAGCACGGAGCCGGCCAGCAGCGGCACGCCCAGCACCGGGTACGGCGTGCCGTCGCCGTCCCGGATGCGCCCCTCCCAACTGAAGTAGTCGGGCACCGCGAGCGGCTGGCGGGTGCGCGCGATGAAGCCGTGGAACCCAACGCTGATGTGCTGGCGCATGCCGACTGGCGCCCGGGGAGTGTTGTAGGTTGCGACGAGCGTCAGCTCCTGGCTGTCGGCGTCGAACAGCATGAGGTGCGCGTCGGAGGCGTTGAGTGAGCGAGCGGCGCGCTCTACGATGATCTCGAGCAGGCGGGGGAGCGCGAGCTCGTCGGTAATATCCGCGAAAGTCGCGCGGAGCGCCTCGAGCTCCGCCAGCAGCACGGCGAGGCGCGTCTGTGAATTATTATTGGCGTCCGTATCGGACACGGTGGGCTCCGAGGGCCACAATGCTTCACTGCTCCTGTCGGCCACTTCGCAGTGTTCGAGGAGGTGCGACGCAACTGCGGCCAGCCTCTCTGGCGCTTCTGCCGCTCCCAAGGTTACAAGGCCCGATCCAGCGCCTCGCCGACCCGCAGGATCTCCTCGCGCGTGTTGTAGAAGTGCGGCGCGATGCGGATCCCCTTGCCACGCGGGATCACGACGATGCCGGCCTCCTTCAGCCGCGCGGTGGCCGCTGCCGGGTCATCCACCTCGACGATCACGATCCCCGAGCGGTGCTCGGGGGCGGTGCTGGCCGAGAAGCGGTAGCCGCGCTCGCCCAGGTCGTCGATCAGCGTGTCCACCAGCGACAGGATCTGGCTGGCGATGGTGGCCGGGCCGACCTCCTGGATCAGCGCGACGCTCTCCGCCAGGCCGATGTAGCCGGTGATGTTGTCGCTGCCGATCGCGAAGCGCCCGGCGTTGGGCTGCAGCGTGAAGTTGTAGTCCAGGAAGTTCTGCGCGTCGACCACGCTCGAGGTGCCGACGTACGCGCCCGGGACGAGCTCGCTCAGCAGCTCCTGGCGGACGTACATGAAGCCGGCGCCGATCGGGCCGAGCAGCCACTTCTGCGAGCCGCACGAGAGGATGTCGATCCCGGCCGCCTGCACGTCGAGCGGGAAGGCGCCCAGCGACTGGATGCCGTCCACCACGAAGTAGATGCCGCGCTCCTTGCAGATCCTCCCGATCTCCTCGATCGGGTTGCGGAAGCCGGTGGCGAACATCACCGTGCTGACGGCGATCACGCGCGTGCGCGGGTCGATCCGCGACACGAGCAGGTCCAGGTCGACGCCGCCCTGGTGCTGCGGCACGAACTTCGTGAGCACGCCGCGGTGCGCCAGGTTCATCCAGGGGTAGATGTTGGCCGGGTAGTCGCCGTCGATCACCAGCACGTTGTCGCCGGGCCTGAGCGGCAGGCTGAGCGCGGCGCAGTTGATGCCGTAGGCGGTGTTCTGCACCGGCACGATCTCGTCTGCCGAGCGGGCGTTGATCAGGTTAGCGAGGCTCTGGCAGAGCTCTGCGCGCTGGCGGAACACCTGCGGGAAGTAGTCGTTGGACGACTCGCTCGTGCTGGTCTCGATGAAGGCGCGCATGGCCGCCGCGGCGCGCGTGTTGAGCGGCGAAATGCCGGCGTGGTTGAAGAACGCCAGCCGCTCGCAGATCGGGAACAGCTGCCGGTATGGGGTTGGATCGAACATGGGTACCTCTGCCAGGAAGATTTCGCCTATTCTAGCACACGCGGCGCTACCTTCGCAGGCGGCCAGCGCCCCCTAGCTGAGCTGGATGCCCGCCTCGTCGATCATGGCCTGCAGCGGCGAGTCGCTGATGTCGAGCGGCAGGTCGACGCGGGCGCGCCGCCGGCTGGACTCGTAGGTGGCGAAGATCAGCTCGGTGGCCCGCAGGGCGCGGCGGCCCGCAAGCTCCGGCTCGCGGCCGGTCTTGAGCGCGTCCACCAGGTCGAGCACGCCGCGCGTGACGCTGTCGAAGCCGTGCAGCCCCTCGTCCACCGCCACCGGCTCCCAGCCGCTGTGCCCGCGCCCCCAGATGCGCAGCGGCGTCTCGTTGCTCCGCCCGATCTCGATCACGCCGTCGCTCCCGGTCAGGCTGATGAGCAGCGGGTGCGGCGCGCCGTGGCCGGTCATCATCACGCCGTGGACGCCGTTGCGGAACTTGAAGTGGCTGAGCCCGTGGCCCTCGATCGGCGCGCCGAACACCCGGTGGCTGCCGCGCAGGTCGATCTGCCCGATCACCCACTCCGCGGGCGTCTCATCGTTGAAGAAGAACAGCATATCGAACCAGTGCGTCCCCCAGTCGTACAGGTTGCCGCAGGTGGCGTCGATGCGCTCGAGCTGCCCGATCGCCCCTTCCCTGAGCAGCTCCCTGGCCTTGCGGAAGGGGGCGTTGAACCGCCGCTGGTGGTTGAACGTCAGCTGGACGCCGTGGCGCTCGCAGACCTCGACCATGCGCAGCGAGTCGCCGTAGGTGAGCGCCATGGGCTTCTCGCAGTGGATGGCCTTGACGCCGGCCTCGGCGCTGGCGATGACCATGGGCGCGTGCAGGTGCGGCCAGGTGCTGATGCTGACGATGTCCAGGCGCTCCTTGGCGAGCATCTCCCGGTAGTCGGTGTAGATCGCCTCGCCGCCGTGGCGCTCCTGGAAGGCCCGCGCGTTCTCCTCGCTGATGTCTGCGAGCGCGACGATGCGGCAGTCCGGCGACGCCTTATAGCCCTCGGCGTGCGCGTGGGACATGCCGAAGCCGGTGGCGCCCTCGCTGCGCCAGGGCTTGCCGCAGCCGATGATCCCTACTCTGTACAAGTGCGTGCTCCTTTAATGTCTCATCTGCTGGAGTGACGCGGCCGTCGCCGCCCTGGGAAGGTGTGGAGGGCCGTAGCCCTCCACGGGTGTTTTTCGGGAAGGTGCGGGGCGGGCCTGCCGCCTCACAGCCCCAGCGATCGCAGGTAGGCCCGGCTCACCTGCGCGCTCTCGAGCGCGGTCGGCAGCTGGGTCACATCGGTCTCGACGATCAGCCAGCCGGAGAAGCCGGCGCCGCGCAGGATCTCGAGGATGGCGGGGAAGTCGATCGCCCCCTGCCCGAGCTCGGTCCAGATCCCGTGCCGCTGGGCGGTGCCGTAGTCCCACTCCTCGGCGCGGCCGCGCTCGGCCACCGCGGCGTCGATGTCCTTCAGGTGCATCGTCAGGATGCGCCCGGCGTAGTCGCGGCAGAACTCCACCGGGTCGGCCCCGGCCCACGCCAGGTGCCCGGTGTCCGGCCCGAGGAACACCAGCGCCGGGTCGGTCAGCGCCAGCAGCCGGTCGATCTCGTCGCGAGTCTCGATCACCGTGCCGACGTGGTTGTGGAAGCAGCTGCGCACGCCCTCGGCCAGCGTGATCTCGCCGACGCGGTTGAGCGTCTCGGCGAAGGTGCGCATCTCGGTGTCGCTCAGCCCGTCCTCGGGGCGCACGTGGCCGGAGACCTCGCGGCGAGTCTTGCCGGAGGGGGCGACGAAGTCGAAGCCGCCGGCCGCGACGTACAGCTCGGTGCAGCCGACCTCGCGCATGAAGCGGGCGTACTGGCGCGCCTGGTCGAGGATCTGGTCGCGGCGATCGGCGCGCCAGAACTCGGCGCCGAGGTAGCCGGGGGCGGGGCGCAGCCCGAACCGCCCGTAGAGCGCGAGGGTATCCTGAGCCGTCGATCCCGGGCGCGGCCCGGCGGGGGCGCCCACGTAGCCCGCCTGGGCGATCTCGGCCAGCACCTGCTCCTCGGGGACGCTCCTGGCCCAGGTGATCTGGCCGCAGCCGACTCGTACGTTGTTCATGGTCTCCGCCTGTCTCCTACTAAGAAGGTTCACGTCGCTTGGCGGCGTTCATGTGCAGGAGCTGCGCGGTCGTGCCGCCCGCCCCTTACGGAAGGTCTGGCGGGCCTGCGGCCCGCCACGGACACCTACCGCTCTGCGGCTGTGAGGCGTCCGCAGAGCGGCGGAAGAGAGTGCTTTTGAGGAGGTGAAGTCTCCCTGACCCCAAGGGGTGCGGGGCAGGCTCACCGCGTAACTCCTGTCTTGTGCTGCTGCGGCGCGGCGAGGCAGCATCACAGCGGCGCACTGCAAGGCTGACTTCGGCTCGGCCTGAATCTGACCCGGGGCGAGGCTCACCGAGACTGCGCAGTCCGGCGCTCCACGTTCCGGCGGAGAGGGGCTGCGGTTGCCGGCGGGCGTCTGGGGCGCGGCCCCGGTGCTGGCGTGGCGAGCTTACCCACCGCGATCGCGGCCGCGGCGGCGCCTTCGGCGTGGCGAGCTGGGCGACGGGCTGGTGGGCTGGGCATGGTCTTCCGGCTGCTGCGGCGCGCTCTCCGCCGGTGCCGGGCGCTCCGGCCGGGGCTGCTGGCCGCCGCCCTGGCGCTGCTGCCGGGACTGGGGCGGCCCCTCGGGCGCCGGGCGCGGCATCTTGAGCTGGGGCGGCTGCTGGCGCTCGGGCTGAGGCCGCGGCGCGGCAGGCGTGTCCGGCGGCTCATAGTCCTCGAAGCCCTCTTCGAGCAGCGCCAGGGCATCCAGCACGTCCGGGTTGTCGATCTCCTCGCGCAGCAGGCGCCGCTCGCCCTTCTGCTGGCGCCGGCCCGCGCGCCCGCCGCGCTCGTCCTCGAGGCCGCGCAGCAGGCCGCGCGCTGCGGGCGTGATGCCCTCCTCGTTGCGGCTGCGCGCCAGCGCGGCCACCCGGTCGGTCGCCTCGCTGAGCTGGGACGGCGAGAACTCCTCGTGGATGCCGCTGCCCGCCAGCGCGACCATCACCGTCTCCTTCAGCACGTTGACCGACACCACCTCGCCCGGGCCGTCGGGGGTCTGGACCCAGGTGCCCTTCTTCGGCAGCGAGCCCTTGATCTGCACGTACTGCTCGTGCTCGTAGGACAGGCAGCAGAGCAGGCGGCCGCACACCCCGCTGATCTTCGTCGGGTTGAGCGGCAGGTCCTGGTCCTTGGCCATCTTGATCGAGACGCGGGCGTAGTCGGGCAGGAAGGTGGCGCAGCAGAGCAGGCGGCCGCACGGGCCGATGCCGCCGAGCAGCTTGGCCTCATCGCGCGGGCCGATCTGGCGCAGCTCGATGCGGGTGCGGAAGGTGCGGGCCAGGTCGCGCACCAGCATGCGGAAGTCCACCCGCTTCTCGGCGGTGAAGTAGAACGTCAGGCGCGAGCCGTCGAAGCTGTACTCGGCCTTGACGAGGCGCATCGGCAGCCCGTGCTCGCGGATCTTCTCGGCGCAGCGCGCCATCACCTCGTCGTGGCGGGCGTTGAGCAGGCGCATGCGCTCGAAGTCGGCGGGCTCGGCGCGGCGCAGCACCGGCTTCAGCTCGCCGACGATCTCCTCCTGCGGGACCTCGCGCGGGGGGTAGGCCACCTTGGCGAGCTCCGGCCCGCGGACGGTGTCGACGATCACGTGGTCGCCCTGGTTCAGATCCGTGAGGTTATTGGGGTCAAAGAAATAGGTCTTGCCGGAGTCTTTGAAGCGGATGCCGATCACAGTTGGCATAGCAGTTAGCGATGTGCCGCGGGCGTCCCGATCCCCGCTGGTGGGCTTGTGCACTCGGTCGCGCTACGCGTGACCGGACAATCGTACGGCGGAAAGATAAAATCGTCAATCGCGCGGGCTGTGCGGCGGCTTTGTCTCCGCGCAGCTCGGAGAGGGTTGGCGGGGCTTCGTCTCCTTCTTTATTCTTTCGGTCGCTCTGCAGCAGCTACGCTGCCGCAGAGCGACCGGGAAAAGCATCCGTGGAGGGCGTGCCGCCCTCCACACCTCCCGGCGGGAGGAAGCATCCGTGGAGGGCGTGCCGCCCTCCACACCTCCCGGCGGGAAGAAGCGTCCGTGACGGGCGTGCCGCCCTCCACACCTCCCAGCGGGAGGAAGCATCCGTGGCGGGCGAGCTGTCCTTCACATCTTCCGGCGGGAGGAAGCGTCCGTGGC
>CALJIC010000334.1 GCA_937974195.1 uncultured Roseiflexaceae bacterium | reverse complement strand
CGACAACCGCCCGTTGTCATGCCTCCCCACACGAACGCCCGTCGCGCATTCCGCCCCCACCTCACTCGCCACTATTTACACGAGCGCGTTCGGGGCGGGGAGGCAGCTCCCGAACGCCCCGCTCGCCGCGCGACCCGTTTCGCAGTATCATTGCCACACGACGGCCGCCCCGCTCAGAGGAGCTCGCGATGCCGACAGGCCGAACAGGCGGCGTCCCGCTGCTGTGGGAGGAGCCGGCGGCCGGCGAAAACCGCCGGCTCGTGATCTGGCTGCCCGGCTTCACCAGCAGCAAATGAGGATGTCCGCCGCTACCTGCGCGAGCTCGCCGCGGCCGGCTACGTCGCCCTGAGCCTCGACCCCGTCGACCACGGCGAGCGCAGCCGCGTCGCGGAGAGCGAGGAGTTCGCGCCGGACAGCGGCGCCTTCCGCGACCCCGCCAGCGGCAGGGCCTACCGCCACTTCTGGTCGATCATGGCCGAGACCGCCGAGGAGGTGCCGCCGGTGATCGACTGGGCCATCGCGGAGCTCGGCGTCGCCGGGCCGCTGGGGATCGGCGGGATCTCGATGGGCGGCACGGTCGCCGTGGTGGCCGCTGGGCTGGACCCGCGGCTCGCGGCGGTCGCCGGCGGGCTCGCCGAGGGCGACTGGCGGCGCATCGGGGCGCTGTACCCGCTCAGCGCGCCGAACCCGTACGTGCAGAGCTGCTACGACCGCTCGAACCCCCTGAGCAACCTGGCGCACTACCAGCGCCGGCCGGCGATCTCGTTCCAGCTCGGCGCCGAGGACCGGGTGATCCCGCCCGGAAGCGCGCAGCGGTTGGCGGAGGCCCTGGCGCCGGCCTACGCCGCGAGCCCGGAGCGGCTCGAGGTGGTGCTAGAGGGGGGGATAGGGCACGAGTTCACCGAGGGCATGTGGCAGCGCTCGCTCGCGTGGTTCCGGCGCTTCCTGTGACCTGACGCGGGCGACACGGCCGTGCCGCCCGCCGCGGGCGCTTCGTTCCGCCGCCGCGGGCGCTCTCAGTGCGGGTGCTGGTGAGGGTGGGAGTGATCGTCCGAACCGGACGCGTGGTCAACCTTTCAGCAGCCTGGCTCGCCGTGATTCCCGCAGCAGTTCTGGCGCAGCACCACACGCCGCCAGAGGTTGCGGGTCAGCTTCGCGAGCTTTTCAGAGAGCGGCATCGGCTGATCGAGATTGGTCAAGAAATCGCTCAGCTTGGGGCGGTCATTCACGTCAGACCTCCTTTCAGCGTAGCCTCATGGCCGGAGAAGCCGCTGCACAATTATACAATGGCCGCGACGCAGGCAGAGTAGGGAGGCTTCCAGATGAGCGAGACACCGATGACGGTTCGCGAGCTGCGGGCGCGCATGGACGCCGGCCTGGCGCGCTTCGAGGCGGCGCTGGACCGGCTGAGCGAGGAGCAGCTGACCGGGCCGAAGGACGCGGCGGGGTGGAGTGTGCGCGACCACCTGACGCACCTCGCGGTGTGGGCCGACGGGATCACCGCCCTGCTGCGCGGCGAGGACCGCTGGAAGGCGATGGGCATCAGCCCGGACCTGACGACAAGCACAGCGGGCGGCGAGCTCGACTACGACGCGATCAACGAGCAGATCGCCGAGCGGCACCGGCAGCTCAGCGCCGCCGAGGCGCGGGCGCTGCTGGCCGCCGCGCACCAGCGCCTCGCCGCCGAAGTCGACAAGCTCACCGACGAGCAGCTCGCCTGGCCCTACGAGCGCTTCGTCCCGCCGTTCACCGGCAAGGAAGGGCGCCCGATCGTCCAGTACATCGCCGGGAACCACTACGGCCACTTCGCCGAGCACCTCGAGTGGATCGAGGCGCTCGTCGCGGGGCAGGCGCCGAGCCAGCCGTAGGCGCTCCGCGCGAGGAGGTGCTGCGATGGGCCCGCTGGAGAAGAAGCGGCCGGTGATCTTCGCCGGCGAGAACCACCTGATCACCCTCTACCGCCCCGGCGGCAACGAGGCGGTCGCCGGGGCGAGCTGCTGGCGCTGCACCTACTCCGCGCACGGCGAGGGGTTCGTGCTGGCCATGTGGTGCGACCCGCGGGCCGCTGGCGCGCCCGGCCTGCCGCAGACATCGGTGTACGCCGACAACGCCGCGATGGGCCGCATGGTGATGGCGCGCTTCAACCAGTACTTCGCCGGCTTCCAGGGGCGCGGCCTGGCCGAGATGGAGCCGCAGCCGGCGCGCTTCTTCCAGCAGGCGGACGGCCGGCGCCTCCACCGCATCACCTGCGTCGCTGCCGATGTGAGCATCGAGCTGCTGTGGCAGGAGATCTTCGACGCCGCGCTGGAGATCTTCGATAACCGCAGCGGCCCCGAGCCCTACGATGTGTCGGCGGTGATCTGCCCGTGCCAGCGCGGCACGATCGCGATCAACGGCGCGGCGCTGCGCGGCGAAGTCCGCGTGCCCGCCGGCCCATCGGCCAGCTCGGCCTTCCTCGCCTTCTCGGAGACTTGGGTCGCGCGGGGGTAGCGCGCGAGCTCCCCCGCCGCGCCGGTTCTACCCTCGTGACCGAGCGCCCCTACGCCTGGGAGGATGGCTGCCATGTCGTATGACCCGACGATCTACCAGGGAAGCGCGGCCTACTACGCCCGCGGCAGGCCGCCGTACTCCGACGAGCTGGTGCCGACGCTCGTCGTCGAGGCGGGCCTCGACAGCGCGAGCAGGGTGCTCGACGTCGGCTGCGGGCCGGGCGTGCTCACCATCCCGCTCGCGAAGCACGTCGGGGAGGCGGTCGGGCTCGACCCGGACGCCGAGATGCTGGCGGTGGCGAGCGAGCGCGCCGCGCAGGCCGGGGTCGCCAACGTCCGCTGGGTGCGCGCCGTCGCCGAGGACATCCACGCGCTCGACCTCGGGATATTCCGGCTGGTGACCTTCGGCCAGTCGTTCCACTGGACCGACCGCGAGCGCGTCGCCGAGATGGTCTACGATCTGCTCCAGCCGGGCGGCGCGCTGGCGCTCATCACGCACGCGCAGGAGGGCCGGCCGCGGCCGGAGGGCCCCGGCGAGCCGCCGATCCCCCACGAGGCGATCCGCGCGCTGATCGAGCGCTACCTCGGCTCGCTGCGCCGGGCCGGGCAGGGGCACGCGCGGCAGCACGCGGACCGCTACGAGGACGCGCTGGCCCGCACCCGGTTCGGGGCGCCGCAGTTCATCTACTGCCGGGGGCGCGCCGACATCGTGCAGGACATCGAGGGCGTCCTGGCCAACTACCTGTCGATGTCGTACGCCGCGCCGCACCTGTTCGGCGAGCGGCTGGCCGCGTTCGAGGCCGACATGCGCGCCCTGCTCGCCGCGCACTCGCCGAGCGGCCGCTTCTGGGACTGGCCGGGCGACACCGTGATCCTGCTGGCGCGCAAGCCGCGCTGACCGGGCCACGCATCCGGCGGAGGAAGCTTCATGTGGAGGAGCCAAGTTCCCTCGCACTCCCACCTTCGCGCATCCTCGGGTCGTGCGTCGGGTCGGCGTACAGGGGCGGGCAGCCGCGCTCGATCGCCTCGGGGCGCAGCTCGTAGTGCCAGGGCTCGTTGCTGTAGACCTGGCACAGCCCGTACTCCACGCCGTGCTCGGACAGCCACGCCGTGGCGTCCAGGCGCCCGATGTCGACCGCCTCGCCCGCTACGTGAGGGGACGTGTCCGCGCTGGCGACCCAGCGGGCCGCCTCCTCCGCCGAGCCGTACCTGACGATGGCCTCGCGCAGCAGCCGCTCCTGGTAGGCCGCGGAGCGCCAGCCGCTCGTGACGAAGAGCGCGACCCCGTCGTCCGCAGCATCCGCTGCCGCCCGGCGCAGGGCGCGCAGGAGCGCCGGATCGAGGTTGGCGATACCCGGAAGCCTGTCGTCAAAGGCTGTCGTGCCATCGGGGAGGACGCCGTCGGACTCATCGAGCGCGCCGCGGTACCAGTCGCGGAGGGCGCCGATGGGTGGCGCGCCCGCCGAGGAGAAGGGAGTCAGCAGCGGGTAGCCGCAGGCCGCGGCGAGCGCCGCGGCGACGAGCAGGCCGGCGACACGGAGCCAGGGCGTCCGGCGGCCCGCTGTTCGTGCTGGTTCGGTGTAGCTCATGCCGCCAGTCTAGGCGGCGCGGCGTTGCCGGCGCGTATAGAATTTTCGATATGCCGGCGATATGCAGCAGGTGGTAGAATCCGGCCGTATGCGAGTCTTGATCGTCGAGGACGAGCTCTATCTGGCAGAGGCCATCCGCGATGGCCTGCGCCTCGAGGCGATCGCGGCGGACATCGCCGGCGACGGCGACACCGCGCTGGAGCTGCTGAGCGTCAACAGCTACGACATCGCCGTCCTCGACCGCGATATCCCCGGCCCCTCCGGCGACGAGGTCGCCAGGCACATCGTCGCCTCCGGCAGCGGCATGCCGATCCTCATGCTCACCGCCGCCGACCGGCTCGACGACAAGGCCAGCGGGTTCGAGCTCGGCGCCGACGACTACCTCACGAAGCCGTTCGAGCTCCGCGAGCTCGTGCTGCGCCTCAGAGCGCTCGACCGCCGGCGCGCCCACAGCAGGCCGCCAGTGCGCGAGATCGCCGGCCTGCGGCTCGACCCGTTCCGCCGCGAGGTCTACCGCGACGGCCGCTACATCGCGCTCACCCGCAAGCAGTTCGCCGTGCTCGAGATCCTCGTCGCCGCCGAGGGCGGCGTCGTCAGCGCCGAGGAGCTCCTGGAGCGGGCCTGGGATGAGAACGCCGACCCGTTCACCAACGCCGTGCGCATCACCGTCTCAGGGCTGCGCAAGCGGCTCGGCGAGCCCTGGATCATCGCCACCGTGCCAGGCGTCGGCTACCGCATCGATACGCAGGCGGGCGCCCGGCGCGAGGGGGGAGAGTGTGGATAGAACGCCCGGCCTGCCTGTTCGCCTCAAGCTCACCCTCAGCTACGCCGGCTTCCTCATGCTCGCAGGGGTGCTGCTCCTCGCGGTCGTGTGGCTGTTCCTGCTGCGCTACGTGCCCCCCGATGCGGTCGTCATCCCCGGCGACCTCGTGCCTCGTAGAGCGCCCAGCTCCCCCGACCGCTTCATCCCCGGCCGCTACGACCTCTGGCGCGCGTTCGCTCCGAAGGCGACCGCGGTGATGGTTTTCCTGCTGCTCTTCGGCCTCGCGGGCGGGTGGGTGCTCGCCGGCCGCATGCTCACTCCGCTGACCCGCATTACCAATGCCACGCGCCTGGCCGCGGCCGGATCGCTCTCCCACCGCATCCGGCTGCCCGGCCGCAGCGATGAGTTCCGCGAGCTCGCCGACGCCTTCGACGGCATGCTCGCCCGGCTCGAAGCCCACGTCGCCGAGCAGCGCAGGTTCGCGGCCAACGCCTCCCACGAGCTGCGCACCCCGCTCACGATCACGCGGACGCTGCTCGAGGTGGCCCGCAGCGACCCGAGCTGCGACACCCGCGAGCTGCTCGAGCGCCTCCACGCCGTCAACGCCCGCGCGATCGAGCTCACTGAGGCGCTGCTCCTGCTCAGCCGCGCCGACCAGCGCTCCTTCACCCACGAACGGGTCGATCTGTCGCTTATCGCCGAAGAGGCCACCGAGACGCTGCTCCCGCTGGCCGAAAAACGCGGCCTCACCATCGAGACCTGCGGCGATGCAGCCCACACCATCGGCTCACACGCGCTCCTGCTGCAGCTGGCGACGAACCTCGTGCACAACGCGATCGTCCACAATCTGCCGCAGCAGGGCAGCGTGTGGGTCACGACCAGTGCTCACCCCACGCATGTGGTGCTGACGGTCGAGAACACCGGCGAGAAGCTCAGCCCAGAGCTGGTCGCCACGCTTGCCGAGCCGTTTCGCCGCGGCACAGAGCGCATACGCAGCGAGCATGCGGGCGTCGGCCTCGGCCTGGCGATCGTCAGAAGCATCACCCAGGCGCACGACGGAACCCTCACCCTCACGCCCCGCCCCTCTGGCGGGCTGCACGTCACGGTGCAGCTGCCCGCCGCGCCGCCGCACGCCGGCTGATGGCGAAGGAGACCAGTCGCAGGCCCTCGCGACGCACGATGACGCGCCGGCGCAGAAGTTCACGCCCGGCGCTCTCGCAATCGGTCTGAAGACCGACGTGACCCACGCCGGCTTCTCGTAAAATGACTGCAGTCAATAATGACTGGGGTCATTTCGAATGGATCGACCGAACCGGCGGCAGCGCGGGCAGCGCGACAAGCAGCAGCGGATCGTACGGGCGGCGGCGGAGCTGTTTCGGGCGCAGGGCTTCGACGCCACCACCACCGACCAGGTGGCCGAGCGCGCGGACGTAGCCAAGGGCACCGTCTTCCGCTACGCGCCGACGAAGGCGCACCTGCTGGCGCTGGTGTACGAGGAGGACCTCGGGCGGCTCGTCGAGCAGGCGTTCGCGGCGATCCCCCCAGACGCGCCGGTGGTGGATGCGCTTGTCGGAGTGTTCACGCGCTTCTACCAGCTCTACGAGCAGGACCCGGAGCTGGCGCGCCGCTTCGTGCGCGACCAGCTGTTCATCGCGCCGCACCAGATCGCGGTCCCAGGCGCGCTGCAGAGCCTCATGCGCGAGCTCACGCTGCTCATCCAGCACTGGCAGGCGGCGGGGCGCGTGGCGGCGGACGTGGACACCTACCTCGCGGCGCAGGGCACGTTCGCGCTGTACTTCTTGGTCCTCGTGTCCTGGCTCAGCGGGCAGCTGCCGCTCGCACAGCGGGACCAGCGCCTGCGCGCGAGCCTGGCGCTGTTCTGGCGCGGCCTGCTGCTCCAGCCCGAAGCGTAGCCGTGCCTCGGCACGGCCGTTAGCAGATAGAGGAAGACAGTGGAAGATATCGTGATTATCGGCGGCGGGATCGGTGGGATGACGGCGGCGATCGCGCTGCGGCAGCGGGGCCTGGCGGCGACGGTCTACGAGGCGGCCGCGGAGCTGCGCCCGGTCGGCGCCGGGATCCTGGTTCCGCCGAATGCGATGCAGGTCTACGGGCGGCTCGGCGTCGCGGATGCCGTGCAGCAGGCCGGCTTCGTCCCGCGCGCCGCCGAGATCCTGGACGCCCGCGACGGCCTGCTGCAGCGGAGCGACAGCGTCGGGCTCGCCGGGAGCTACGGCTTCCCAACCGTCGCCATCCACCGCGCCCGGCTCCACGGCGTGCTGGCCGCGGCGCTCGGCCCGGCCGCCATTCGCCTCGGCAAGGCCTGCACGGCGATCGTCGACGAGCCGGGCGGCGCGCTGGTGCGCTTTGCGGACGGCGACGCCGTGCGGGCGCGGGTGGTGATCGGCGCAGACGGCCTGCGCTCGGTGGTGCGGCAGCACCTGTTCCCCGACGCCGCGCTGCGCTACTCGGGGCAGAGCTCGTACCGCGCCGTCGTGCCCTTCGCGCTGCCGGAGGAGATCGCCGATGTCGGGTGGGAGGTGTGGGGGGCCGGCTGCCGCTTCGGGTTCTCGAGCGTGGCGCCGGGCGAGGTCTACTGGTATGCGACGGTGGACGCGGCGCCGGGCACGGAGCGCGACCGCCGGCCGTACAAGGAGCGGCTCGCGGAGCTGTTCGCCGATTTCCCCGCGCCCATCGCGGCGCTGATCGCGGCGACGCCCGAGACCAGTATGCTCAACACGGACATCTACGACCTGCGGCCGCTCGCGCGCTGGCACCGGGGGCGCGTGGTGCTGCTCGGCGATGCAGCGCACGCGACGACGCCGAACCTGGGGCAGGGCGGCGCGCAGGCGGTGGAGGACGCGGCCGTGCTCGCCGAGTACCTGGCAACGCACCGCGAGCCCGAGGCGGCCTTCGCGAGCTACGAGCGGCGCCGGCGTGCCAAAGCGTCGATGGTGGTCGCCCGCTCGTGGAGCATCGGGAAGCTGGCGCACGTGCGCAACCCAGTCGCGCGGGCGGCGCGCAATGTCGTGATGCGCAGCATCCCTCCGGCGATGGTCGCGAGGCAGTTCGATACCATTTTCCGCCTCGACGACGCGCCGGCACAGGCGGGGCAGCCGGTAGGCTGACCGCCCCATTCGAGCTCGCCGTGCGCGCTTCCTGGCGAGTACGCTGCAGCCCTGCGCCGCCCGCCAGGAAGCGCGTATGCGGGGTTCAGCTGCTCTCCGCCCCGCCGGCCGCCGGCGAGAGCTCGTGCAGCATCCAGACATTCGGCTCCACGTACACGCCGCGGTCCGCCTCGCGGTCCACCTGGATGGGCACGAGCGCCTCGGGCACGACGTAGCTGCCGCTGCCGGGGAGCGCCATCCCCGTCCAGCGCTCCCAGTCGCTCACCGTGCCGCTGATCGTCATCGACGCGTGGGCGATCGCCAGGATCCGCGCTCCCAGGCGGGCGTGGACGCGCAGCCAGGGGTCGAAGGGCAGCCCATCGCGGTTTGTCCAGGCGACGTACTGCTCGATCGGTATGAGCGGGTAGCGGCTCTTCTGCGAGGGGCGCACGGGCGCCACCAGCGCCCCAAGCCCGTTCGAGCGCGCGACCTGCCGCATCGCGCGAATCACCTCGGCGCTGATGCCACCTCCGCGCCGCGCCGGGTCGACCACGGCCGCGAGGGCGGACAGGGTGTTCGGCGCGCGCCCGGCGTGGTGGTCGGCCACCCCGCGCTCGAAGACATCGTCCCAGCCGGCGGGGAGGCCTTCCACCGTTCCATCCCAGACGAAGGGGATGCTGTTGCCGCAGGCGACGATCGCGCCCGCCGCGTCGGTGAGGACAAACTGGTAGGCGGAGAAGGTTGTCTCCAGATGCTCCCAGAGCCGGTCGGCCACCGGATCCTCGCGCATGAAGGCGGGCCAGCCGATGGCGTGCAGGCGGCTGATCTCTGCGCTGAGCTCGGGCCGCTCAGCCACGGTCGTTATTGCAAGCGGGCTTGAGGTACTCATACAGGCTCGTTCCGCGAAGGCTGTGTCGCCGGCTGTGCATCAGGAGGCAGCGGCGTGGAGGCAGGCTTCGATCTCCGCAATCGCCTGCGCCGTGCTGCGGAAGTGTATCGCCACCATTCCCACCTCACGTGCCGCTGCGACATATGGTTCGACATCATCCAGAAAGATCGCCTCGCCCGGCTGCACGCCAAGCCGCTCACACGCGAGCTCAAAGATACGTCGGTCCGGCTTTTCCAGCCCCACCTCGTGCGAGTAGATGATGAAGTCGCAGATCGTATCGAGCTGATAGCGCTGCTGCTCTCTCTCGCGCGCACCGACAAAGCTGTTGCTAATGATGGCGGTGCGATATCTCGGCCGGAGGCCACGAAAGTAGTCGGCAAGCTCCACATTTAAGCTCCCGAGATACTCGGCCCACATATCGTCGATGAATGCGGCGAGCTGCTCGTGATCGAGCTCTAAGCGACGCTGAATACTCCTTACTACGCCTGCTTCCGAAATACGTCCGATGCCCCCCGCGCGCCACACATCGCCCAGCCGCCGTTCGATCTCACCCGGTCGCAGGTTGAGACGCGTCTCCCACGCCTCAACCCATCCGGTTCGCGGCGTGATCTCCAAAACGCCGCCGATATCGAAGACGGCTGCGCGGATAGGCATTGTAACCTCACTTTCGTAGGGGAGATGATACGGGCATGGGGAGGCGGCCTGCGAGCGCGGGGCACACAGAGGGACACCCAACGAAGGCGCAGGCCGCTGATGGCGAGCACCACCTGTGTGAGCTGGTCCGCAGCTACCTGGAGCGTCTATGCCTGCGCCTATCCCGCCGGAGATCAAACCCCTGCTGGAGACTACCTGCGTGTGATTGCCGCTCGCGGCTCGCGCGGGCGATCGAGGCGCACGGCTTCCTCACCACCATCCTCGCCGCGTGCCGGAGCGAGCACCCCTAGCCCGCCGGCACCTCACGATGGCTGGTCTGCCTGCTTTGGGTGTTCAGGGGTGTCGAGCACCTGGCGGACCTTCCGCGCCAGGGTGGGGCTGTTGAACGGCTTCTGGAGGAAGTGGACCTCCTCCGCCAGAATCCCCGCCTTCATGATGATGTCGTCCGTGTACCCGCTCATGAACAGCACCTTCGTGTTGGGGACGATGGAGGCGAGCTTCTCCGCCAGCGCCCGGCCCCCCATCCGCGGCATGATCACGTCGGTGAGCACCAGGTCGACCCGCTGCGGCAGGTGGGCGATCAGCGTGGCGATCGCCTCGTCGCCCGAGGCCGCCTCCAGCACCTGGTACCCCAGCGTCCGCAGCAGGCGCGTCACGAACCGCCGCACCTGCTCCTCGTCCTCCACCACCAGGATCGTCTCATCCCCGCGCGGCATCACCGTGTCGACGACCACCTCGGCGTCGTCGAGCGGCGCGTCGACGCGTGGGAGGTAGACCTTCACCGACGTCCCGACCCCCACCTCCGAGTAGACCCACACGTACCCCCCGTGCTGCTTGACGATGCCGTAGACCGTCGCCATCCCCAGCCCGGTGCCCTTGCCCGGCTCCTTCGTTGTGAAGAAGGGCTCGAACAGGTGCTCGACCACCTCCTCCGGCATCCCCGTCCCCGTGTCCGAGACGGCGATCATCACGTAGTCGCCCGGCAGCACGTAGGTGTGGGTGCGGCGGTACTCCTCGTCGAGCGTGACGTTGGCCGTCTCGATCGTCAGCCGCCCGCCTGACGGCATCGCGTCCCGCGCGTTGATCGCCAGGTTGACGATCACCTGCTCGATCTGCCCGGCGTCCACCCGGACTGGGGCAAGCCGCTCGTCGGGGAGAATGACCAGCTCGACATCCGCCCCGATCAGCCGCCGCAGCAGGTGGCCCGTCCCGACCAGCACCTCGTTCAGGTTCACCACCCGCGGCTCAATGACCTGCTGGCGGGCGAAGGTCAGCAGCTGGCGCGTCAGCATCGTCGCCCGCTGCGCCGCCTTCTGGATCTCCTCCAGGTCGGCGACCATCTCGGGGCGGAGCGTGCTATCCAGCAGGCACAGCTCGACGTAGCCGAGGATGCCGGTCAGCAGGTTGTTGAAGTCGTGCGCGATCCCTCCGGCCAGCCGCCCGACGCTCTCCATCCGCTGCGACTGGAGGTACCGCGCCTCGATCTTCTTGCGCTCGGTCACATCGCGCCCCACCACCACCGCGAGGCGCCGCCCCTCCGTCGTGAGCGCGCGCGCGGCCAGGTCGAGAAAGCGCACCGTCCCGTCCATGTGGCGCACCCGCACCGTCCCGGCCGCCTCCCCCCGCTCGAGCAGGTCCGCCCACAGCTGCGCGGCCAGGTCGCGGTCCTCCGACTCGACCCACTGCTCCACCCCCGGCCCGAACAGCGCGATCTGGGGTAGGCCGAGCAGCTGGCTGTGGGACGGGCTGGCGTAGCGGATCGCGCCCTCCGCCTCCAGATCGATGAGCTGGATCAGGTCGGTCGAGTGCTCGGCGATCAGCCGGTAGCGCTCCTCGCTCTCCTTGAGCAGCCGCTCCTGGCGCCTCCGCTCGGTGATGTCGCGCACGATGGCGGTGTAGAGCTTCTCCCCCCCGACCGTCACCTGGCTGATCGACGCCTCGATCGGGAACTCCTCCCCGTTCGCGCGCCGCCCCCACAGGTCGGGCGTCACCCCCATCGCGCGGGTCGTCACCCCGCTCTTCCCGAAGGCCGCCACGTGGCGGCGGTGGGCAGCGCGGAGGCGCTCGGGGATGAGGACGTCGAGGCTCTGCCCCACCAGGTCCTCGGCGCGCGCGCCGAACACCTGCTCGGCCGCGCGGTTCGCGAGTACGATGCGCTGCTCGTGGTCGATCGTGATGATGGCGTCCATCGCGCTGCCCACGATCCCCGCCAGCCGCGCCTCGCTCTCCCGCAGCTTCTCCTCGGTCCGCGCCCGCTCGGTGATGTCGGTCGTGATCATCATCCCGCCCGTCACCGCCCCGTGCTGATCGCGCAGCGCCACCATCCGCACCTCGTAGATGCGATCGCCGAACGGCTGGGTGTAGCTCACCGGCTCGCCGTTGAGCGCCCGCTTCGCCCGCTCGACCATCATCTCCTGCAGCTCGGGGTCGGAGACGTTCACGCCCAGGCGCTGGCCCCTGAGCTCGGCCGGGTCGATGCCCAGCGACGCGATCTGCCGGCCGGCGAGCAGCTCGTAGACCAGATCGGGGTTGAAGACCGCGATGACGCCGGGGTAGCCCTCGGCCAGCGCGTGGAAGCGCCGCAGGAGGATGGAGCGCTCCTCCCGCTGCCGGGCCATCTCGCGCGCCAGCAGCGCGACGTCGTTCTCCCGGCTGGCGAGCGCCTGCTGGAGGGTGGCGAGCGCCGCGTCGTGCCGCTCGCGCAGCGTCGAGCGGAAGGTTGCGCCGAAGCGGTCGAGGAACAGCGCCAGCACGCCCGTGAGCAGCGCGAACATGAGGCTGATGGAGGGGGCGTTGGCGCTGTCGAGCGAGGTCATGGGGGCGTGGCGCACGGCGCTCAGGGTCACCCCGACGATGCTCACGAGCGTGACCACGATCAGCGCGCGCCGCCCCAGCACGAGCGCGGCGAGCGCGAGCGGGAGCGTGAGCGCCAGCACACCAGCCCAGGCGCGCTCCGGGCCGGCGATCCAGATCGCCAGCAGGGCCGGGGCCTCCAGCAGCCCCACGAGAATGGCCGCGGCCAGCGCGAGGCGGCCGCGCCGCAGGAGGACGAGCGGGATGGCGACCAGGCCGGTGGCGATGAGGCAGGTGACGGTGTTGGAGAGGTTCGCCTCCCTCGTCGGGGACTCAGTCAGAGGGACGGCGATCAGCGTGAGGGTGGCCGAGCAGAGCAGGATCGCGCACAGGCCGAGCAGGAGCACCTGGATGAGGCGGGCCTGCTCCCGCTCTAGGCCCGTCTGCGACGGGACGGCGTCGAGCCACCGCCGCAGGCGCGTGAAAAGAGAGCCCTGCTCGGAGCTGTGTGGTATGCGCATCTGCGAGAAGCGCTCCCGTATGGTCAGGATACGTCGGGGGTGAGGCGCCGCCGCGGCTCGCACCACTAATCGTCGACCTGGTGGCAGCGCTGCGGCGGGGCTGCCGGATGTGGGAAGGCTGCCATCACACCCAGCAGCCTATTACGCTCCACAGGCCCAGCCCCAGCGCCGGGCATTTCCACACCCCATCGCTCATCCCGAGAGAACACGCCCGTGCCACTGGCAGCGGGATGAGCCCATCCGGCGCCGCTGCGGTGGGGATTCAGCACCCCGCCCGCCCGCGCCACCCGCTCGATCAGCGCCGCGCTCCGCTTCGCCTCCGTCCAGTGGTGTTTGACAGGGCCGTAGTGGCTGAACGGGCACAGCTCGCAGCGCTCCTCCGGCAGATGCCACCGCGCCTGCGCCGCTGTCCCCGGGCCCGTCCCCGACACAGACCGCGGCTTCGGCCGGCAGCGCGCAGCATCTCCCCACCAGCCGCGCATCCGGCCCCGCGTCCCGCCCGCTACAGATGCCGATCAGCGTCTCGCGCGCCAGATACGCCGCCAGCTGGTCATACCCTTTCGGGTATCGAGCCCATTGTACCATACCCCTTGGCCAGCACTTATGTAAAGAAACACACATCTCCTCGCGGGCCATCCAGATCATGTCGCTCGCCCCTGAGGCGCTGCGGGCCGGGCAGCAGCGCACGGCGGTTGGCGATCGGGACCGAGGGCGGGTTGAGCGAGTCGAGCTTCTGGCTGCCACCGTACCCCCAGCGCCTCACCTTCAGCACCACTGGCATGATTCCGACCGCCCATCGTATTAAGCGCGATTCTGACTTCACAATGCGGCCCGGCGCTCTTTGGTAGGGGAATCACAATCCGAGTAACCCTACACGGGGCTTCGTCGGTAATGAGCTGAACGGCCGCTACCAAGTGGTGCGGCTCATCAATATGGGCGGGATGAGGGCGGTATATGAGGCGCGCGATGAGCTCAGCGGGCAGACCGTGGCGCTCAAGCAGATGACGGTCACTGACAGTCACGGCCTCGGTGAAAGACCGCGCGGAGCACAATACCGGAGGTCATTTGGCCGAAATATCTAGCCTATCGTTGCACTAACGGCTCAATTTCACTCAACTGTGTCCCACATTGCTGCTTCAGGAGTTCCGAGGGGTTTGATTCCAGGCATTGCTGAAAATCTGCATAAGCCTCTCCAGGTTTCCCCGTCAATCGATAGATCATCCCGCGATGATACAGATTATCTGGCGCCTCTGGGTGCTTGTCTACCAGTTGAGTGTTGATTGCGAGTAATTCGTCATGATTGCTCTGCGCAAGAAAAAGACGTTCGAGATTCTTATACGCATCTGGGAGATCAGGGCGATGTTCGATCGCCCGGATATAATCCTGGATCGCAAGATCAATCTCGCCTAAATTCTGGTACGTGACGCCGCGATTGTTGTATCCATAATAGAGATACGCGCTATCCGATATATCGCGTGACAACATGTCATTATAATTGTCGAGAGCACTCTGAAAACGTCCCATTCTCTCGAGGACGATGCCACGATTGATGAAAGCCTGACCATTATCCGGATCATGTGTGAGCGCGCTGTCGAAATCGGCAAGCGCCTGTTGATAGTTCCCTCGGACCATGTATATGTAGCCGCGCGTGATGTACGCAGGAGCAGACGTAGGCGATGCAGCGATCGCCGCATCGCAAGCGGCTAGTGCTTCGTCGAAGTCACCCTGTTGGTAATATTCTTCGCATGCACGAGCAGTATTGGCAGCGTGCCAGGCTTTGGTGAGCGGCTCACGAAGGAAGTCTAGAACAAGGCACACGGCGCTACAGAGAAGGAGGAGTATTCCGAGGAGGCCAGCGACTGAGCGACTGAGGGCGTGATGGGCTGGTTCTGGCATCACAGCTCTTTTCACGCGCGCCCGCGGCAGCGCGGTGGGCACGGACAACGCTTCCATCACCCCCTGTTCCTCGTCGATCCGCCCACGCCCATCGAGCTTGAGCTACTGCGGTGCTGCGCGACTGCTATGCCCCAGGCCAGGGGGGTGGGCGCGGTCCGCGCTCCCGCGCCCGTAGCACTTACCCGCCCGCCGCGCTGAAGTCGCGCATCACCTGCGGCGCGGCGGTGTCGAAGCCAACAACGTCCAGCATGCCGCCGTCCTCCGGGTCAGCGATGCTGAAGCTGTTGGCCACCATGCCGACGACGATCAGCTTGGCGGCAATGCCCATACCCTCACGGTAGCGCCGCAGCGCCTCGGCCGGGTGGACGCTGCCGTACCACGTCTCGCTGTCGGTGTACACCACGAAGGTGTCCACCGCCACGCGCTGGGAGAGCGCCCACAGCATCGGCAGCGCGCAGTCCGTGCGGCCGAACGGCAGGTTGCTCGTGGCCTTGACCACGTCGTCGAGGCGCTGGCGGGGCGAGATCGCCAGCGGCACGAGCGTGTGGCTGAACGCCAGCGTGTGGACTTCCGGCTCGACGCGCGCTGTGATCAGGCTCATCGCCGCCGCGCCGACCCGCGGCGTGAGGCCCGGCACACCGGCGATCGTCCCCATCGCCATCGAGCCGGAGACGTCGAGCGCCAGCAGGTGGCGTGTGCCAGCCGGCTCGACGGCCCCGAACGCCAGCTCGAACGCGTCGTTCAGCGCATCCACCACCGCCGGCACCGGCGTCCAGGTCGCGTCGCTGCGCTGGCCGCGCCCCGCCGCGTAGGTCAGCAGCGCCGCCAGCACCTTGACCGGGTGCAGCCGCGCCCGCCGGATCGCCTCCCCGTCACGCAGCCGCTCGGCCACCGTCGCGGCCGCCGCGCTCAGCGGCGCGAGCAGGCCCACGCGCGTCATGGTCGCCAGGTTGCGCACCATCGCCTCGAGCGGCATGTGCGCCAGCAGCGCCTCCCACACCTCGGGGCTGCCAAGGCGCTGCGTCGGCACCGCCTCGCGCGGCAGGCGGTACTCGGCGATCAGCCGCGCGGCGGCCGCGGGCGTCTCGGCGCGCTGCAGCATCTCCACCGCCCAGATCTGGCGCAGCACCGGGTCGGGGTGCGGCTCCGCGCCGACGCCCGGCCAGCCCTTGACGATCCAGTACAGCGCGGCGTTGCGCGTCTCGTCGTCGGTGCGCGCGTGCGAGAGGCGCAGCAGGTCGCGCAGCGCCCAGCCGTCGCGCTGGCGGTACTTGATCGCCTGCAGCACCAGCCGCTCGACGGGCTGCTCCAGGAACCAGCTCGCCACCGCGCGGCGCAGGCCGCGGCCCCAGCCGCGCAGCGCCTGGACGTAGCCGGCGAAGTGCAGCACGTGGGTGCCGGTGCGCGCCACCTGCGGCAGCGCAGCGAGAGCCGCCGCGCGCGTGTCGCGGTCCTCCGCATTGGCCGCCAGCGCCAGCGCGAACAGCGCCGGGTCGTTCTTGGGCGCTCGCCCGGCGACGCTCACCGCCACGATCTCGGCCACCGCGCGGGCGCCGTCGGCCGCGATGCAGCGGGCGACCGCGTGAGCGTTCTCAAGCGTGAGCGCCCGCTCGCTGGCGTAGTAGCTGCCGCCCTCGCTGCCGAGCACCAGGAACCGGCGCAGCCGGATCCAGTCGTCCACCGGGTAGCTGTAGCCGCCCGCGCTGTTCGGGACCTGCCCGGGCAGCGGCTCACGCTGCGTGGTGTCGCCGATGATGGCCCGAATGTAGCGCATGATCGCCCCCCCCTTTCTTGAGTGCGACGGCAGGAGTCGAACCTGCTCCTCTCCGTTTTCAGCGGTAACCATCCCTCATCGGCCCGGAGCCGGGCAAGGCGCGAAGGATGGAAGTAGCGTGCTGCCGATACACCACGTCGCACATTGGAGCGCCGGGACAGGATTCGAACCTGTGGCTCCCGATAACCATTCCCCTTCGGCCCGCAGGCAGGCAAGGTGCGGAGAACGGCGCTTTCCCGGCGCACGTGCGTCGGACGAGTTGGTGGGGAAGGGATCGGTGCAAGATAACCCTCCCCCTCCGGCCCGACGCTCACTTCGGAATGTCTCACATGCCCATAACCTGAAGTGCCAGGAGGCGGATCATCAGAGCGGCCAGGGCGCGCCGCCCGCTCTGGCGCGACCGAACGGCCGCGACCACGCCTTCATCCTCGAGCAGCCGGTCGAACGCCAGGGTGTCGGGCGCGTCGCGCCGCAGCACGGCCAGCGTGTGCCCGTTGGCGCGCCCCACGAGCAGCCGCCCGCCGCTCGGCAGGGCGAGCACCTGGAGCTCGCGCCGGTCGGGGTCGAGCCGCCCGGTCCGCAGCGCCTCATCGAGGCACGCGAGCGCCTCAGTCACCAGCACCTGGTCCGTGCGTGTCACGTGGAGCATCGCCACCTCCTCGTGGAGCGTGGCGGCCACGCTCCACGTCAGTACGCGTACTTCTGCCAGACGGTGTGGCGTGATAGTTCGCCGATCAGGGCAAACGCCACGTACTTCGGCGCTCGAGGCGCGGCGCGCAGCGTCATGCCGGCCTCCTCGGGGGTACGCCCGCCCTTGCGGTGGTTGCAGGCCGAGCAGGCGGCGACGCAGTTCTCCCAGCTCGTCACGCCCCCGCGCGAGCGCGGCAGCACGTGGTCGATCGTGAGGTGCTTGCGCCCGGGCTGCGCGCCGCAGTACTGGCACGTGTCGCGGTCGCGGATGAACACGCCGCGCCGCGAGCACGGTATCGGGCGGCTGCGCCGGCCGACGGGCACGTAGCGCACGAGGCGGATCACCAGCGGCCGGGCGAACGTCCGGTGCTGGGCGCGCAGGCGGGCCTCGGCCGCCTCCACCAGCTCGGCCTTCTCCTGCAGCAGCAGCACGAGCGCTCTGCGCACAGATACCAGTCGCAGCGGCTCAAACGATTGGTTGAGCAGCAGCACGTCGGTCAACGACGCTCACCTCCCTTCGGAAACGTGACGTGCTAGGCGTAAGACGTCGGGCGCAGCGCTGTTCTGAACGTCCTGTTCCTGCTTCGCGCTCGACGTTTTCGTGGCGGAAGGTGAAGGGAACGATCCTTCAAGGCGCGTTGCCGCGCTCACCTCTTTAGCAAAGAGGCGCCGTCGCCAGCCGTCGGCTAGACCTTCCAGATGGACTCCCAGGAGCGAATCGAACGCTCTACACGCGGGTTGCAGCCGCGCCCCTCAGCCAGTCGGTTCAGGGAGAGAGTGATGCCTACGCAGCCGGAAAACTCGTGAGCGATGCTGGCGCAGCGTTTACTCCATCTCCGGAGTGAGGTGCCTGACGGGAGTTGAACCCGTACTACCGCTTCCACAGAGCGGCGTGCTGCCGCTACACCACAGGCACCGTACTGGCCGAGCAGGATGCGCTCCTGCTTGTGGTGGCTCCAGCGAGAGTCGAACTCGCTCCTGCTGGTTGAGAGCCAGCCGTCCTAACCCGTAGACGATGGAGCCAGCTGGTCAGGTGTGCGCGACTCGAACGCGCATCTCCGGGTTGGAAGCCCGGCGCTCTGCCATTGAGCGAACACCTGGGATGCCGTCGTCTGGTAACGATCCAGAACCTCCCGCATTTCAGGCGGGCACGCAGACCATCTACGCCACAACGGCCAGACTGGCGACCTGGACGGGATTCGAACCCGTGCTCCCCTGTTCGACAGACAGGAATGTTGACCGCTACACCACCAGGTCGCGTGACATCGCTCACCCTTCGGGGCTGCCTTCTGCAAATGAAGCGTGCTCCTCAAGCGATACATTCTGGCGCCCGGCCCCTCCTCCCGCCATATGGGCGCCGCCTCACCCTCCCTGGCGAGGCCCCGGCCACCAAGCCGCACGAGTGAGTTGGTCAGCACGGGCCGATTCGAACGGCCAACCTCGACCTTCGCAGAGTCGCGCTCTGTCCAATTGAGCTACGTGCCGATTGGCTGCAACCGAAGGACTCGAACCTTCACCGAATCTCAGGAACAGTGAGGCGCCCTACCAGTTGGGCGACGTCGCATCGAGCGGCCGGCATCGACCCAAACGAGAACGCCGCTGCTCCGTCAGGTCGTGCACCCTTCGGAGCAGCGGCGCCCTCACAGGACACCGGGTGTTCCGAGGATCAGGGACCATCGCGCGGCAGGCACGGCAGGGCCGAACCGGCGACGCCGAACGCCATCGCCTGCCCATTCCACACGCCGTGCTGTTCGCGCCGGTACGTCATGCTTGTCTCCGCTGCTCGCTGGTCGAGGCGGCTGGCTGCGTGCGCGAAGCTGGCGCGCTGCGCCTCCGCGCGACCGCCCGCCTCCGAAGCGCCGACGCTGCCGCCACACCCCGAGATGCGAAAAAGCCGGAAGCCCACAAGGTCCGCTGTACGCTGACCCGTGGGCTTCCGGCTGAGCTCCAGCCTGCCTAGAGGGATCAGCTCGTCATCGGGAACCACGCCGGGGCGGCGAGCACGGTGCGGCAGCTATCGGGACGACTCTCCGATAGCGCCTGGTGGTTGTGCTTACCGAACAGATACATCACGGCTGGTTCCTCTCGCTTGGTGTCTTCTTGCTTGCCTGCGCCCAGGATAACACGGTGACAATCAACCGTCTATACATCTTAAGTCGCAATCATCCCTCGGTCGAAAGTCGTAGGAGGCGCCGGTGGGCCGCTCAGGCTGCGACATTCAGTCCCGCATCAATGCGTGCGGCGTTGACGGCCGCTTGACGATCACCGTGTTGGTGTGTGATGATCAGCGTAGCGGAAGGTCGTCAGCGGCGCATCGGTCGAAAGGCGGGTGTACTTCCGCGCCGGGCGTGCGAAGATAGTGGCGACCGTGTTCAGGCGAGGGCGAGGCAGATGGCGTTGGAAAGCTGGAAGGACGAGGGGGGCGGTATCCGCCGCTGCCGGCTGGCGCTGGCGGAGCTGGTTCCGCAGCTCACCCCCTCGATCGTTGCGAGCTCGCTGGGCGTAGACCCAGCCTGGTACTCGCGGATCGAGCGCGGGCGTCAGGGAGTCTCGATCGAGACCTTCGCGCGCCTGGCGAAGGTCTACCTCGGCCTGCTCCGCGTCTTTGGCCCCCTCATGCCCGAGCCGCTCCCTGCTTCGCTCCACGCCTTGCTCCCCGAGGCCCCCGCCCCGACGCCGCTCCCGGCCATCCCGAACTATCCCGCGACCCCGACCTTCCGCTGGCGAACGGCGGAGCTGCGCGAGGAGCTTGGCCGGGCCCAGGGCCTCGGCCGCGCGCTCACCACGCAGGAGCTCACAGCGGCGCTGCGCGGCAGCGCGTGTAGGGACGCGAGAGACAGCGGGCGGCGCCTCAATCTCGACCGCATCGCCGAGATCGAGAGCGGCCGCAGCCACGGCAGCATCCCTACGCTCCTGGCCCTCTACACCTACGCCTCCTCTCAGCTCACACGTCCCCTGCTCCTCGACGACATCCTGGTGATCACCCCCGAGATACCCGCCACCCTGATCGTCCGGCTCGAACAGGCCACCCGCTCGCGAGCCGTAGGCGCCAGCCGGCGCGCCGCCCTGGTATAAGCTCGCCGGAGGCTCGTGCGGGCGGCGACGCTGTCGATCTCCCACAGGAAGAGCCGGATGCGCTAGCTGGCGCGCCCATCGAACGCTCCAGTCTCAGAATGGCGCAGCGCAGCGTCGATCGCTCAACCTCGAGAGCACGCGAGGTTTAGTGCTATGCGGTCCCGAGGAAGCGCTCGACGATCGCCGGCAGCATCGGATCGACGGCGAGCGAGTAGTGGGTGGCGTTCGGCACGATCGCGAGCTGGTTGGCGGGCCGCAGCGAGCCATCGATCCCGGCGTCGCGCTGGCCGCCCCCCAGCGCCTTCCAGAACTCGACCATGTGCTCGGGCCGGACGGAGTCGGCATCGGCAAAGACCAGCAGTGTCCAAGCCTGGATCTTGGCGACGTCGGCGCTCCAGTCGAAGGGGCGTTTGTTCAGGTCGGCAAGCTTGCGGAACAGGTTCGTCCAATCGACGTCGGGATAGGCCTGTCCCATCGGCGATGCCTTGACGCCCTCGTCGACCATGGCGGCGTTGGCCTCCATCTGCTCGAAGGCCGCCAGCACCTCGGGATAGAAGCCATCCTGCCTCATCCTCGCCGCCACGATCACGAGCCGGTCGACGACTTCCGGGTGGCGAATGGCCGTCTGCAGCGCGACGCTGGCGCCGAACGAGTAGCCCATGACATCGGCCTTGCCGAGGTTCAGATGGCCGATCAGCGCGGCAACGTCGTCGCCGAGCGCTTCACTGCGCAGCGGCCTGTCCGTGTCGGGCGTGCGGCCATGAGCCTGGAGATGGACGGCGATCACCTGCCGGTTCTTGGCCAGCTCCGTCAGATTGCCCCCGAAGCTGTCGGGGTTGACGCCCCCGTGCAGAAGAATGAGCGGCTTGCCTGTGCCGTGCACACTGTAAAAGATATGCTGGCCGTTGACGTCGGCGAAACCGGTATTCGGCATGGCGGGTGTCTCCTTGGCTTGAAAGAGTCGCAGTCAGTGCCGCGGTCGCTGCGGCAGCCTTCAGGAAACCGTCGCTCGATCGGGAGCTTTGCTCATCGGCCCACGCGCTGACGAGGAGAGAGCGTTGGCAATGATAGCACAGATGTTCAATCCTGTAAAGTGTGACTTTCAATGAGATGAGCGACCGGATGTTGGTATCGGGCCTGTCGTGGAGCGCTCGTTCACCGTGAGCGGCAGGAAGAACCTGAAGCGCCCCTGCACGACGGTCAGTTCCACGCGCGCAGCGGCGCACAGCGGGCCAGGCGCACCGCTGCTGCCGTCGTCGCACAGCTCGTAGACCAGGCTGTCCTCCCCGGCGTAGCCCGGCACGGGCGTGTAGATGATCCCCGCCCCATCGGGCGCGACCGTGGCGGTGCCGTGCAGCGGCGCGGCGATCACCCGTCTCACCCGCAGCACCTCGCCCTCATCGGGGGCGATGCGGTCGTTCGCCAGCACGTCGAGCGTGGTGGTCGTGTTCGCTACGACTTGTATGCGATCATCCACGCCGGTCGGCGGGTCATTGATTGAGACGACGGTGATGCGGATCATGCCCGTGGTCGTCTTCGGTCCGCCTGCGCCGCTGTTGCCCTGGTCGCTCGCCACGACCGTCAGC
>CALJIC010000333.1 GCA_937974195.1 uncultured Roseiflexaceae bacterium | reverse complement strand
AGCTCCTGCTCATTGTGGGTAGCCATCGTGTACTCCTTTGTCGTCGGCGCCGGCCAACACCGGTGAGCATCTGTGCCAGGCGGTCTGGTGGTTCCCGTGGTGACGCTGGTGCTTCTGCGCGTGCCTCCTTCCCCTCTCGGCCTCCGGTCGTGTGCCGTATCACCTCACTGTGGGGTGAGGCCCCTCGCTTCGCCGCACAGCGGCAGAAAAGGACACTTCCGAGAGCAGGCGCGCTGCGGCCCTAGAGCTCCTCCGGGCGCACCGAGCGGTGCTCGGCGGCCGAGCGATAGGCGGCGTGCACCACCCGCAGCGTCTCGATGTTGTCCGCGGCGTCCGTCGCCGGCGCGGTGTCGGTCTGGATGGCCTCCATGAGCGACGCCATCGGGCCGATGAACGCATCTGGGATCCACAGGCCCTCGAGCTGGATGTCGAACCACGCCTCCGGCGCGACGCGGGTGGAGTGGCACTGCAGCGTGTCCGGGCGGCCGTGCGGGTAGTTGTACAGCAGGCCGATCGTGCCCTTGATCACGCCCTCGGTCCCGAGGAAGCGGAATATCGCGTAGTGGTCGCCGCTGTCGTCGTGGTGGTTGACGGCGATCAGCGCCTGCAGGCCGGACGGGTAGTCCAGGACGGTCACGGTCTTGGTTTCGGCCCGCTCGAGCTGGCCGGGGAACTTGGTGTGCCGGCTCGTGACCCACTCCGGGTCGCCTAGGATGGAGCGCATGCTGTCGATGTAGTGGATGCTGTGGTACATCACGTCCAGCCGGGCCGACTCGCGCAGCCAGGGCCACATGTGCCAGGGCGTGCTGGTCGAGACCTGGATCTGGGCGTCGGTCACCTGCCCGATGAAGCCGCGCTGCACCAGGTCGCGCGCCGCGGCGATGCCGGCGCTCCAGCGCATCTGCTGGTTGACGGCCACCTTGCGCCCGGCGCGCCGCCCGGCCTCGACGATCGCCCGCGCGTCTTCGAGGTTCTCGGCGAGCGGCTTCTGGCACAGCAGGTGCTTGCCGGCCGCGAGCGCCCGCTCGGCGATCGCGCGCTGCTCCCAGGCCGGCACCGCGATGTCCACGATCTGGATCGCCGGGTCGCCGAGCAGCTCGTCGAGCGTGCTGTAGACGCGCGGGATGTTGTGGGCGGCGGCCGTTCTGCGCGCCGCCTCCTGGTCGATGTCGTAGCAGGCGAGCACGTTGAGCCGGTGGGCGGTGTAGGCCGGCAGGTGGGCGTAGTTGACGATGCCGCCGCAGCCGACGATGCCGATGCCGTAGTCGTGTCGGGGGGGCAGCACGGGCTTGTAGTGCAGGTCAAGCGGCGCGATGGTCATGGTGGGCCTCCACTGCGCGCTCCTGCGCGCGCAGGTACTCCAGCAGGCCGATCGTTGTCTGGTGGACGTGGTGGCGGACCGTGATCCCCATGGCGTCCGGGTCGCGCCGGCGGCAGGCCTTGAGGATGATCCGGTGCTCCTCGAGCGCGAGCCGCGCCCGGTCCGGCAGCTCGGTGTAGATGCGCCGGTAGCGATCGCCCTGGTCCCATAGCTGCTCGATGATCTGCAGCAGGTGCTCGCGCCGCGCCGCCCGGTAGATCGCGAAGTGGAAGGAGCGGTTCAGCTGGAACAGCGCCGCGTAGTCGGTCTGGGCGGTGGCATCGCCCATCTGCTTGAGCAGGCGCTGCAGCAGCTCCAGGTCCGCGTCGCTGAGGTTGGGCGCCGCCAGCCGCGCGGCATTCTCCTCGAGCAGCTCGCACATCGAGTAGATGTCGATCAGCGCGTCCGGCCCCATCTCCTCGACGAACGCCCCGCGGTGCGGCACGATCCGCACCAGGCCATCGGCCTGGAGCCGCGCCAGGGCCTCGCGCACCGGCACGATGCTCGTGCCGAAGCGGCGCGCCAGCGCGGACTGGTCGATGCGCTGGCCGGGGACGAGCTCGCCGGCGCGGATGGCGTCGCGCACTTGCTCGTACACCTGCTCGGTGGCGGTCGGCAGCGCAGTTGTCACATGGTCTGCAGCCATGGGTATAGGGATCGTCGCGTTATATATTATAATCCCGGATGTCGATTGTCAAGATCCCCTGCGTTCTTCGGCGATTTTTAGCGACATCATCCGGCAAAGATGGGGGTTGTTCCGGCTGCCCCGGCTTCGTTCTTATAAATAATGCGCTTTAGGTAGCCGCGGCGCCCGCTCTTCCGACGAGGAGGTGTGGCGCCGCCAGGGCTGCTTCCGCCGGGAAGTGTGGGGGGCCGCAGGCCGGGCAGCCGCTGGAGGCGTGGTGCGCCGCGCCCCTACAGCAGCCCGAACTCGGCCGCGATCTGCGCGTTGTGCTCGCCGACCTTGGGCGCGCCGGTCTCCGAGGTCAGCAGCGCTCCGTCGATGCGGATCGGGCAGCGGGTGGTCACCAGGCTCGCCCCGTTGGAGCGCCGCACCTCTTGGGTCATGTTCAGCACCTTGAAGGCGTCGTGTGCCAGCAGCTCCTTCCAGGTGAGCACGTCGGCGCACCAGTAGCCGGCCGGCTCGAGCCGCGCCAGCCACTCGCCGGTCGTGCGCGTGCGCAGGTGATCGGCCAGCACCCGCTTGATCGCGTCGCGCTCGGTGAACCAGGTCTTCGGGTCGGGGTACTCCAGCAGCGCCGGGCACCCCAGCAGCTCGCTGAGCCGCGTGACCGAGCCCATCGCCAGCGCGATGTAGCCGTCGGCGGTCGCGTAGATGCCGTAGGGCGCCCCGAGGTAGGCGTGGGCGTTGTTCACAGCGCTGCGCTGCGGCAGCTTGCCGCCGTCGTTCAGGTGGGTGGTCAGCACTTCGAACTGAAGGTCCAGCACCGACTCGAGCAGGCTCACTTCCACCAGCCCGCCGCGCCCGGTCACGCCGCGCCGGACCAGGCAGGCCAGGATGCCCTGCACCAGGTGCGCGCCGGCGAACATGTCCGCCACCGCCAGGCCGAACGGCAGCGGCGGCTGATCGGCGTCGCCGTTGAGCCACACCAGCCCCGAGAGCGCCTGCACCAGCAGGTCCTGGCCCGGCCGGTCGCGCCACGGCCCCTCCGGCCCGTAGCCGGTGACGGTGGCGTACACCAGGCGCGGGTTGAGCTCGCGCACGGCCGCGTAGTCCAGCCCGATGCGCTCCATCACCCCGGGCCGGAAGTTCTGGATCAGCACGTCGGCGCGCGCCACCAGCCGCCGCACCCGCTCCAGGTCGGCCGGGTCCTTGAGGTTGGCGGTCAGGCTCTGCTTGTTGCGGTTGATCGAGTGGAAGAGAGTCGAGTCGCCGTCCAGCTCCAGGTTGCTGATGTAGAGCTGCCGGCCGAGCTCGCCGCCGTCCGGGCGCTCGACCTTGATCACCCGCGCGCCGAGGTCCGCCAGGCGCAGCGCGCACGAGGGGCCGGCCAGGAACTGGCTGAAGTCGAGCACGAGCAGCCCTTCCAGCGGTCTTGTGGTGTCCATAGATACCCTAATCTACGTTCGGTGCTTGTTCACTGCGCAGCTTGGAGTGACGCGCGGTAGGCGGCGTCGATGCGCTCCACAACCGTGTAGGGATTCCCGCCCTCCCGCAGGTAGGCGTGCACCAGCTCGGCCGCCTGGTCCTGGAAGGCGTCGTACCCGTCGTAGCGCGGCCGCAGGAAGGCCTCGTCGAGCGTCTGCAGCGTGGCGCGGAAGTAGCCGGCGCACAGCTCGTTCGCCGCCTCGTCCAGCCAGGCCGCGCGGTGCCCCGGCTGCCCGCCGCTCGTGACGTACAGGGTGCGCTGGCACTCCGGCGAGGCGACGTAGCGCGCGTAGGCCAGCGCGGCCTCAGGGTTCCTGCAGCCGGCGGAGATCGCCAGCCCGGTGCCGCCGAGCGTCGAGCGGAGCCGCTGGCCGTTGTAGCGCACCAGGCCGCCGAAGGTGAGCTGGTGGCGGGCGTAGCCGGGGCGGGCGTAGTTCGAGTAGCCGTAGGCGAACGGGCAGTAGGCCGGGCCGTCCGTCTCGGCCAGCGCCTCGTAGGTGCGGATGGGGTTGCGCTCGAGACAGGCCGGGTCGCACAGCGCGAGGAGCTCGCGCAGGTGCTCCAGCGCCGCCGCGCCGACCTGGGGTGAGACGACGCGCTCCGGGGTGCCGAACGGCTCCTCGCCGAGCGCGATGCACAGCATGTACACGTGCATCAGGCTGTCGATCTTCACCGCCGGCAGCGCCACCAGCCCGCGCCGCGCCAGGCCCAGCAGCTGCTCCCACGTCTCGGGCGGCTCCTCGCCGGCCCGCGCCAGCAGGTCGGCGCGCCAGGCGCTCACGGGAGCCGCGGCGTCGATCGCCAGGGCCCAGAGGTGGCCGCCGTACACGTAGCTCGGGTGCGAGAGGCCGACGCTGTTGGCCTCCTGGTCGGCGATGAACTCCGACGGAAGGTGCTCGTCGAGCGGCAGCAGCAGGCCGCGCGCCGCCGCCACCCCGACGAACGGGTGGTCGATGACCAGCAGGTCGAAGTGCGGCGCCAGCTCTTCGAGCGGCTGGTCGCCGAAGGCCTTGAGCGAGCGCTTGCGCCACTCGATCGCGACCTCCGGGTTGGCCTCGCCGAAGCGCTGCGCGGTGGCGACCATCGGCAGGTAGCCGCGGGTGTGGTCCCAGGTGATGCCGGTGAGCTGGATAGTGGTCAAGCCGTACTCCTCACGCCGGCGCGGCGGCCCAGCGCGTCGACAGCGCGGCAGACACCGCTGACCGCTGGCGGAGCCGCGCCGGCACCTGCCCGGTGAGCGCGCGCTGTGGACCTTCGCTTATGGCTGTTTTTCCGGGAAGCGCTGGTTATAGTATATAATTCTTGGCGGCCGGATGTCAAGCTGCTCCGTTGACAGCGCATAAAATCGGTAGTAGAGTGAGACGAGACCTCCTGAATATTATAAAATGATGGCCTGCGCAGCGGCGGGAAGGCTTCATCTTCCCCAGAATCTCCCACTCCGCCGCTCTGGGGCGAGGAACGTCGTGCCGTAAGACCAGGAATGTGAGGACTGCCGTGTCGACAGGACTTCGCGCCGGCGCCGAGGGCGCCACCACCATCACCGACGTCGTCGTCCGCGACGTGCGCTTCCCCACCTCGCGCACGCTGGACGGCTCGGATGCCATGAACCCCGACCCGGACTACTCGGCGGCCTACGTGGTGCTCAAGACCGACAGCCCGCAGGGGCTCGAGGGCCACGGGCTCACCTTCACCATCGGGCGCGGCAACGAGCTGTGCGTCGCGGCCGTGCGGGCGCTCGCGCCGCTGGTGATCGGGCGCACGCTCGAGTCGTTCACCGCCGACATGGCCGGCTTCTGGCGGCACATCACCGGCGACAGCCAGCTGCGCTGGGTCGGGCCGGAGAAGGGCGTGATCCACCTCGCCACCGCCGCGCTGGTCAACGCGGTGTGGGACCTGTGGGCCAAGGCGGCCGGCAAGCCGCTGTGGAAGCTTCTGGTGGACATGACGCCCGAGGAGCTGGTCGGCTGCATCGACTTCCGCTACATCAGCGATGCGCTGACGCCCGACGAGGCGCTGGAGCTGCTGCGGCGCCACGCGTCCACCAAGCAGGAGCGCGAGGCCGAGATGCGGGCGCGCGGCTTCCCGGCCTACACCACCTCGGCCGGCTGGCTCGGCTACTCCGACGAGAAGGTGCGCCAGCTATGCCGGGCGGCGGTGGCCGAGGGCTGGACCCACATCAAGATGAAGGTCGGCGCGGACCTCGAGGCGGACGTGCGCCGCGCCCAGCTCATCCGCGAGGAGATCGGCCCCGACCGGACGCTGATGATGGACGCCAACCAGGTGTGGGAGGTGGGCCAGGCGATCGAGTACATGCGCCACCTGGCGCCGTTCCGGCCACTGTGGATCGAGGAGCCGACCAGCCCCGACGACGTGCTCGGCCACGCGACGATCGCCCGCGCCGTGGCCCCGATCGGCGTGGCGACCGGCGAGCACGTCCACAACCGGATCATGTTCAAGCAGCTGCTGCAGGCCGGCGCGATCAGCTTCTGCCAGATCGACGCCTGCCGGCTCGGCGGGGTCAACGAGGCGCTGGCGGTGATCCTGATGGCCGCCAAGTTCGGCGTGCCGGTCTGCCCGCACGCCGGCGGCGTCGGGCTGTGCGAGTACGTCCAGCACCTCTCGCTGTTCGACTACATCTGCGTCTCGGCCTCGCTCGAGGGGCGCGTGCTGGAGTACGTGGACCACCTGCACGAGCACTTCCTCGACCCGGTGGTGATCCGCGGGGCGCGCTACATGCCGCCGCAGCGCCCCGGCTACAGCATCGAGATGAAGCCGGAGTCGCTCGAGGCCTACGAGTACCCGCACGGGCCGGCGTGGAGCGCCCTCGGCCGCTAGCATCCACGGAGGGCACGGAGGACACGGAGAGAGGCAGGAGGACACGGAGAGAGGAGCTAGCCGACCGCCGTCGGCAGGCAGTCGCCCAGGGGGTCTGGTGCGCTGCCCAGCGACGGCGGTCGGCGGTTGGGATCCGGCTGGAGCAAACGAGGCAGTTCGCCGCTACAGCGACTGGAGGGCCCAGGCGATCCCGGCCTGCAGGTTGCTGCGCGTCTCGATGCGGCTGAGGTCCGCGCCGAGGTGCACGAGCGACTGGGCCACCTCAGCGCCGATGCCGGTGAGCACGATGCGGGCGCCGAGCAGCTGCGCGGCCTGGGCGGCCCGCAGCAGCGCGCTCGCCACCTGTGTGTCCACCACCTTCACGCCGGTGATGTCCAGGATGGCTACGTCCGCCTGCTGCTCGCTGATCCCCTCGAGCAGCGTCTCCATGATCATCTGCGCGCGGGCGCTGTCGATCGTGCCGACCAGCGGCATAGCCACGACGCCGTCGGCGATCGGGATGAGCGGCGTGCCCAGCTCGCGCAGGGTCGCCTGCTGGGCGTCGATCACCTGCTGCTGGAGCTCGAGGCGCTCGCGCTCGGCCTTCTTCTGGGCGCTGATGTCGGTCGCCACGGTCCCGATGGCGTACACATTGCCCTCCGCGCCGACCAGCGGGAACTTGTACATCAGCACGTAGGCCTCGTCGCCGTCGTCGCGGGGGATGACCAGCTCAGCTGAGCTGGGCTGCTTCGTCTCCACCACCCTGCGGTCGTGGTCGGTCCAGACGGGCGTGGCGGCCATCGGGAACCACTCCTCCTCCCGCAGGCCGATGATCTGGTCGCGGCTCCTCTGCGCAATCTGCTCCATCATCCGGTTGACGAGCGTGACGCGGCGGTCCAGATCCTTCACCGTCACCGCCGCGGGGAAGTTCTCGATCACTTCCTGCAGCAGCTGCTTGCCGTGTGTCAGCTCCGCCACCTGCTGCTCGAGCTCGGCGTTGCGGCGACGTAGTGACTCGATCTCGGCCTGGAGCGCGGCGATCGTCTCGTTCGGCTGATCCATTGTGACTGCCTCTGGTGTGATGGCTGATTGCAGCTTGGGGGCAGCCGGCCACACCGTCTGCACGGGGCGCGTGCTGCCTGCGCTCTACTGTACAAGGATGCGGCGCGGCGTACAGCAACGATTTGATCGCGGTTGGTGAGCGATGTCGTGCAGACCCATCGCCCGCGCCCGGCTACGACGCCGCGCCATACTCTCCTGACGCGCTGTGCCGTCGCCTTCCCGCCAGCGGCCGGCACAGCCGTCGCCTGCTATGAAGAAGAAGCGTCCCGCTGTGAAAGCTGGGCGGCCTTCCTGCCGATGCTGAGGATGCTTCCAACGCTGCCGATGCTGAGGATGCCGCCAACGCTGCCGATGCTGAGGATGCTGCCGGCGCTGCCGATGCTGAGGATGCTGCCAGCGCTGCCGATGCTGAGGATGCTGCCGGCGCTCATAATGCTCAGGATCGAGTGCGTGCTCAGGGCGCTCAAGATGCTCCGGTGGCTCCTGTAGCTGAGAAGGCTCGTCTCGTCACAGGCGCGTTGGTCGGCGGGCAGTCTTGTGCTCATCAGGTGTTCTCCGTTGCGGGGCCTTCGGCGCGCCTACGAGCGGGCTACGAGCTCGCGGAGCGTGTCGAGCAGGCGATCGACCTCCTCGGCTGTGTTGTAGTGCACGAGGCCGATCCGCAGCATGCCGCCGTCCTCCTCGACGCCGAGGCGCTCGGTGAGGTTGATCGCGTAGTAGTTGCCGTCCCAGCAGAAGATGCCGCGCTCGCCGAGGTAGGCGGCGAGCTCGCGCGGCGTGTGCCCGGCGATGCGCACCGCCACCGTGGGCGTGCGCTCGGCGAAGCGCGCCGGGTCGCTGATGCCGTAGAAGGTCAGGCCGGGGATCTCCAGCAGGCCCGCCACGAGCTTCTCGCACAGGCCGCGCTCGTAGTCGCGGATGGCGGCCATGGCGGAGAGCAGCGCCCGCCGCCGGTCCGAGACGGTCTGCTGCAGCGCGGGGTCGTCGCCGGCATGTGCCCCTCCAAATCGGCGCCCCAGGTCGGCCAGGTACTCGATGGCGGCGGTGACGCCCGCCATCGCCTCGTGGCTCTGGGTGCCGGTCATCCAGCGGCCGGGGAGCTCCTCAGTCGCCGGGCGCACCTTGTACGGGCGCAGCCGCAGCAGGTGCTCGCGCTTCCCATAGAGCGCGCCGGCGTGCGGCGCGAAGAACTTGTAGGGCGAGCAGGCCAGGAAGTCCGTGTCGAGCGCGCGCACGTCGATCGGGCCGTGGGGCGCGTAGTGGACGGCATCGATGTAGCTCAGCGCGCCGACGCTGTGGGCCAGGCGGACCACCTCCGCGACGTCGTTGATCGTGCCGACGGCGTTGGAGGCGTAGCCGACGGCAACCAGCCTGGTGCGGTCGGTGATCTGCCGCCGCAGGTCGTCCATGTCGAGCGTGCAGTCCTCGACGTCGATATCGACGTAGCGGATCACCGCGCCGCGCTCCTCGAGCGCGGCCCACGGCGCCACATTGGCGTCGTGGTCGAGCCGCGTGACGACGATCTCGTCGCCGGGTTGCAGCTCGCGGCCGATCGCGCGGCTGATCTGGAACGTGAGCGTGGTCATGTTCGGGCCGAACACGACCTCGTCGGGGTCACAGCCGAGCAGGTCGGCCACGGCCGCGTGCGCGGCGGCGATCGTCTCGTCGGTGCGCTCGCTGGTCGGGAAGGCGCCGTGGGTGTTGGAGTTCGAGCGCGTCAGGTAGTCGGCTATGGCGTCGATGACGCGCTGCGGCACCTGTGTGCCGCCGGGGCCGTCGAAGAACACCGCCGGGCGGCCGTGGACCTGCTGGCCCAGAGCCGGGAACTGCGCGCGGACCCAGGCCGGGTCGAAGGTGGGCATGATGTGGCTCCCTCTTGTGCGATCGTGCTGTTTAGGCGAATGGGGTGGTTCTCTTGACTTGGTGACGGGGCGACAGGGTGATGGGGTGACGGGAACAAAGACGATACCGGGTCCTGCACGGGTCTCCGGCATCAAAGAGGCGCCTTGTCACCCACTCACCGTGTCACCTAGTCACCCCGCCACCTGGTCACCCGATCAGGTCCTCCGGGCGCGGCGGCGGGGGCACCGGGATGTCATCGCGGCCGGCGGCATGGGCGGCCTCGATGCGCCGGCGCAGGTCCCACAGGCGCAGCAGCTCGGCCTCGATCTCGTGCAGCCGCGGGTTCTCCTGCGGCGTTACCCGGCTGTCGGCATAGATCTGCTCGCGCTCACGCTCCAGCTGGACAATCGTGGCGATAATCTCTTTCAGCTCCATAGCTCACTCCTCTCTCTCGTTGGCGGCGGGCAGCGGGGCTGCTCAGCGCCAGAGAAAAGGCAGTTGGGTAGAGGCGACGCGCCTCCACCCCCGCTATCTGCTGCGCAGCTGCTCGCTCGCGGCGATCAGCCGGCGCTGCTCGTCCGTCCCCAGCTCTCTTCCGCCGTATCGCGCCAGCTCCACCAGCCCGATGATCTCGCGCAGCGCCGGCCCGGCGCCGTCCGCGTGCGGCTCGAGCAGGGCGCCGTACTCGTGGAGCGTCGCTCCGACCGGCCAGGGGACGCCGGCGCGGGCGCCGAAGCGCTCGAGCGCCAGCTGGGCCTGCACGACCGGGTGCTCCGGCGGGCGGGGCCGCCCGATCAGCAGGCCCGCCGCCGTCACGAGCGCCACCAGCGCCAGCACCCCGATCCAGATCAGCGGGCCCGTCGTCCGGTCCTGGGCCGTCTGCTCCTGCGCGACGGCGGTCTCCGCGGGCTGGACCTGCCGCCCCTGAGCGTCGCGGGCCGGGAGCGGCCGCACCGGCGTGGGCTCGAAGATCACCCAGCGCCGGTCAATATACAGCTCGGGCCAGGCGTGCGCCTCGGCCTCGCGGATGATGTAGGTGCCGGTGGCCGGGTCGTACTCGCCCGTCGCGTAGCCGACGGCGACGCGCGCGGGGATGCCGATGCTGCGCGCCATCACCGCCATGGCCGAGGCGTAGTAGGTGCAGTAGCCCTGGCGCATCTCGAAGAGGAACTGGTCCACCGCATCGCCGCCGCGCGGCAGCGGCTGCACCTCGTAGGTGTAGGGCAGCTCGCGCAGGTAGCGCTCGATCAGGAGCGCGCGCTCCATCGCCGGGCGCCGCGAGCCCGAGTCGCTCACGATGCTCGCCAGGTCGCGCACCCGCTGCGACACGCTCGTCGGCAGGAGCAGGTAGCCGCTCATGTCCGGCTCCTCCCGGTCCGGCGTCGGCAGTGCGGCCAGCTCCATCGGGCGCGAGATCGCCCGGTAGCGCTCCGGCGCCTGCTCCGCCACCAGCGCCGCCAGCGCGCCGTCGGCCATGCGCTCGGCCTGCGCGGGGACGTTCACGGCGATCAGATCGGCCAGCCCGACCAGCAGCGACCGGTCGCGGCGCAGGTCCTCGATCTCCTGCAGGACCAGGCCCTCCGGCGCCTCGTCCCCGATCGTCGTCGGCTGCTCGGCGGACACCTGGGCGTCGGCCGTCCAGCCGCCGCCGGTGTAGATGTTCAGCAGGCGGGCGCGCCAGTAGCGCGGGTTCGGCCCCTCGGGCAGCGGCTCCCCGACCCGCACGCGCAGCGCGACCTGCTCGGGCGGGCCGCGCTCGAGCGACTCGCCCAGCCGCACCTCCGGCAGCGTCGAGATGCCGACGCGCGTCTCCGGGCGCCGGCCGGGCGTCTCCAGGCCGCGCTGGAGCACCGCGATCCCCGACGGCAGGTCGTCGCGCCGGAAGAGCTGCGCGATCGGGTTGCCGGGCCAGAGCGGCACGATCCAGGCCGCCAGCAGCGTGACGGCGATCACCAGCAGGCTCCAGCTCAGCACGTCGCGGCCGATCTCATCCGAGTAGTCGGTGCCGCTCCGCTCCCAGGCGGCCTGCTCGCGCTGCTGGTGGCTGCTGAGCGCCGCCAGGAGCAGCGCCATGATCCCGATCGCTAGGCCGCCGCCGCCGGCGTTGCCCAGCACGGCGGTGAAGATCAGCGCGGCGAGCAGCGGGATGCTCCAGCCGATCACCTGCTGCCCGCGCGGGAGCATGCCCCCGAAGGCCAGCGCGCCGATCCACGTCAGCCCGATCCCGATCGTCGTGACGAGCAGGCTGGCGCCGCGGGTGCCCGCCTCCGGCGCGGCGCGCAGCTCGTCCCAGAAGCGTGTGAGCGAGAGGCTGAGGAAGGCGAGCGACTCGACGGCCGGCGGCGGGCCGGCGTCGACCTCGGGCTGCAGCACGGCGGCCAGCCAGGCGGCGTACTCGCCCGCGTCCTGGTAGATCAGGCCGAGGGGCGGCAGTGTGGTGCCGGCGGAGATGACGAAGAGCGCCCCGAGGGCGACGAGCAGCGCGTAGCCGATGGCCGCGCCCGCCACGCGGAGGCCCGTGCGGCGCCGTGGGCTTGGGGAGGGCTGGGCGGACGGGGACGCGCGCATGCCCAGCAGCAGGGCGACGATGCCGGCCCACATGAAGTTGGCGGCCGGCAGACGCAGCGGCGAGCTGCTAGCGGCGATCGCGGGCGCGCAGGCCGCCACCAGCGCCAGCGCGGTGGTGATCCAGCCCACCCGTGGCCGTAGCCGGGCGAGGAGGCTGTTGTGCGCGGCCAGTGTCTCGAACACGTCCGGACCCTATCTGTCGCAGGCGTCTGCCGTGTGGCGGGAGCAGGCGTTGGCGCCAGCCTGCCGGCGGGGCGCTCGCGCCCCTACAGCATGTTCTTGAGCTCCTCGGCGCTCTTGCGCGTCATGCCCGGGACGGAGGCGAGCTCATCGACGCTGGCGGCGCGGATCCCGTCGAGCGAGCCGAAGCGCTTGAGCAGCGCGGCGCGGCGGCGCGGCCCGATGCCCGGGATCTCCTCGAGCGTCGAGGCGCGCATCGACTTCGTGCGCAGCTTGCGGTGGTAGTCCTTCGCGAAGCGGTCGGCCTCCTCGTCGATGCACTGCACCAGGCGCAGCGCGGCCGAGTCCCGCTTGAGAACGATCAGCTGCTCCGCGCCGGGCAGCAGCAGGTCGAAGCGGTCGCGGTTGACCCCCTTGACCACGCCGGCGATCGGGATGTGGTCGAAGCGCAGCTCGCGCAGCACCTCGACCGCCGCGTTCAGCTGGCCGGCGCCGCCGTCGATCAGGATCAGGTCCGGCAGCTCGGCCCAGGTGTCCTCGCTGTTGGTTTTCGATTTCTGGTTCTGGACCTCTTCCAGGACCTCGCGGCCCTCGCCCGCCGCCACATCCTCGCCATCGTCCGCCGCCCGCTCGGCGTCGCCCGCTGGCCGCTGGCCGTTCGTCACCACGCCGTCCGGGTTGACGCGCGGGTCCTGCACGCCGGCGGCCACGTCCTCGCCGAGCGCCTCGGCGGCGCGCCGGAAGCGGCGCAGCAGCACCTCGCGGATCGAGGCGACGTCGTTCGCACCCTCCACCGTCCGGATGCGGAACTTGCGGTAGCGGCTCTTCTTCGGCTCGCCGTGCTCGAAGACCACCATCGCGCCGACGGCGTTCGTGCCCTGGGTGTTCGAGATATCGAAGCACTCGATGCGCGCCGGCAGCCCCTCCAGGCCGAGCAGATCGCGGATCTCGGTCAGGCCGGCCACCGCGCGCTGCTCGCTGTTCAGCCACTGCAGCCGGATCTCCTCGAGCTTCTGGCGCGCGTTCTGCGCCGCCAGGTTCACCAGGTTCTTCTTCTCGCCGCGGCGCGGCACCTGGATCTCGACCCGGTGGCCGCCCTTCTGCGAGAGCCACTGCTCGATGATCATCGGCTCCTCGATGTGCTCGGCCAGCAGCAGGTTGGGCGGCACCTCCGCCGCGCTGTCGTAGAACTGCGTGATGAACGAGGTCAGCAGCCGCTGGTCGTCCTCGTCCTCGGTGTTCTGCAGCGCGAACGGCTCGGAGCCGATCAGCTTGCCGCCGCGGATATAGAAGACCTGCACCACCGCCGAGCCGTTCTCGCGCGCGAAGGCGATCACGTCCTGGTCGGTGGCGACGGTGCGCAGCACCTGCTGGCGCTCGGAGATCTTCTCGATGTCGCGGATCTGGTCGCGCAGGTAGGCGGCGCGCTCGAAGTTGAGCTCCTGGGCGGCGGCCTCCATCTTGCGCCGCAGGTCGCGCACGATCTGGTCGGTCTTGCCCTCGAGGAAGCGGCAGACCGCCTCGATCGCGCTGCGGTACTCCTCCTGCGAGACCAGGCCGGGCACGCACGGGCCGAGGCAGCGCTTGATGTCGTAGTACATGCACGGCTTGCCGAGCCGCCGGTGGCGGTTGAACTTTTCGTCCTTGCAGTCGAACGACGGCCGGAAGGCGAACAGCTTGTTCAGCTCCTTGAGCGTGCGGCGCACCGCGCCGGCGTTGGAGTAGGGGCCGAAGTAGCGCGAGCCGTCGTCGGGCGTCTTGCGCGTCACCAGGATGCGCGGCCAGGGTTCGTGCAGCGTCACCTTGATGAAGGGGTAGGACTTATCGTCCTTCAGGAGCACGTTGAACTTGGGGCGGTGCTCCTTGATCAGATTCATCTCGAGCAGCAGCGCCTCGAGCTCCGACGAGGTGACGATGATCTCGAAGTCGGCGATCTGCGCGACGAGGCGGCGCGTCTTGCCGCTGAGCCCGCGCGGCGCGCCGAAGTAGGAGCGCATGCGGTCGCGCAGGCTCTTGCTCTTGCCGACGTACAGGATCTTGCCCTGGATGTCCTTCCAGATGTAGACCCCGGGCGCGAGCGGCACGCTCTTCAGCCGCTCCTCGAAGGCGACGGGGTCGGGAATCGCTGTGTAGGAAAGATCCGGCATCGCTGCTAGTCGCCGACTACAGGGCGCAGATCACTGAGCGCAGAGCATAGAACGTGTGTAGTATACCACGTCAACGCCCTTTTAGGCGTCTGCGCGGAGGGCATGGCGCTGGGGCGGCCACGCGAGCCGCCCCTCGACACCGGGGTCGCTGCGCCGGGCTAGATCTGCGCGTCGTAGCTCTTCGGCGCCGGGCGGTCGCCGGGCTGGTCGGCGGCGTCCACGCCGGGGTAGTGCTCGCCGATGCGGCGCGTCTCGCCGGTGAAGCTGCGGGGCTCGTCGCTGAAGCTGCGGTTGGCCTCGAGCTGGCTGCGCTGGCTGTTGAGCCAGCTGCGGATCTTATCGCGGTTCTGCCAGGCCCACAGGCCGCCGGCCGCCACCAGCGCCGCGAGCGCGCTCCGCTTGTTCTTCGGGCCGTACATACTCCTACCTCCTTCATGATGGCACTCGGTAGAGCCACGGGCGTCTCGGGAGCTGGATAGCCCCACCTCGCCGACGGCGCAGCGCCACCCAGACTCTGCCGTTGGCCGAGACAGATGCACGAAGTGTGCCGCGCGCCGGTGGTATAATCGTAGCCCCACCACACCGAAGGAGACTGCACCATGGATGACCTCAGGCGCCGCAGCCGCGCCCTGCTCGACGGGCGGAACCGCGCCGCCGCGCGCGGCATGCTCAAGGCGATCGGCTTCACCGACGAGGACCTGGCGCGGCCGATCATCGGCATCGCCAACACATGGGTCGAGACGATGCCGTGCAACTTCAACCTGCGCATCCTGGCCGCCAAGGTCAAGGAGGGGGTGCGCGCGGCCGGCGGCACGCCCATGGAGTTCAACACAGTCTCAGTGAGCGACGGCGTCACCATGGGCACCGAGGGGATGAAGGGCTCGCTGATCAGCCGCGAGGTGATCGCCGACTCGATCGAGCTGATGGGCGTCTCGTACATGTTCGACGCGATGATCGCCCTGGTCGGCTGCGACAAGACCATCCCCGGCGCGGCGATGGGCCTGACGCGCCTGAACATCCCGAGCATCATCCTCTACGGCGGCACGATCATGCCGGGCAGGCACCGCGGCCGCGACGTGACCATCCAGCACATCTTCGAGGCGATCGGCGCCAACGCCGCCGGCAAGATCTCGGACGCCGAGCTGAAGGAGATCGAGGACGTGGCCTGCCCCGGCCCGGGCGCGTGCGGCGGCCAGTACACCGCCAACACCATGGCCACGGTGATGGAGGTGATCGGCCTCTCGCCGCTCGGGTCGGCCTCGGTGCCGGCGGTGGACCCGCGCAAGGACGACGTCGGGCGGCGCGCGGGCGAGCTGATTATGGACGTGCTGCGGCGCGACCTCAAGCCGCGCGACATCCTCACCCGCACAGCCTTCGAGAACGCGATCGCCAGCGTGGCCGCCACCGGCGGCTCGACCAACGCGGTGCTGCACCTGCTGGCGCTGGCGCACGAGGCCGGCGTCCCGCTGACGATCGATGACTTCGACCAGATCTCGCGCCGCACGCCGCTGCTCGCCGACCTGATGCCGAGCGGCCGCTTCAGCGCGGTCGATGTGGACCGGGCCGGCGGCACCCAGCTCGTCGCCCAGCGGCTGGTGCAGGGCGGCTTCGTGCGCGGCGAGGCGCTCACAGTCTCCGGCCGCACCCTAGCCGAGGAGGCCGCCGCGGCGGCCGAGACGCCGGGCCAGGAGGTCATCCGCCCGCTCGACAGCCCGATCAAGGACAGCGGCGGGCTGCTGATCCTGCGCGGCAACCTCGCGCCGGACGGGGCGGTGGTGAAGGTGTTCGGCTACGAGCGGCCGTACCACAGGGGCCCGGCGCGGGTCTTCGACTCCGAGGAGCAGGCGATGGCCGCGGTGACCGAGCGCCGCATCCGGCCCGGCGACGTGGTGGTGATCCGCTACGAGGGGCCGCGCGGCGGCCCGGGCATGCGCGAGATGCTGGGCGTCACCGCCGCGATCGTCGGCGAGGGGCTGGGCCAGGAGGTGGCGCTGCTGACCGACGGCCGCTTCAGCGGCGCGACGCGCGGCCTGATGATCGGCCACGTGGCGCCCGAGGCGGCGCGCGGCGGGCCGATCGCCGCAGTGCGGGAGGGCGACCTGGTGGAGATCGACCTCGAGGGGCGGCGGCTGAGCCTGCTGGTGGACCAGGAGGAGATCGAGCGCCGCCTGGCCGGGTGGGCGCCGCCGGCGCCGCGCTACACCCACGGGGTCTTCGCGCGCTACGCGGCGCTGGTCTCCTCGGCCTCGGAGGGGGCGGTGCTGCGTACCCCGACTATCTGAGCCGCTGCGCGCGGCAGGCGGCCGGGGAGCATCCCCGGCCTCTCTTTTGGACTTTCCGCAGCCGGGGATGCGCACTTGGTCGGAGTTGCCGCTGCGCGCGGCGGGTGGGCGGGGAGCATCCCCGCCCTCTCTTTTGGGCTTCCCGCAGCCCGGATGCGCACTCGGTCGGAGTTGCCGCTACGTGCGGCGGGCGGGGATGTTCCCCGACCCTCTTTTTGGGCTTCCCGCAGCCCGGATGCGCACTCGGTCGGAGTTGCCGCTACGCGCGGCAGGCGGCCGGGGGCCAGCCCCCGGCACCCCCGCGAGGGGCTACGCCCCTTCGAACCCCAAACTGGCGCTGTCCACCTCCGTCCGCCCGTTGTGGTGCCGTCAGCTACGACGAGCAGGCTTCCGCGGGTGTCACCACACGTCCCCCTGTGACTCCTGCGCTTCGCAGATGGCGGGCTTGAGGTTGGGACCTCAATTGGGGGTGCCGCTGCGCGCGGCGGGTGGGCGGGGAGCATCCCCGCCCCTCTCTTTGGGCTTCCCACAGCCGGGGATGTGCTCTCGGTCGGAGTTGCCGCTGCGCGCGGCGGGCGGGGATGCTCGTCCCCGGCCTCTCTTTTGGACTTTCCGCAGCCGGGGATGTGCTCTTGGTCGGAGTTGCCGCTGCGCGCGGCAGGCGGCCGGGGGCCAGCCCCCGGCACCCCCGCGAGG
>CALJIC010000332.1 GCA_937974195.1 uncultured Roseiflexaceae bacterium | reverse complement strand
CGCCGCGGACCACAACGCCCTACGCGACGGCGGTCGTCGCAACCTACGTGCCGCCCACGGCCACCAGCACACGTACGCCCACGGCCACCAGCACGCCCACGCCGAGCAGCACGCTCACGCCGAGCAGCACGCCCACGGTCACTCACACGCCCACGGCTACCTTCACGCCGAGCAGCACGCCCACGGCCACTCACACGCCCACGCCGAGCAGCACGCCCACAGCTACCCTCACGCCGACCAGCACGCCGACGCCACAGATCACCGGGCGGGTCTACGAGGAACGCAACTACCAGAGCGGCCCAGGCCAGGCGCCGGGCGCCGACGACACCCCGCTGGAGAACGTCCGCGTCGAGCTCTACGACTCGAACGGCGTATTCCTCGCCGCCTCCACCACCGACGCGACGGGCCTGTACATCCTGCCGGTGAGCGCCCCGGGCACATACACCGTGCGCGTGGTCAGCGCGACGATCGGCGACGCGGACACGCCTCCGGCGGCCGGATTCCGCCCCGGCCAGACATCCGCGGTGCCCGAGCAGGTATACGAGCACGACGGTGTGACCGGAAACGGCGGCGCGGGCGCGCTCGGCGGAAACGACCCGCTCGTCGACGACACGGACACCCCGCCGGGCGGCGGCGTCGGCGACACCAACGTGGTCGTGACGGTCGGAACGGAGCTGCTCAGCGGTGTCGACTTCAGCTTCGCCTACAACCCGATCACCAGCACTCGCGACAGCGGGCAGGGAACGCTGCGGCAGTTCATCCTGAACGCGAACGCCATCGACGGCGCGCACGCCGCCGGGTTCAGCATTCCGACGAGCGACCCCAACTTCAACACGATCATAAGCGGCGCGTTCGTTATCCAGCCGCTGAGCGCGCTGCCAGAGCTGAGCGGCGGGCAGACCACGATCGACGGGACGGTGCAGGAGTCCACTCACGGAGACATGCGCCCGGATCTGCCGGACATCGTCCTCGACGGGACACTTGCGCCGAACAGCGCCAATGGCCTGCGGATCGCCTCCAGCGACAACACCGTGCGCGGCCTCGACATCCGCAACTTCGCCGGCGGCGCGGGCAATGGGATCATCATCAGCGGCGGCGCAGACAACACGACGATCGCGGACAACTATCTGACCAGGAACAGCAACAGCGGCGGGGCCGTCGGTGCGATTCAGATCGGGGGCACGGTGGACAACCTGACGATCAGCGGCAACACTGTGATCGACAACAACAGCGATGGTCTGGAGTTCACGGTCAGCAGCGCGGGGAGCACCAACGTCCGCATCTTCAACAACATCTTCGCGAAACAGGGCCAGGACGGCGTTGTGCTGCGCGGGCGGGGGATGCTGTTCGAAAACAATACCGTGATAGACAACGGCACGTCCAACCCGCTCGGCTGTGGCATCGAGGTCCAGCAGGTGCAGGACAGCCTGATCGCCCGCAACATCGTGCAGAGGAACGGCCTAGAGGGTGGGATCTGCCTGATCCGCGGGGTTTCGAGCGGCAATACGTTCGGGCCGGATAACGAGGTGAGCGCCAACGCCGGCCCCGGCATCTCGATCGAGTACGGCAGCAGCGTCCGCAACAGGATCACCGGCAACATCATGTTCCATAACGCCGGGCTGGGGATCGATCTCTGGCCGCAGGGCGTCACCCCGAACGACATCGGCGACGGCGACACCGGCCCGAACCAGCTTATGAACACGCCGGTGCTCTACGATGTGCAGCCCGATGGCGCAGGCGGCTTCATCGTCAGCGGCGAGGCGCGACCGGGAGCGACCGTCGAGGTGTTCCTCGCGGCGCCACATATCTTCGGGTCAGGCGAGGGGGAGGAGCTGCTGGGCACGGCGGTGGCCTCGGGCGCCGCCGGGACGGTCGACTCGACGGCGGCGCAGTTCAGCCTCAGCATCCCGAGCGGCGTGCTGGAGCCGGGCGACCAGCTCACCGCCACCGCCACCGACAGCGAAGGCAACACCTCCGAGTTCTCCGCGAACATCGCCGTGCCGTAACGTTTCTGCCCGGCCGCGACGTCGTCACAGCCGGGCAGAGAGCGGGCCTGCCGTCCGCAAACCCCTGCGGTGTTTTCTCCAGCCGTACCTTAGGACTCGGGTGCCGGCGCCTCATCTGCTGGCGCCTCGGGTGCCGGCGGCTCGTCCGCTGGCGGCTCGGGTGCCGGCGGCTCAGGCGTCGGTGGCTCAGGTGTCGGCGGCTCGGGCGTCGGCGGCTCGGGCGTCGGCGGGGGAGGAGCGGCTGTCGGCTGGCGCACCGGCTGGCGAGGCGCGGCTGTGACCGTCGGGCTTGGCTCAGGGGTGTCGGTCGGAGAGACGGTCGGCGTCGCCGTCGCGGTCGGGGATGGAGACGGGCTCGGCGACGGGCTGGGCGTCGCCGTGTCGGTCGGAGCGACGGTCGGCGTGAGTGTGCTCGTCGGGGTCGGCGTGGCTGTGGGCGGCGCGACGAGGGCGCGGGCGCGGCTGGCGAGCATCTGGACGCCGACCGGGTCGAGCAGCCAGATCCCGCCGCCGCCGACGATCAGCGCGAGCAGGATCGCGGTGGTGATCGGCACCCAGCGCGGCACGTGCCTCGGGGCCGGTAGGCCGCCGAGGGCGGGCGGCGGCTCAACCGGCGCGCTGTAGTGCAGCCGGCGGTACTCCTCGAGGGCCTGCGCCGCATCGAGGCCGAGGTAAGTCGCGTAGGTGCGCAGCATCGCCTCGGTGATCGGCCCGCGCGGCAGGAGCGCGAACTTCTCCTCCTCCATCGCCTGGATGTAGTACATCCGCAGGCGCGTGTCCAGCTCGGCCTGCACCAGCGTGATCCGCCGGCGCTGGCGGGCGGCCTTGAGGCGGTTGCCGAGCGGGAGCTGCGCCAGCGTCTGAGGGTCGAGCTCGTCGACGTTGACGGGCAGCTCGCCGTTCAGCAGCCGCTGCTCCTCGCCCATCGTCATGAAGACCTGCTCCTCCTCCTCGGCGTCGGACGAGGAGCGGCGGGCGCGCCGCGAGGGCGGGTCTTCAGCTGCGGACGCGGCCTGCGGGGGCGCATCGCCCTCCTCCTGGGCCAGATCGTCGCTGGGCGGCTCCGGGGCGCCGGGCGGCTCCAGCGCGGCCGTGCGCTGGGCGGCACCTTCCGCGGGCCGCAGACGGCCGCGGACGCGCGCCAGCAGCTCCCCCGGGCGCACCGGCTTGGCGATGTAGTCCACCGCGCCGGCCTCGAGGCCGCGGATGACCTGCTCCTCACGGCCATCGCCGATCGCGATCACCGGCAGCAGCGCCGCGACGCGCTCCAGCAGCTGCCAGCCGGCGCCGTGCGCGATGCCGGGGTCGATCAGCATCAGATCGATCTCATGGGACTGGAGCAGATGCTCGGCGTAGGAGATATCGTTCGCGTGGAGTGCGCGGTAGCCGGCGCCGGTGAGCTGCTCCGCCAGGCGGGCCAGGAGCGCCACGTCGTCGTCTACCAGCAGAACTGTGGGCATGCTCGATTGTGCTCCGCGTAACACGCGTCTTTGACACGCCGGAAACGGCGCGCTATTATAGCACGGCCTCTAGCGAAGGGAGAAACCGCTCTATGACCGTGCGCGTAGCGTGCTACGGACTGGGGCCGATCGGGCTGGGGATCGCGCGGCTGGCGCTGGCGCGCCCGGGCCTGGCTGTCGTCGGCGCGATCGACATCGACCCGCAGAAGATCGGGCGGGACCTGGGGGAGCTGGCGGGCAGCGGGGCGTGCGGCGTGCTCGTGCGCGGCGACCCGGAGGCGGCGCTGGCCGAGGCGCGGCCCGACGTCGTGTTGCACGCCACCGGCTCGTCGCTGGCGCAGGTCGCCCCGCAGCTGCTGCAGATCGCCGCCGCCGGCGCCAACGTGGTCTCGACATGCGAGGAGCTGGTGTTCCCGTGGACCACCCAGCCGCAGCTGGCGGCGGACCTGGACGCGGCGGCGCGGCGGGCGGGCGTGACGCTGCTCGGCGCCGGGGTGAACCCCGGCTACGCGATGGATGCCCTGCCGCTCATGCTGACGGCCGCCTGCGAGCGGGTGCGCGCGATCCGCGTGCTGCGCGTCGTGGACGCATCCAAGCGGCGCGGGCCGCTGCAGCGCAAGATCGGCGCCGGCCTGACGACGGAGGAGTTTCACGCCCGCGTCCGCGACGGCTCGGTGCGGCACGTGGGGCTGCCGGAGTCGCTGCATATGATCGCCACGGCGCTCGGCTGGACGCTGGACAGCGAGGACGACCTGATCATGCCGGTGATCGCCGAGCGCGAGGTGGCCACCGAGCACGTGCAGGTGCCGGCGGGGCACGTGGCTGGCGTGCGGCAGGTGGCGCGCGGCTACATCGGCGAGCGCGAGGTGCTCACCCTCGAGCTGCGCATGTACCTCGGCGCGCCCGACGCCCAGGACACGGTGGAGATCGACGGCGACCCGCCGGTGCGGATGAGCGTGGCGGGCGGGTTCCACGGGGACATGGCGACGGCGGCGATCGTCGTCAACGCCATCCCGAGCGTCCGGAGCGCGGCGCCCGGCCTGCTCAGCATGCACGAGCTGCCGCTCGTCCACTGCTACTGATTTGCGCGTTCGGCGCAGGTGTGCTATACTCATTCGTGCTCAGGGCGATTAGCTCAGCTGGCTAGAGCGCATCGTTCACACCGATGAGGTCAGTGGTTCGAGTCCACTATCGCCCACCACCTGCGCGGCGCTGGTTAGGAGCGGGTCGTACCCAAACCTACCAGCGCTTTGTTGTATCTGTCGCAATGGTGCTGTTATGCTGCAGCTTCAGCGCCGCCGCATGACCGCCTGGGAGCGGCGCCAGCTCGTCCGCTGGCGGCAGCAGTGCTGGTCGCCGCCGGCCCCCTGCCCCGCTTGCGGATCGCGCGAGCGGGAGATCCTGGACCGGGTGCTGGACGTGGTGCACCCGCGCCGGCCCGCCATCGTCCGCTGGACGGTGGTGGTCTGCCACGACTGCGGCGAGCGCCAGGCGCAGCGCCTAGAGGATCTAGGCGTCGGGTAGCGGCCGGGGGCGTCGCAGGCCTCGATCACGATACTCGCGAGCTGCACACAGGACCGGCAAGTACCCGCGCTCCGTGCGGCGCCCACGGCGGCGCCCACGGCGGGCGAGTGAGTAGCGGAGCATGGTCGCTACCAGTGAGACAGAGACACGCCAGCCGTATCAGCTGCCTGTCTCCGCGGCGCTCGCTGCGCTCGGCGGCGACTCCAAGCTCGGGCTGACGTCTGAGGAGGCGCGCGAGCGCCTGAGCCGCTTCGGCCCCAACCTGCTTCCCCATGCGCCACCCGTGCCGGCGTGGCGCAAGTTCCTCGCTCAATTCGAAAACCCGCTGACGATCCTGCTGCTCGTCGCCACGGCGATCTCGTTCGTCGCCTGGCTGATCGAGCGCGACACGCCCGTGCCGTACGAGACGATCACCATCCTGGCGATCGTGATCCTGAACGGCGTGCTGGGCTTCGTGCAGGAGAACCGCGCCGAGCAGGCGGTGGCGGCGCTGCAGGCCATGGCCGCGCCCAACGCGCGCGTGCTGCGCGACGGGCGCCCCCAGCTGGTGCCGACGGCCGAGATCGTCCCCGGCGACATCCTGCTGGTCGAGGAGGGCGACACGATCGCCGCCGACGCGCGGGTGATCGAGTCGATCGCCCTGCGCGTCTCGGAGGCCGCGCTCACCGGCGAGAGCACCGCCGTCTCGAAGGACAACCGCCCGATCGAGGCCGAGGTCGGCATCGCGGACCGCAGCAACATGCTCTTCAGCGGCACCGCGGTGGCGGCCGGGCGCGGGCGGGCGGTCGTGACCGCCACCGGCGGCCAGACCGAGATCGGCAGGATCGCCGGGTCGCTGCAGCAGACCGAAGACGAGCAGACGCCGCTGCAGCGCGAGCTCGACCGCGTCGGGCGGCTGCTCGGCATCGCCGTGATCGCCATCGCGATCGTGATCAGCGTGACGATCCTGCTGGTCGACCGGGTGCGCGCGCTGGCCGATATGGTCGACGTGCTGCTGCTGGCGGTCTCGCTGGCGGTGGCCGCCGTTCCGGAGGGGCTGACGGCGATCACGACGATCGTGCTCTCGCTCGGCATGCAGCGCATGGCCGCCCGGAACGTGATCGTGCGGCGCCTGGCGGCGGTGGAGACGCTCGGCTCGACGACGGTGATCTGCACCGACAAGACCGGCACGCTCACCAAGAACGAGATGACCGTGCGCACGGTGGTGGTGGCCGACGGGCGGGTGGACCTGACCGGCGTCGGCTACGAGCCGGAGGGCGAGGCGCTCCACGAGGGGCGGCCGCTGGCCGACGGCCCGCTGCGCACCGAGGTGCGCCGCACGCTGCGCGCCGCGCTGCTGGCGAACAACGCGACGCTCGTGCAGCAGAACGGCCGCTGGGTCGTGCAGGGCGACCCGACCGAGGGGGCGCTGCTGGTGGCGGCGCACAAGGTCGGCTACAACGAGGCCGAGCTGTGCGAGCGCTTCCCGCGCATCGGCGAGGTGCCGTTCTCGTCCGAGCGCAAGCTGATGAGCACGGCCCACGAGGACAGCGCGGACGACGAGCGGCTGTATGTGTTCGCCAAGGGCGCCCCGGACGTGCTGCTGGCGCGCTGCAGCCACGAGCGGGTCGGCGCGGAGGCGGTGCCGCTCACCGACGAGCGCCGCAGCGCGATCCTGCGCTCGGTCGATGAGCTGGCGGCACAGGCATTGCGGACGCTGGGCGTAGCCTACCGCACGCTCGAGCGCGACGCCATCACCGGCCAGCTGAGCGAGGAGGTCGAGAACGACTTCGTGTTCCTGGGGATCGTCGGCATGATCGACCCGCCGCGCCCGGAGGCCAGGGACGCCGTCGCGGCGGCGCTCGGCGCGGGCATCCGGCCGATCATGATCACCGGCGACCACCCGTCGACCGCGAGCGCGATCGCGGCCGAGCTGGGGATCACCGAGCCGGGCCGCCCGGCGCTCACCGGCGCGGAGCTGCAGCGGCTGGAGGACGAGGCGCTGCGCGAGCGGGTGCGCGAGGTCTCGGTGTACGCGCGCGTCGCGCCGGAGCACAAGCTGCGGATCGTGCGGGCGCTGAAGGCCAACGGCGCGATCGCCGCGATGACCGGCGACGGCGTGAACGACGCGCCGGCGCTCAAGGCGGCGGACATCGGCGTGGCCATGGGGATCACCGGCACCGATGTGGCCAAGGGCGCGGCAGACATGGTGCTGACCGACGACAACTTCGCCTCGATCGTCGCGGCCGTCGAGGAGGGGCGCTCGATCTTCGCCAACATCCAGAAGTTCCTGCGCTACCTGCTCTCCTCGAACATCGGCGAGGTGCTGACGATGTTCCTCGGCGTGGTGCTGGCCGGCGTCATCGGGCTGGTGCCGGAGGCCGGCTCGGCGGTGGTGGCGCCGCTGCTGGCAACGCAGATCCTGTGGATCAACCTGCTCACCGACTCAGGGCCGGCGCTGGCCCTGGGGGTGGAGCCGGCCGACCCGAACGTGATGCGCCGGCCGCCGCGCGACCCGCGCAGCCGCGTCGTCACCGGGCGCATGTGGTTCGACATCGTGTTCGTCGGCGCGGTCATGGCGATCGGCACGCTGCTGGTGATGGACTGGTCGCTGCCGGGCGGGCTGATCAGCGCGGGCGGGGCGCCGGAAGCTGGCGCGCGCTACGCCCAGACGATGGCCTTCACCACGCTGGTCTTCTTCCAGCTGTTCAACGTGTTTAACGCCCGCTCGGACGATCGCAGCGCCTTCCGCGGCCTGTTCAGCAACCGCTGGCTGTGGCTGGCGGTGGCGCTCTCGGCCGCGCTGCAGGTGGCGGTCGTCTACCTGCCCTTCCTGCAGGAGGCGTTCAGCACCGTGCCGCTGCGCGCCGGCGACTGGCTGGTGTGTGTGGCGGTCGGCAGCAGCGTGCTGTGGCTGTACGAGCTGCTCAAGCTCGCGCGCCGGTAGCTGCGCCGGCAGGCGCTATGGTCGATGGTACTCTTCAACGAGGAAGGGGAACGATGACAACGACCAGTGACACCCGCGCAGGCGAACAGGGCCGCTCGCGGCCCGGACGCATCATCGTCTCGGCCAACCCGCTGAACGCCGAGATCCCGCCCGACGCCTGGCAGCACACGATCACCCCGACCGACCAGTTCTACGTCCGCTCGCACTTCGCCGCGCCGCAGGCCGACGCGGACAGCTGGAGCCTGCAGCTCGGCGGCGCGCTCGAGGGCGCGCGGGAGGTGACTCTGGCGGAGCTGCGCGCCCTGCCCACCCGCACGCTCACCGCGACGATGGAGTGCGCCGGCAATGACCGGCTCGGGTTCGCGCCGCTGTGCGAGGGCGAGCCGTGGGGCTCCGGCGCCGTGAGCACCGGCGTCTGGACCGGGGTGGCGCTGCGGGACCTGCTCGCGCGCGTCCGGCTGCGCCCGACGGCGGTCGAGCTGCTGTTCACCGGCGCGGACGCGGGCGCCCCGCCGGACAGCAGCGGCGCGCTGGCGTTCGAGCGCTCGCTGCCGCTGGCGAAGGCGCTCGACCCGGACACGCTGCTGGCGTTCGAGCTGAACGGCGCCCCGCTGCCGCACATCCACGGCGGCCCGCTGCGCCTGGTCGTGCCCGGCTGGTACGGCATGGCGTCGGTGAAGTGGCTGACGCGCATCACCGCGCTGGAGCAGCCCTTCGCCGGCTACTTCCAGCGCGAGCGGTACGTGCTGGTGCGGCCGGGCGAGGCAGAGCGCGTGCCGCTGGGGGCGATGGCCGTCAAGTCGCGCATCACCGCGCCCAGCGAGGGGGCCACGCTCCCGATGGGGAGCCACACCGTCAGCGGCGTCGCCTGGTCCGGCAGCGGCGTGGCGCGGGTCGAGGTGCGGGTGGACCACGACGGCGCGTGGCAGGCGGCGCGCCTGCACGACGGGCCGCGCTACGCCTGGCGGCGCTGGGAGTGGACGTGGGAGGCGGACGAGCCGGGGAAGCACGTGCTGCAGGTGCGCGCGACCGACGAGGCGGGGAACACTCAGCCGGACGTGGCGGCGTGGAACCAGTTCGGCTACGTGAACAACGCGATCCAGTCGGTGGTTGTGTACATCGGGGAGCGCGAGGCGGCGTAGGGCGGCCGCGCGGCCTTGCGGGGCGCCGGGCGCGGTGCTATACTCGCGCCGCCCGCGGGCGACAGACCGCGCAGATTCGCAACAACGCGCCCGGTTTCAGCGTTCCAGTAACGGTGACACACGCCTAACGTCCAGAGAGGTATGCGGCGATGACGAACCGACCGGGATTGGAGCAGCAGATCGCCGAAAGCCGGCAGCGCGTCGGCGGGCTGCGCGACGAGATCAAGGCCATCCGCGGCTACATCACCTCGAACGAGCACGTCCTCCAGAGCCAGCCGGAGTCGCTGCGCGCGATCACCGAGGAGGGGCTGGCCAAGGCGCGCGCCAACCTGTCCGTCAAGGAGATCGAGCTGCAGAACGAGGAGCAGCGGCTGGCCGGGCTGCAGCTGGTGCTCGCCAAGCTGGTTGAGGTCGAGCGCAAGCAGGCGGAGGTCCAGAAGCTGGAGCGCGACCTGGAGACGCTCACCGGCATGCTGGAGCGCAGCCGCGCGGAGCTGGCGCGGCTCGAGGGCGAGCTGCGGGCGCTCACCGGCCCGGTCAACGTGCCGCCCTACACGCTGCAGCTCGCCGACGGCCAGCAGATCCAGCTGCCGACCGACCGCGCCGAGCTGCTGGTCGGCTGCCTGGACCAGCAGGACCGGATCTTCCCGGATGTGGACCTGGCGCCGTTCGGCGGCCGCCAGAGCGGGGTGAGCCGGCGCCACGCGCTCCTGCGCTGGGTGGACAGCCACTGGACGCTCACCGACCTCGGGAGCGCCAACGGGACGTTCGTGAACGAGACGGCGCTCGTGCCGAACGTGCCGGTCGCCCTGCAGGACAACAGCCGCATCCGCTTCGGCGGGCTGGCGGCGACGCTGCGCCCGGCCGCGCCGGGCAAGACCGTGCGGCTCTAGGGCCCAGCGGGAATCTGCGGCGGTGCGGATGCGCCCCGCCGCAGCAGCACCTGAGAACCGTACATACCGACGCTGCAACACCCAACGGAGGCCGCCCTGACAACCAAGCGAACCGTCCTGATCACCGGCGCGGCGGGCATGATCGGGCGCTACCTCACCGCCGCGCTGCGCGAGCGCTACGACCTGCGGCTCACCGACGTGCGCGCGCCCGATGAGACCTTCGGCCTGCCGTTCGCGCAGGCGGACATCGCCGACCTGGAGGCGATGCGCCCGATCTGCCGCGGCGTCGACACCGTGGTGCACCTGGCGGCCGACCCGCGCACCTTCGCCCCCTGGGAGACGCTGCTGCCGGCGAATGTGATCGGCGCGTACAACACCTTCCAGGCGGCGGCGGAGGCCGGGTGCCGGCGGGTGGTGTTCGCCAGCACGATCAACGCGGTGGCCGGCTACCCCGAGGACACGCAGATCCACACCTGGATGCCGGTGCGCCCGGCCAACCTGTACGGCGCCACCAAGGCCTGGGGCGAGGCGCTGGCGCGCCTGTACGCCGACCAGCACGGCCTCTCGGCGATCTGCCTGCGCTTCGGCGCGGTGGTGAGCCGCGACGACACCGAGTGGATCACGCCCGACAGCCGCTTCCTGGACATCATCCTGACGATCGAGGATGCGGCGCGGCTGGTGACGGCGAGCATCGACGCGCCCGACGACCTGCGCTTCGGCATCTTCCACGGCCTCTCGAACAACCGCTACAAGCGCATGGACATCAGCGACGCGCGGGCGGTGCTCGGCTACGACCCGCAGGACGACGCGTTCGCGCTCGCGGAGGCGCGCGGGCGCGCCGCAGCGAGCGGAGGGCAGCAATGAGCGCTGAGCCGCGCGCCCGGCCGCTGGTGTACCTGGCGCTCGCGCCGAGGCTGGTGGCGGAGCTGGAGCTCGAGCGCGAGCTGGCGCGGCTGGCGCCGGTGGCCGACCTGGAGCGCTGGGAGAGGCCCGGCGCGCCGGACGCCGGGGCGGTCGAGGACGCGCTGCGCCGCGCCACGGTGCTGGTCACCGGGTGGGGCACGCCGCATCTGGCCGCGCTGCGCGAGTGGACGCCGGAGACCTTCGCGGTGCGGCTGGTGGCGCACAGCGCCGGGACGGTGAAGCACCTGGTGCCGGTCGAGGCGCTCGAGCGCGGGCTGCTGGTGGCGCACGCGAACGAGGCGCTGGCGGCGGCGGTGGCCGAGTTCACCCTCGGCGCGATCATCCTCGGCCGGCGGCTGGCCTTCCAGGCGGCGGCGCGGCTGAAGGAGGGCCGGCCCGAGCTTCCGATCGCGGCGCAGCACGAGACCGCCGGCAGCACGGTCGGCGTGATCGGCGCGAGCGCGATCGGGCGGCGGGTGCTGCGGCTGCTGGCGCCGCTGGGCGTGAAGCTGCTGCTCTACGACCCCTACTGCCCGCCGGAGACCGCGGCCGCGCTGGGCGCCGAGCTGGTGCCGCTCGACGAGCTGATGCGGCGCAGCGACGTGGTGACGCTGCACGCCCCGGTGACGCCTGAGACGCTGGGGATGCTGGGGGCCGAGCAGTTCCGGGCCATGAAGGACGGCGCGCTGTTCATCAACACTGCGCGCGGCCGGCTGGTGGACCACGCGGCGCTGCTCGCCGAGCTGCAGTCGGGCCGGATCTGGGCGCTGCTCGACGTGACCGACCCGACCGAGCCGCTGCCGCCGGACTCGCCGTTCTTCGCGCTCGAGAACTGCGTGGTGCTGCCGCACATGGCCGCGGTCACCGCCGAGACGCGCCGGCGCCAGGCGCAGCAGACGATCGACGAGGTGCTGCGCTTCTTCGCCGGCGAGCCGCTGCAGCACCAGGTCACCCGCGCCCGCTGGGACACGATGGCCTGAGAGGCGGCGCGCGACACGGCGTGGGCGTGCGCTCCGCCCCTACTCGGGGGCGGGAAGGAAGTTGAAGCGGACGCTCGACGGCCGCCCGTCGCTGCCAGTCTCGAAGGCGACGGGCACGGCGGCCTGCGCCCAGCCGGTGCGCCCATCGGGCAGCCGCAGCCGGTACCACAGCTGGTAGGCGCCGGCGCTGGTGCCGCGGGAGTCCTCGCGGCCGGTGTGCAGCCCCAGCAGCTCGAAGCGCTGGCCGGGGCGCAGCGTCAGCTCGCGCAGCGCCCGGGCGCGGCCCTCGCCGGGCGGCGCGGACCACAGCGTGAGCGTCGCTGAGACGGGCTGCGCCGCGACGATCGCCGTGGCGGAGGCGCTGCGCCCCGCGATGACGTGGGTCGGGTTGCGCCAGCCCTGCTCCGCCGGGTGGTCGGGGGCGCGGATCGGCCAGTAGCCGGGGCCCGGCGGGCAGCGCAGGCCGCAGCGGTAGCGGTAGCGGGGCGAGGCCCCGTTCACCTCCGGCGTCGTGTAGAAGGTCCGCAGCTCGAAGTGCAGGTGGTTCGGCACGCGGTCGGCGCGCTTCAGCACCGTGCCGAGCAGATCTCCCCGCTCCACACGGTCGCCGACCCGCACCGCGACGCGCGGGTCGAGGTGGCCGTACATCGCGTACAGCCCGTCGTCGTTGCGCACGATCACCACGCGCCCCGGGTAGTTCGCGCCGACGTAGCGCACCACCCCGGCGGCGACGGCGTAGACCTCGGCGCCGGCCGTGTCCCCCTCCAGCGCGTACCAGTCCTCGCCGGTGTGCCAGTCGCCCGGCTTGAACCAGGTGTTCTCGGTGGCGAACCCGTGGCGCACGAAGAAGCCGTCGCCGGGCGCCGAGCCGGGCCAGCCGATCGGCAGGCCGTACCCGCCGTCGGGCTGCGCCGGAGGAAGCACGAGCGCGATCAGCAGCAGGAGAAGCTTCATGCCTTCAGACATAGCACGCAGCGCGCCAGGACTTTTCTAATGAAATACTTATGCGGTTTTGCACCCTGCGGCACGCTCCGTGCGTTATAGTGAAGGAAATAGATTTCGCGGCAGGCGTGTGTTGCGACCCAGCGACCGCCAGACCTGCCGCTTGGCCTCCTCTCTCACGGCTGCCTCACGGCGGCCGTTTTTGGTTGGCGTCACACCCACCGCCACCAGATCCCGGTGCACTCGGGGACGATGACCGACCCGTCGGGCGCGGCGTGGGCCGGGGCGGGCGCGCCGAAGAAGAAGCCGGTGGCGGCGTCGGCCTCAGCCCGCGAGGCGAAGCGGTAGTCCGTCCGCAGCCAGCTGCCGCGGAAGCCGCGCTCCTCTTCCAGCCAGGCGTAGTACTCGGCCAGCTCCGGCGTCGGCGGCTCGGGCGTCTCGCGGCCGGTGCCGAGGGTCTCGATCACCACCGCGGCGCCGCCGGGGCGCAGCACGCGCTCCAGCTCATCCACCATCGCGCCGATCGCCGCTCGCCACCGCTCCGGCTCCCAGGCGCGCGTGTGGCCGAAGCTCCAGCCCGCCAGCGCCAGGTCGGCCGACCCGCTCGCGGCCGGGAGACGCCGGTTCTCGGCGACGGCAAGCTGCACGTTGCGCAGGCCCCGGCGCCGCAGGTTGGCGGCCGCGCGGCGGAGCATGTGCGCCGAGATGTCGCAGGCCAGCACACGGCGTGCGGCGGGCGCCACGAGCGCGGTGACGCGCCCGGTGCCCGCGCCGGCCTCGGCGACCAGCGCGCCGTCGAGCGGGCGAATGCGCTCGATCGCCGGCAGCAGGTTGCCCTGGTAGTCCTCCGCGGCGACCAGGCGGTCGTACTCGGCGGCGTGCCGGGCGTAGATCGTCCTGAAGTCCATGCCTCACACCGTCGCGGTGCCCGAGCCGCCCTGCAGCCCGCGCAGGCACTCGATCATGCCGAGGTGCCGGTTGGTGTGGACGATGTGGGTGAGGAGCGCATCGCCGACGCTGCTGCCTTCGACCCAGATGCCCTCGGTGAGCGGCTGGGGCTGCTCGGGCGCGACGAACTGCTCGTCGTCCAGGGCCGCCACGGCGCGCTCGGCGGCCGCGAAGGTCTGGCGCAGGTAGGTGATCAGCTCGACAGCCGGGGGCCAGGGGAGCTGGGCGGCGAGGGCCTCGTCCATTTCCATGCCGGTCGCCTGCGTCCCGAGCGCGGCGGCGTGGAAGCCCCAGCGCGCAGCGTAGCCGCCCTGCTCCCAGATCTGCGCCGCCGGGCCGAGGCGACGCCCGAGCTCGGGAGTCATGCCCGGGAGAGTGGCCTGGAAGTGGTCGGCCCAGCGCGCAACGTGCCAGAGGTGGAACGCGATCGGCAGTGCCCCGGGCGCCGCGCGCCACACGAGCTGCTCCTCGCTCAGCTGCTCCGCGACACGCAGAGTGCGGCGGTGCATGTCGACATAGGCGCTCACGACGCTCGCGACGACGGCGGCAGGCATTGCATCTTGCTCCTTCGTGGACGAGGCGGGTCAGCGATATGATACCACGCGCCCGCCGGGCAGCAGGCGCCGGCGGGTATAATGGACCGCGGGCGTGCTATCAAACGAGACAGGCAGCGTGGGCGCCGGCCGAGCGTTCGCGGGGCGGGGCCACAGGCTCCTGAGCAAGCGCCCGTCTGCGGGGCCAAGCGCAGCGCAGCGCACCAAACCTGAAAGCGCGAGGGGGCTATGCACATCACCAGGGTCAAGGTCGTGGTCACCTGCCCCGGCCGCAACTACGTGCTGGTCAAGATCGAGACGAACGAGGGGCTGTACGGCTGGGGCGACGCCACGCTCAACGGCCGCGAGCTGGCGGTCGCGGCGGCGCTCGAGCAGCACATCGCGCCGCTGCTGATCGGGCGGGACCCGGACCGGATCGAGGACATCTGGCAGTACCTGTTCCGCGGCACCTACTGGCGGGGCGGGCCGGTGCTCATGACCGCGCTGGCGGGCGTGGACCTGGCGCTGTGGGACATCAAGGGCAAGCGCGCCGGGCTGCCGGTCTACTCGCTGCTGGGCGGCAAGACCCGCGAGGGGGCGCTGGTCTACACCCACTGCGGCGGCCGCGACTTCCAGGAGGTCGAGGAGCAGGTGCGCGCGGCCATGGAGCGCGGCTTCCGCGTGATCCGCTGCCAGGTGGCCGTGCCCGGCAACGCCGGCACCTACGGCGTGGGCGGCGCCCGGGAGGCGGCGAGCGCCACCTGGACATCGGCCGACCCGTCGGTCGCGCTCGAGGCCACCGACGGCGGGCCGCTGCCGGAGACCGAGCGCTGGGAGCCGTACGCCTACCTGCGCACCATCCCGCGCCTGTTCGAGCACCTGCGCAGCACCGTGGGCGAGGAGGTCGAGCTGCTGCACGACGTCCACGAGCGGCTCAACCCGGTGCAGGCCGCGCGGCTCGCCAAGGAGCTCGAGCCGTACCACCTGTTCTTCCTCGAGGACCCGCTGCGGCCAGAGCACCGGGAGAGCTTCCGCCTGATCCGGCAGCACAGCACCACCCCGCTCGCGATGGGCGAGCTGTTCCACACCCGCTGGGATGCGCTGCCGCTGATCCAGGAGCAGCTGATCGACTTCATCCGCTGCGACCTGGGGCACATCGGCGGGATCACCGAGGCGCGCAAGATCGCCGCGCTGGCCGAGACCTACTACGTGCAGACCGCCTGGCACGGGCCGGGGGACATCGCGCCGATCACCCACGCCGCCAACGTCCACCTGGACATCAGCATCCCGAACTTCGGCGTGCAGGAGATGGTCTTCTTCTCCGAGCAGGTCCGCTCGGTGATCACCGGCGGCCCGGAGTACCGCGACGGCGCGCTGTGGGTCACGGACGCGCCCGGCCTGGGGACGGACGTGGACGAGCGCGAGGCGGCGAAGTACCCGTACCAGCGCGCCTACCTGCCGACGGTGCGGCGCTTCGACGGCAGCGTGCACGACTGGTAGGGCGGCGGCGCGCCGCCTGTGGCGCCCGGCCGCATCGGGTATAATGGGCGCCTGCGAACGAGCGATCTGCGGCGGCTCCGGCCGCCTTCCCGCAAGGAGATGCAGCATGTCCGTTCTGGAAACCCTCTGGCGAAGCGACCCGGAGGTGGCGCGGATCATCGCCGGCGAGGCCCGGCGCCAGCGCGACGGTCTGGAGCTGATCGCCAGCGAGAACTACGTCAGCCGGGCCGTGCTCGAGGCCCAGGGCTCGCTGCTCACCAACAAGTACGCCGAGGGCTACCCCGGCAACCGCTACTACGGCGGCTGCGAGTGGGTGGACCAGGCCGAGGAGCTGGCGCGCGCCCGCTGCCGCGAGCTGTTCGGCGCCGAGTACGTGAACGTCCAGCCCCACTCGGGCTCGCAGGCCAACACCGCCGTCTACTTCACCTTCCTCAAGCCGGGCGACAAGGTGCTCGGCATGGACCTCTCGCACGGCGGCCACCTCACCCACGGCTCGCCGGTGAACTTCTCCGGCCAGCTGTACAACTTCGTCGCCTACGGGGTGGACCGGGAGACCGGGCGGATCGACTACGAGCAGGTGGCGGCGATCGCCGAGCGGGAGCGCCCGAAGATGATCACCGTCGGCGCCAGCGCCTACTCGCGGGCGATCGACTTCAAGCTCTTCCGCGAGATCGCCGACTCGGTCGGGGCGTTCCTGTTCGCGGACATCGCCCACCCGGCCGGGCTGATCGCCAAGGGCCTGCTGCCGAGCCCGCTCCCCTACGCCCACGTCGTGACCTCGACGACGCACAAGACGCTGCGCGGGCCGCGCGGCGGCCTGATCATGATGGGGAAGGACTTCGAGAACCCCTTCGGCCAGAAGGCCGCCAAGAGCGGCCGCACGCTGATGATGTCGGAGCTGCTCGACAAGATGGTGATCCCCGGCGTGCAGGGCGGGCCGCTCATGCACGTGATCGCCGCCAAGGCGGTCGGCTTCGGCGAGAACCTGCAGCCCGAGTTCGAGGAGTACGGGCGGCAGGTCATCCGCAACGCGCAGGCGCTGGCGGCGGCCCTGATCGCGCGCGGCTTCAACGTGATCTCGGGCGGCACCGACAACCACCTGATGCTGATCGACCTGCGCAACAAGGGGGTCAGCGGCAAGCAGGCGCAGAACGCGCTCGATAAGGCGGCGATCACGCTCAACAAGAACGCGGTGCCGTTCGACGACAAGCCGCCGCTGATCACGAGCGGCATCCGCATCGGCACGCCGGCGATGACCACCCGCGGCATGCGCGAGGCCGAGATGGAGCAGGTGGCGGCCTGGATCGACGAGGTGATCTCCAACATCAACGACGAGACGACCATCCGGCGCGTCGCCGAGGAGGTGCGGGCTCTCTGCCAGCGCTTCCCGGTGCCGGGCGCGGACGGGTACGAGGAGCGCTAGGCTTCCGGGTGACGGGGTGACGCGCTCGCTTCGCTCGCGTTGACCTGGTGAAGGGGTGACGGGGTGACGCGCTCGCTTCGCTCGCGCTGACCTGGTGACGGGGTGACGGGGTGGCGCGCTCGCTTCGCTCGCGTTGACCTGGTGAAGGGGTGACGGGGTGGCGCGCTCGCTTCGCTCGCGCTGACCTGGTGACGGGGTGACGGGGTGACGGGGTGACTTTTGGAGGCCAGAAACCCGTGCCGCACCACGAACCACCTCGCTCACCCAGTCACCCAGTCACCTTGTCACCGTGTCACCTTGTCACCCAATGGCAGGAAGAGGCTGTATGCTCAAGGATCTTCGAATAGCTGTGATCGGCGCCGGGGCCATGGGCGAGGCGATGATCGGCGGGCTGCTGCGCCACGAGCTGGTGGCGCCGGAGCAGATCATCGCCACCGGGCCGCGGGCCGAGCGCCGCGACGAGCTGGCCGGGCGCTACGGCATCTGTGTCACCGGCGACAACGCCGAGGCGGCGCGCTGGGGGCAGGTGGTGATCGTCACCGTCAAGCCGCAGTCGCTGCCGAAGGTGCTGCCGGAGCTGCGCGGCGCCCTGAGCGACGGCGAGCTGCTGATCTCCGGCATCGCCGGCGTCCCGATCCGCACCTTCGTCGAGGCGACAGGCCACGCGGCGGTGGTGCGCGCCATGTCGAACACGCCGGCGCAGATCGGCGAGGGCATGACCGTCTGGACCGCGGCGCCCGAGGTGACCGAGCAGCAGCGCGGCTGGGCGCGCACGGTGCTCGGCTCGCTCGGCCGCGAGCTGCTGGTGGCCGATGAGAACTACCTCGACATGGCGACGGCGATCAACGGCACCGGCCCGGCCTACTTCTTCCTGCTGATGGAGGCCATGATCGACGCCGGCGTCCACCTCGGCCTGCCGCGCTACATGGCGCAGGACCTGGTGCTGCAGACGATGCTCGGCTCGGTGCGCTACGCGCTGCAGAGCCACCTCCACCCGGCCGAGCTGCGCAACGGGGTGACCTCGCCCGGCGGGACCACGGCGGCGGCGCTCTACGAGCTGGAGCGCGGCGGCCTGCGCACGGTCCTCTCGGACGCGATCTGGGCCGCCTACCGCCGCTCGGCCGAGCTGGGGAAGGGCCGGTAGGGCGCCCGCGGCGCGCCCCCGCGTGAGCGTATGGACACCACGAACCTGGTCGTCGTGCTGAACCGCCCGCAGCGGGTGACCAACCTCGGCGCGGCGGTGCGGGCGATGAAGAACATGGGCCTCACGCGGCTGCGCCTGGTCCGCCCCGCGCCCTTCGAGCGGGACGATCTGCTCGGCATCGCCCACCGCAGCGAGGACATCCTCGACGCGCTGCAGGTGTTCGACACCCTCGACGCCGCCCTGGCCGACGCAGTCTTCGTCGCCGGGACGACCTCCCGGCCGCGCGGCGTGCTGGCCCGCACCGCCACCCCGCGCGAGGCGGCCCCGGAATTACTGGCGCGAACGGCCGCAGGCCCCGTCGCGCTGCTGTTCGGCCCCGAGGACAACGGGCTGACGAACGACGAGCTCGACCGCTGCCACCTGGCGCTGACCATCCCCACCGACCCGGCCTACCCGTCGCTGAACCTGGCGCAGGCGGTGCTGCTCGTGGCCTACGAGCTGCGCATGGCCGCCACATCCGCCGCAGCCCTGCCTGGCCGGGGCGCGCAGCCCACGCCCGAGATGGACGCGCCAGGGCAGGCCCCGGCCCGGGCGGAGCAGCTCGAGGAGCTGTTCGGCGCCGCCGAGCGGGCGCTGTGGGGCATCGAGTTCTTCAAGGCCGGGCGCGCCCCCGGCATCATGCGCACCCTGCGCAGCCTCGTCCACCGCGCCGAGCCGACGGCGCGCGAGGCGAAGCTGCTGATCGCCATGTGCGTCGAGGTGCTCAACTTCCTCCGCCGCCACGGGGTCGAGCCGGGCCGCCCGCCCGCGGACCGCGCCGACGGCTGACGCTGGCACGCCGGCGCGCGGCCCGCCCGGTGGTAGAATACCCTCCAGGCGCTGCGTCTGCCGCCCGTGGGAGCGAGGCGGCGCGGAGCGGCTGGAGAAGGAGACTCGCGGGGGCGAGGCCGCCGCGGGGGTGTGTCACAAGGAGCTGCTCATGGAGTACACACGACTCGGCCGCACCGGGCTGCGCGTCAGCCGGCTGTGCCTGGGCACCATGAACTTCGGGCCGCACACGAGCGAGGCGGACAGCTTCGCGATCATGGACAAGGCGCTCGAGCTGGGCATCAACTTCTTCGACACCGCCAACGTCTACGGCCGGCCGCTCGGCCCCGGCGTCACCGAGGAGATCATCGGCCGCTGGCTGGCGCAGGGCGGCGGGCGCCGCGAGCAGATCGTCCTCGCCACCAAAGTCTTCGGGCGGATGGGCGACCGCCCGAACGAGTCGCGCCTCTCGGCCTACCACATCCGGCGCGCCTGCGAGGAGAGCCTGCGCCGGCTCCAGACCGACCACATCGACCTGTACCAGATGCACCACATCGACCGCGAGGCGCCGTGGGAGGAGATCTGGCAGGCGATGGAGCAGCTCGTGCGCGAGGGCAAGGTGATCTACGTCGGCAGCAGCAACTTCGCCGGCTGGCACATCGCGCAGGCCAACGAGCTGGCGAAGCAGCGCAACTTCCTCGGCCTGGTCTCCGAGCAGAGCCTGTACAACCTGAACGCCCGCATGATCGAGCTGGAAGTGATACCGGCCTGCCAGAGCTACGGCCTGGGGCTCCTCCCCTGGAGCCCGCTCGCCTCGGGCCTGCTGGGCGGGGCGCTGCAGAAGGCCAGCGAGGGGCGGCGCGCGAACGAGCGGCTGCAGCAGACCGTGGAGAAGCACCGCGCGCAGCTCGAGGCCTACGAGCAGCTGTGCCGCAACCTCGGCGAGCACCCGGCCGACGTCGCGCTCGCCTGGCTCCTGAGGCAGCCGGCGGTGACCGCGCCGATCATCGGCCCGCGGACGATGGAGCAGCTCACCAGCTCCATGCGCGCGCTGGAGCTGAAGCTCGACGACGAGACGCTCCAGGAGCTGGACCGGATCTGGCCTGGGCCGGGCGGCCCCGCGCCGGAGGCCTACGCCTGGTGAGCGCAGAGCGCCGACTCTCACGCGCCGGGCCGCGGGCGCCCGCGGCCCGCCTGCGGCCCAAACGCCTTGGGCGTCGGGCGCTCTGCCCTTCGCACTCAGCACTACGCCACGGAGGCTGACATGGCCCCACGCTTCTCGCGCCCGCGCCTGATCGACGCGAACGACAAGCAGTACCGGGCGTTCCTCGCGCAGATCATGCTCACTAAGGAGAACCAGCGCGCCATACGCCCGCCGCGCGCCCGCGACCTGTTCGGCGGCGAGGCCGAGGAGGCGCTGCGCGGGTGGCTCGCCCAGCACTACACCCTCTCCGAGCGCCGGATCGTCGAGTACCTGGAGCACCGCGGCCGCCAGGCGATCAAGAAGTACCGCGAGCTGGACGCGGTGGTCCTGCCGGACCCCAAGACCGTCCACGTCTTCGAGATCAAGGCCAGCCAGAAGGCCGTCAGCCTGCGCCGCGCCGTCCAGCAGCTGCGCGACACCCAGACGATCCTGCGCATGCTGTTCGCCCGCGTCTACACCACGATCCTCCTGGTGGACACCGGCATCCCCCAGACGAAGGAGGAGGCCGAGCAGCAGCTTGCGGAGCGGCTGGCGGACCTGGCCGCGCGCGGGATCACGCCCGACAGGCCGCTCGACCCGCCACCGACGCTCGACGAGGTGCTCGCCGACCTCCCGCAGGTCCGGCGCGTCGCCTCGGTCGAGGAGATCGAGCCCGACCCGCAGATCGTCAGCCTACTGCGCTTCGGCGTCGACGATATCATCGCGCTGGCCGGCGCCGAGAACCTGCACCTCGACTGGGACGAGGAGGAGGAGCTGGCCGAGGAGGGGGACGAGGGCGAGGCGGAGGCCGAGAGCTACGCCTACTCGACCGGCGGCGACGAGGAGGACGACGAGGACAACCCGTTCGCGGCGGCGCTCAAGCGGGCGCTGCAGGAATCCTCTGGCTCGAAGGACTCCTGAGCGCCGAGCGCGTGGGAGGATGGCTACGACGTGGCCGGGCGGCGGGACGACGGGGTTCAGGGTGACAGCGTGATCAAGATGTCTCGCGGTGCTGCGCGCGCGCTCGATGCCAAGGAGGCCCCCCGCCACCCCGACGCCGCGCCGCCGCGTCACCGCGCTATCCTGTCGGCCGGCCAGGGGCAGCGCCTCGTCGCCTGGTCGCTCCTGGGGGGATTCCTCGCGCTCTACGCGCTCACCGCGGCGCCGAGCGTCCTCTCCGGCGACGCGGCGGAGTTCCAGCTGGCGGCCGCGCTCCTCGGGGTGCCCCACCCGACCACCTACCCGCTCTACACCGTGCTCGGCCACCTGGCGACGCGCCTGATCCCGCTCGGCGAGGTCGCCTGGCGCGTCACGCTGCTCTCGGCGCTGTGCGCCGCGCTCGCGGTGGCGCTGTTCTACGCGCTCGCGCGGCGCATCCTCGGCGCAACACCCGCGGCGCTCGTCGGCGCGCTGGCGCTCGGCCTCGCGCCGGGCATGTGGAACGCCGCGACCCTCGCGGAGGTCTACGCGCTGCTGGCGCTGCTGATCGTGGCGATGGCGCTGGCGGTGGTGGGGCGGGAGATGCCCCACGCGGACGGCCGCGCCGGTGGCGAGACGAACGGGCGGGCTGTTTCGCCGTCGGTGGGAACGCCCCGGCGGGGCGTCTCTACGAGGCTGTATCTCGGCGCACTCATCGGCGGGCTGGGGTTCTCCCACCACGGGCTGTTCGCGATCACCGCGCTGCCGCTGCTGGCCGCCGCGGTCGTCGCCGCGCTCCTCCGGGGACCGGCGGCCGGGCGGCCCGGCGGGTGGCCCGCAGTCGCCGGCCGGCTGTTGCTGCTCGCGCTGTGCTTCCTGGCCGGCCTCGCGCCCTGGCTCTACCCGCCGCTCCAGTTCGCCCGCTACGGCCCGTTCAACGGGCTGGACTACGGGCTGCCGACGCACTACTTCTGGGGCGCCCCGCAGTCCTACGGCGAGGTGCTGGACCTGATGACGGGCGGTGCGATCCGGCGCGGCATCTTCCGCCTCCCGGAGCCGGGCGATGCGCTCGCGGTGCTGCGCATGGTCGGGCGGCGCCTGCTGTTCGAGTTCGGGCCGGTTGGCGCGGCGCTCGGGCTGCTCGGCGCCTGGGAGCTGGCCCGCAGCGCCCGCTGGATGTGGCGGGGCGCGGCGTGGATCTTCTTCAGCACCCTCGCCTACCTGCTGCTCCTGGGGCCGGCGGTCGGCGACGCGCCGGTCTTCACCCTGCCGATGCTGCTGCCCTGGGCGCTGTGGATCGGCGCCGGGGCCGCCGCGATCCTCTCCTGGTCGCGCCGCCTGCCAGCCAGGCTCGGCATCAGCCAGTGGCCGGCGATCGGCCGCCGCTGGCCGGCGGTGGCGCTCGTGGTCCTGCTCGGGCTGACGCTGGCCTGGGGCGCCACGCGCTACCGCGTCTCGAGCAAGCGCCACCTGTGGCTGTACCGCGAGTTCGCCGAGGCCACGCTCGCCGAGCTGCCCCGCGGCGCGGCCGTGCTGGCGCCCTGGGAGCAGGGCATGACGCTCCAGTACCTGCGGCTGGTCGAGGGGCAGCGGCCCGACGTGTGGGTGGACGTCGTCGAGCCGGGCGATGAGCCCTGGGGCCCGCGGGCGGCGCGGCGCTACCCGGACCGGCCGGTCTACTTCGTCGGCCCGGCCGAGGCGGTGGCCGGGCTGCCGGTCGAGCTTGTGCGCGAGGACCCCTACGCGCTGCTGTTCCGTCTGAGGTGAAAGGCGCCGATATGCGCTCGGTAGAGCTCCCCGCAAGCAGCCTGCGCGTCTCCGCGATCTGTCTCGGGACGGCCGACACGGGCACGGCGATCGATGAGGCGACCGCCATGCGCATGCTCGACATGTTCCGCGACCGGGGCGGCACGTTCGTCGACACGGCGCTGGTGTACGGCGAGTGGGCTCCCGGCGGCCAATATGCGAGCGAGCGGCTGATCGGCCGCTGGCTGCGCGAGCGCAGCGGGCGCGACCGGACGGTCGTCGCCACCAAGGGCGGCCACCCGCCGCTCGAGGCCATGCACCGCTCGCGCCTCGGGCGCGCCGAGATCGAGGCCGACGTCCAGGCCAGCCTGCGCAACCTCCAAGTCGACTACATCGACCTGTACTACCTGCACCGCGACGATCCGGCGCGCCCGGTCGAGGAGATCGTCGAGACGCTCTACGGCCTGGCGCAGGCCGGGTCGATCCGCTACGCCGGCTGCTCGAACTGGCGGGCGGCGCGCATCCGGGCCGCCCAGGCCCACGCCCGGTCGCTTGGGTGGCAGGGCTTCGTCGCCGACCAGATGCTGTGGAACCTGGCGGCCGTGGATATGGGCGCGCTCGACGGCACGGGGACAGCGGCCATGGACGGCGACCTGCTGGCGCTGCACAGCGAAACCGGGATGGCGGCGGTGCCCTGGTCGGCGCAGGCCAACGGCCTGTTCGACAAGATGGCGCGCGGCGCGCTGGACACGCTCCGGCCGGCGCACCGGCGCCTGTACGCCCCGCCCGAGAACCAGCGCCGGTTCGAGCGAGCGCGCCAGCTCGCCGCCGAGACCGGCCTCAGCATCAACCAGATCGTCCTCGGCTACCTGATGTCCCAGCCGTTCACAACGGTCCCGGTCGTCGGGCCGCGCAGCCCCGAGCAGCTGGAGGATACGCTGCGCGCCGGGGACGTGCTGCTGAGCCCGGAGCAGGTGCGATTCCTGGAGACGGGCGAGCGCGCCTAGCGGCGCCCGGAGGAGTGCCCGGAGAGGCGAGCGCCCGAGCGCTCGCTTCGCGGATGTGAGGGAGCGATATGCGCACACTGATCGACTACCGCCCGTTCCAGCCCGAAGCCGACGCCCGGCCCTGGCGGGCGCGCGGGCACTGGCCGTTCGCCTGGGTGGCGCACCCGGACGCGACTCAGACGCCGATCGTCGCGGCCTACCGGCTGCGCTTCACGCTCGATGCGGCGGCGAGGGTGCGGGCGCACGTGAGCGCCGACGAGCGCTACGAGCTGTTCCTGGACGGCGCGCGCATCGGGCGGGGCTCCGAGCGCGGCTCGCCGGACCTGTGGTTCTTCGAGACCTACGACCTGGACCTGGCGCCCGGCGAGCACACGCTCGTCGCGCAGGTCTGGTCGCTGGGCGCGCTCGGGCCGGAGGCGCAGATGTCGGTGCGGCACGGCTTCCTGTTCGCGCCGGAGGGCGATCTGGGCGAGCTGCTCGGCACCGGGCGCGCGGCGTGGGAGGCGAAGCGCCTCGCTGGCTACACGTTCATCCCGCCCGGCGCGGCGAAGTGGCGCGGCTACCGCGTGCAGGTGGATGGCGCGGCCTTCGACTGGGGCTTCGAGCGCGGCGACGGCGACGGGTGGGTCCCGGCGGTCGCCGTCGAGCAAGCGATCGGGCGCGTGCACGACTGGGAGATCCCGCCGCACCACCGCCTGGAGCCGGCGACGCTCCTGCCGCAGGTCGAGCGGCCGCTGCAGCTCGGAACGGTGCGGCTGCTGGCCGCGGCCCCCTCGCTCGAAACCGAGGGCATCGCCGTGCGCTCCGCCGACCACGATACCCAGGAGGCGGCGCGCTGGCAGGCGCTCGTCGAGGGGCGCGGCAGCGTGACCGTGCCGCCGCGCACGACCCGCCGCGCGATCATCGACCTGGGCGAGTACTACTGCGCCTACCCCGAGCTGGTCACAAGCGGCGGCGCAGGCGGGACGGTGCGCGTGCTGTGGGCCGAGTCGCTGCGCCACACTCCGAGCGCGTGGGTGCACGACAAGGGGCACCGCGACGAGATCGAGGGCAAGTACTTCGTGGGCTACGGCGACGTGTTCCTGCCGGACGGCGGCGCCGGGCGCAGCTTCCGCCCGCTGTGGTGGATGGCCGGGCGCTACCTGGAGATCGTGGCGCAGGCCGCCGACGAGCCGCTGGTGATCGAGCGGCTGCGGCTGGTCGAGACGCGCTACCCGCTCGAGATGGAGAGCTCCTTCGCCAGCGATGACCGGCGGCTCGAGGAGATCGCGCCCATCCTGGTGCGCGGCTTACAGATGGACGCGCACGAGACCTACGCGGACTGCCCCTACTACGAGGAGCTGATGTACGCCGGCGACACGCGGCTGGAGATCCTCTGCACCTACGTGATGACGCGCGACGAGCGGCTGCCGCGCAAGGCGCTGCGGCTGTTCGACGACTCGCGCCGGCCGAGCGGGCTGACCCAGTCGCGCTACCCGTGCCGCCTGATGCAGATCATCGCGCCCTTCTCGCTCTGGTGGGTCGGCATGGTGTACGACTACGCCCTCTGGCGCGGGGATGCGAGCGTGCTGGCGGCCCTGATGCCCGGCGTGCGGCAGACGCTCGAGGCGTTCCGGCGCTTCATCGGGCCGGACGGGCTGCTCTACGCGCCCGAGGGGTGGAACACGCTCGACTGGGTTCCGGCCTGGGAGGCGGGCATCCCGCCCGGCGGCGTGGACGGCGCGAGCGGCCTGATGAACTGGCAGCTGGTCTACACGCTGGCGCTGGCCGCCGACCTGGAGGCGCGGCTCGGGGAGGACGAGCAGGCGGCGCGCTACCGCAGGCAGGCGGCGGAGCTGGCGGAGCGCGCGACCGCGGCGTTCTGGGATGCGGGCCGCGGGCTGCTGGCGGACGACCTGGAGCACCGGGCCTTCTCCGAGCACACGCAGTGCATGGCGCTGCTCAGCGGCCAGCTTCCCGAGGCGATGCGCGCGCAGGTGGCGGCCGGCCTGCTGAGCGGGGCTGAGATGGAGCGCACGACGATCTACTTCAGCCACTACCTATTCGAGACCTACCGCCTGCTAGGGCGCGTCGACGCCCTGTTCGATCGGCTCGAGCTCTGGCACGACCTCATGCGGCGCGGCTTCCGCTGCCCGGTCGAGTCGCCGGAGCCGAGCCGCTCCGACTGCCACGCCTGGGGCTCGCACCCGCTGTACCACTACTTCGCGACGATCCTCGGCGTGCGCCCGGCCGATCTGGGCTTCCGCAGCGTGGAGGTGCGGCCGCAGCTCGGGCACCTGCGGCGGGCGAGCGGGCGGCTGGTCCACCCGGCCGGGGAGATCGCCGTGGACCTGCGCGTCGAGGGCGGCGAGCTGCGCGGCCAGATCACGCTGCCGGAGGGCGTGCGCGGGACGCTTCACCTGGGCGGAGACACGCTGGAGCTGAGCGGGACGACGACATGGTAGGCGCCGCGCGGCAGCTGGCAGGATGGCTTCAGCGCGCCCTGCCGGCGCCCTGGTCGTCCTCGAGGTCCGCGAGCTGGAGCTGCAGCGCGTCGATCGAGACCTGGATCTCGCGGATCGAGAGCGCGAGCGAGATCAGCAGCAGCACCAGGCTCGCGCCGAACACGAACGCGCCGTACACCGGCTGGCCGGCGAACACCAGGAACATGCAGAGCACGCACAGGAAGAAGCTCGACACGCCGTAGAACTGCATGTTGCGGATGATGACCAGCCGGTAGCGCAGGTTGGCGATCTGCCCCTTGACGCGCGCGTCCGGCTGGGACTTGTAGCGGGCGTACAGCTCGCGCACCAGCGCCGCGAGCGCCAGGAACCGGTTGGTGTAGGCGAGCAGCAGCAGCGAGATCGCCGGGAAGAGCAGCGCCGGCGTGGTGAGGTCCAGCTCCATGGTGCCTCCGGTTGGGCAGGGAGGATACGCCTCGGCGCGGAAGAGCGCCCGTGGCGGGCGCCGCGGCCCGCAACACGACGATGATAGCACGGCTCAGCCCGGCGGTTGTGAGCGGTGGTACAATGGTAGCCTGTCGCAGGAGTTACCAGGTCACCGCTATGTTCTCTCGGCTCCACAACCGGCTGCGCAGGCCCGAGCACTACGGGCTTGTGATGCTGATCGTCACCACCGCCGCAGCCGGGTTCGCCATGTCCGCGCAGGGCACGGTCGTCGCCAACTACTTCGCGGACGAGCTCGGACTCGCCGGGCCGCAGTTCGGCTACATCACCGCCATCCGCGAGATCCCCGGCTTCCTGCTGATCTTCCTGACCGCGCTCTTCTACCGCCTCTCGCTGCCGCACCTGACCGCCGGGGCGCTGCTGCTGCTCAGCGTCGGCTACGGGCTGTTCGGCTGGTCCACGTCGTTCTGGACGGTGGCGCCGTGGGTCATCCTCAGCTCGGTCGGCTACCACACATGGCTGCAGACCCAGTACGCGCTGGGCATGAGCCTCACGACCGAGAGCCGCGCCGGGCGCGTGCTCGGGCTGATCTCGTCGGTGAACAACGCCGGCAGCCTGGCGGCCATGCTGGTGGTCGCCGTGGCGTTCCAGAGCGGCCTGCTCACCTACCGCTCGACCTTCGTGCTGTGCGGGGCGCTGGCGCTGATCGCCGCGCTGGCGATCGTCCGCTTCCCGCGCATGCGCGACGGTAAGCTCGAGAGCCAGCCGCAGGAGCGCGAGCGGGTGCCGCTGCTCACCGGCATCAGGAACGCCATCGTGCTGCGCCGCGAGTACCGCTACTACTACCTGCTCAGCCTGCTCGACGGCGGCCGGCAGCAGATCTTCTTCTCGTTCGGGCTGTGGGTGCTGGTCTCGCGCTACGGGCTCGAGGTCCCGGCGATCTCCGCCATCCTGATCGCCGTCACCGCGCTGAACACCGTGCTGGGCGCCTGGATCGGGCGCCTGTTCGACCGCTACGGCGAGAAGCCGCTCCTGGCGGCGGTCAACGTCGGCTACGTGGTGGCCCTGGCCGGCTACGCGCTGGTGGACAACGTGGTGGCCGCGGTGCTGTGCTACGTGATCTACTCGCTGATCTTCCCGGTCTCGGGGATCGGCGCGGCGACCTATCTGCGCAAGGTGGCCGTGGCCGACGAGCTGGCGCCGTCGCTGGCGATGGGCGTGACGCTGCAGCACGCGGCCGCGATCGTGGTGCCGGTGGCGACCGGCGTGGTGCTGAACTATGTCGGCTACCAGATACCGTTCCTGGTGGCCTGTGGCTTCGCCTGCCTGACGTTCCTCGCCACGCAGCGCCTCGCGCCCGAGCGGCAGAAGTCGCCGCGGCGGCTGGCCGAGGAGGCGCGGCTGGCCGCTTCCGCCGCGGGCGGCTCCCAGGAGTGACGGAACGCCTGACGGTCGCGCGGCCACAGGTGAAGGCGAAGCAACCCGCCGCCCAGCCCGCAGCGCCCGATGGCGCGCTGGACGTGGAGATAAGGAGGGAGCCCGTATGTGTGACACCTTCGTGGCGCTGAGCGATGTCACCGCCGATGGGCAGGTGATCTTCGGCAAGAACAGCGACCGGCCGATCTTCGACTGCCAGCCGCTGCGGTTCACGCCGCGCACGACCGGGCAGGCGGGCCGGCCGATCCAGCTCGAGCACGTCACGCTGCCGCAGGTCGAGGTCGCCTACGCGACGCTCGGCTCCGGCCCCTACTGGTGCTGGGGGTACGAGGAGGGCATCAACGAGCACCGGGTGGTGATCGGCAACGAGGCGATCTACACCCGGACGTTCCGCGAGCTGGCCGAGGCGCACCGCAGCGGCGGGGACGTCCAGTTCGGCCTGCTGGGGATGGACCTGATCCGGCTGGCGCTCGAGCGCAGCCGCAGCGCGGCCGAGGCGGTCGAGGTGATGGGCCGGCTGGTCGAGCAGTACGGCCAGTTCGGCTCGGCGGTCCCGACCAGAGACCACGCCGCGGGCGGGTACGACAACTCCTTCATCATCGCCGACCCGGCCGAGGCCTGGGTGTTCGAAGCGCTGGGCCGGCGCTGGGTGGCGCGGCGCTTCGAGCGCGGCAGCACCTCGATCTCCAACCAGATCAGCACGCGCGACACCTGGGATGCGGGAAGCCCGGACCTGGAGGCCTACGCCCGGGAGCGCGGGTGGTGGCCAGCGGACAGCGCGCAGCCCTTCGACGTCGCGCGGGCCTATATCGACGAGACCGTGCCGCGCCAGATCTCCCACATCCGCGCGCGGCGCTCGCAGCAGCTGCTGGCCGAGCAGCACGGCCGCATCACCCCGCAGTGGATGATGCGCATCGCCCGCGACCACTACGAGGACACCTTCCTCCAGGGGCCCTTCTTCGACCCGGCCGACCCGGACTTCCTCACGATCTGCATGCACGCCTCGCCGGCGCGCTTCACCTGGGGCAACACCGCCAGCTCGTGCGTCGCGCCCCTGCCGCGCGACGAGGCCACGCCGCCGGTGTTCTGGTGGACGCCCGGCCCGCCGTGCAACGGCTGCTACGTGCCGTTCTTCGTACATGGGAGCGAGCTGCCCGCCATCGTCTCGCGCGCCGGAACGGCCGGGACGAGCGTCACCCCGCCGCAGCGCGCGGCCGCCGACACGTGGGCGCCCGACTCGTACTGGTGGCTGTTCCGGCAGCTGCTGGACGCGGTGAAGGGCGACGAGCTCGGCAGCCGGCCCGGCTGCTACCCGGCCAGGAACCCGCTGGTGCGGGCGCGCTTCGATGAGCTCGAGCGCGCGTTCGCGGCCGAGCTGCCCGAGGTGCAGCGGCGCTACGCCGAGACCGGCGCCGCCGAGGTGCTCGACCGCTTCACCGCCGAGTGCGTGCAGCGGGTCGTCGACGCCGCGCGCGAGCTGCTGCGCACCTTCGAGGCGCAGGAGGAGCGGGCGAAGCAGCCGCTCGTCCGATAGGGCGATCTGAGGCTTCGCCTCCCCGGACTCTGATGGGGCCGCCGGCCGCGCCAGCCACAGAGAGGTGCCGAGGCCATAAGCCCACTACGGACGCTTTGTTCCGCTGCTCTCGCGGTGCTGCGGCGCCTGACGCGGGGAGGTGTGGAGGGCCT